>JAGOAJ010000051.1 GCA_017983955.1 Burkholderiaceae bacterium
TCTTCTTGACGCGCTGTTCGATGCTTTCCATGCAGATCTCCAAGTGGGGAAAATTCCCGCGAATTATAGCCAAACGAAAATAGTATTGGTGAGAGGCTATGACAAAAAAAACAGCATTACCGCCATGCAATTGATTTTGCTGCGAATATACAGCAAAAAGGACGGAATACCACAAAATTAAACAGATTTTACCCTAGGTAGGGACTCTGTTCAGTGTTACATGTACATCCCGCCATTGACGTGCAGTGTCGTCCCTGTAATGTACCCTGCTTGCGGGCCAGCCAAAAAGGCCACCGCGCAAGCGATATCATTAGCAGATCCCAGGCGGCCCAAAGGTATCTGGCCCAGGATATTAGCAGTTTGTGTCTCATTCAGTGCGCGCGTCATATCGGTTTCTATAAAACCAGGCGCCACGCAGTTAACGGTAATGTTGCGACTACCCAGTTCGCGTGCCAGCGCACGAGCCATACCAGCTACCCCTGCCTTGGCAGCGGCGTAGTTAGCCTGCCCAGCATTGCCACTAGACCCTATCACCGACGTGATGTTAATGATGCGACCCCAACGGGCCTTCATCATATTGCGGGTCACAGCACGCGACAAGCGGAACACTGCGGACAAGTTCGTATCAATAACATCCTGCCAGTCGTCGTCTTTCATACGCATGGCCAGGTTGTCACGGGTAATACCAGCGTTATTCACCAGTATGTCAGGACCGCCGTCGGTCTTGGCCAGCTCGGTAACCAGCGCATCACAGGCAGCGGCATCATTGACGTTCAAGACCACACCACGCCCGCCTTGTTCAGCCAGCATTTCAGTGATCGCAAGCGCCCCGGCATCAGAAGTTGCCGTACCAATAACGGTAGCACCACGGGAGGCCAGCTCCAGGGCGATGGCCTTGCCTATGCCACGGGTTGCGCCAGTGACCAGGGCGATTTTGCCCTGTAGTTGTTGTTCTTGCATGGACATTACCCTTGTAAAGTTTCTAAGGCAGACTGCAAAGAAGCCGGATCAGTAATTGCCAATCCGATCAAATCACGGTCTATGCGCTTGGTCAGGCCGTTGAGCACCTTGCCAGGACCGCATTCAACCACATGTGTGATGCCCTGAGCTTTCATGGCCTGTATCGTTTCCACCCAGCGTACTGGATGCCACGCTTGGCGTATTAAAGCATCCTTGATGGCCGCTGTGTCCGTTACGCAAGCAACATCCACGTTATTTATCAAAGGTATGCCAGGTATTGCCACCGCAATATCGCTAAGCGCGCCCTGCAGCACCAGCGCAGCAGGCTGCAACAAGCTGGAATGGAAGGGAGCGGATACAGGTAAGACCAAAGCGCGTTTGGCGCCTGCCGCCTTGGCGAGTTCGCAAGCGCGCTCTACAGCGTCTTTGTGGCCTGCAATCACTACCTGAGCAGGCGCATTGAAGTTGACGGCCTCCACGGCCTGCCCCTGGGCTGCCTGAGCGCACACGCCACGAACAACATCATCATCCAATCCCAGTATCGCGGCCATACCACCTGTGCCCACTGGCACAGCGGCTTGCATGGCATCGGCGCGTATACGCACCAAACGCACTGCATCGTCCAATTGCAACGAGCCAGCCGCCGTCAAGGCAGAGTATTCGCCCAGGCTATGGCCTGCGACCAGCGCTGGCGCGTTACCGCCGGCAGCTAGCCAGGCGTTGTATACAGCTACCGCCGCTGTCAGCATGACAGGCTGGGTGTTGCTGGTCAGGTTAAGTGCATCAGCTGGGCCTTCGGCAATCAGACGCCCAAGATTCTGACCCAAAGCCTGCGAGGCTTGCGCTACGGTAGCGGCCACGGCGGCGTTATCGCCCCAGGCATCCAGCATACCGACAGACTGCGACCCCTGACCGGGAAATACAAATGCAATTTTCATGACCTACCTTACATCCTTACCAGTACAGAGCCCCAGGTGAACCCACCGCCCACGCCTTGCAGCATGACCAGGTCCCCGGATTTAATACGTCCGTCGCGACGCGCCACATCAAAAGCCAGCGGCACGCTGGCGGCCGAGGTATTGGCATGCTTGTCGACAGTAACTACAACTTTTTCAGGATCTATGCCCAGCTTGCGACCCAGGAAATTGATAATGCGCACATTCGCCTGGTGCGGCACCATCCAGGTAATATCCTGCAGGCTGACACCGGCCTCGTCGCAGACCTCTTGGGCTGATTTAGCCAGTGAAGTAACCGCTAGCTTGAAGACGGCCTGACCATCCATACGCAGGAAGGGATCACCCACCACCTGGCCATGCGCGACGTTACCCGCCGCGTACAAGACGTCTTTCTGACCGCCATCGGCACGCAACTGGGCGCCTATGATGCCGGGCTCGTCTGAAGCCTGCAATATCATGGCGCCAGCGCCGTCGCCAAACAGCACGCAGGTGCTGCGGTCGCTCCAGTCCAATATGCCGGAGAACACTTCGGCACCTATCACCAGCGCGGTCTTGGCGCGCCCCGCCTTAATGAAAGCCTCAGCAGTGGTCAGGGCATAGACAAAGCCGCTGCATACGGCTTGCACGTCAAAGGCTGCCGCACCCTGGTTTCCCAGGTTGGCCTGCACCAGACACGCTGTACTGGGGAAAATAAAATCGGGGGTGGACGTGGCAACAATGATCAAGTCCAGCTGACTGGCCGATATCCCTGCATCCTGTAACGCCGCCTGCGCGGCCTTGGTGGCCAGCTGACTGGTCGTTACACCGGGATCGGCGATATGGCGCTGATGTATGCCAGTACGCGATACTATCCAGCTATCAGAGGTTTCTATGTGTCGCGTCGCCAGGTCGGCGGCAAGCTCGTCATTGGATACAACCCGAGGTGGCAAATAACCACCCGACCCAATTATCTTGGCATAAGGCATAGTAGCTTCCATACACCTGTGCTATGGCGCAGGATCAGATAAATCGTTGGAAATCTTCGCCGCCTGGGGCGTAGCCCCATTCAGGCTGAGTCGAAGTTGGTCTATGGCTTGCGTGGTGCCGCTTAGCAAGCCCTTGCGTACAGCATCGCGCGCCCTTTGTAGGGCACAGGAAAATGCATAGACATCGGCGGAACCGTGGCTTTTTATGACAATACCACGCAAACCCAGTAAAGCAGCGCCATTGTAACGACGGTTATCGACACGATCACGCAGGCGGTTCAACACCGGCTTGGCCATCAGGCCAGCCGCCATGGACAGTCCATCACGGGTGAATTCGGCGCGCAGCATGGAAGCGACCATTTTCGCCAGACCTTCCAGCGATTTCAGGACCACATTGCCGACAAAGCCGTCGCACACCACCACATTGACAGTGCCTTTACAGATATCGTCGCCTTCGACATTGCCATAGAAGTTCAGGCCGCTGGCGCGCAGCAGTTCCGCGGCCCGCTTGACCACTTCGTTGCCCTTGATGACTTCCTGACCAATATTAAGCAAACCCACCGTAGGATGCGCATGACGATCGACGATGGATGCCAGGGCCGAACCCATAATGGCGAACTGCAATAGGTGTTCGGCGCTGCAATCAACGTTGGCGCCCAGATCCAGCATGATGGTAGCCCCACCCTGCTGATTAGGTATAGACGTGGCAATGGCTGGCCTGTCTATGCCATCCAGTGTTTTTAGCACATAGCGCGAAATCGCCATCCAGGCGCCGGTATTTCCAGCAGAAATACATGCATCGGCCCTACCGTCCTTGACGGACTGGACCGCAACACGCATGGATGAGTCTTTTTTGCGGCGCAAAGCGACCTCGACCGTATCGTCCATGGAGACGACCTCGGAGGCAGGCAGGATTTCGTACCAATCCCTATCTAACTGATCCCCAGCCCTGATGGCGTCCTGTATGGACGCGGCATCACCCGCAAGCAAAAATCGCGTATCGGGATATTGCCTGGCAAATTGACAGGCGGCCGGAACAGTTACGGGTAAGCCAAAATCACCGCCCATACAATCAATGGCGATGCGTACCGTAGTTTCTTGCATTAGGCGCAATCTAAATCAGACCGCAGCAACAACGTTTTATTCGTCGTTCTTTGTTTTCAAGACTTTACGGCCACGGTAAAAGCCGTTAGGGCTGATGTGGTGACGCAGATGCAGTTCGCCAGTGGTGGGCTCGATAGCCGTAGCGGGTGCAGTAAGAAAATCGTGAGAGCGGCGCATGTTGCGACGTGACGGGCTCTTTTTGTTTTGCTGAACAGCCATGATGACTCCTGTAAACGGGTCGCTATTGTACGCGATACTGCCCGTAAATTGTTTCGGTAAGGTTAATCTTTCTTTAGCTGACCCAACACCGCGAACGGTGATGGCCTGCCGGTATCTATATCGTCGTCTGGCGCGTCCTGCAGCCTAGGGGCTGTTGGACAAGCATCATGCTTAGCCACGTAAGGCAAACTGAGTATTAGCTCGTCCTCGACCAGCTCAAGTACATCTAGACGGGGTGAGCCCATGATACGCTCGATGACATCATCAGGATCGGCAAGATCCTTATCGTCTTCGATCTCCAGGGCTTCCTGCGTCCTGACGACTTCCAGTGTGCTGTGCGAATCTATGGGCCAAACCATGGTTCCCATACAACGCTGGCACTCCAGGGTCAGGTCGCCCTGAACATGCAGGGCTAAAAAGCGCTGTCCGTGAAGATCACTGCTGCCTGTGATAGACCATGTCACCAAGCCTTCTGGCTGCGGCGGCAAGTCTTCAATTAGCCGTACAAACCGGGCTACCGGAGTTTGGCCCGATACTACCTGGCCCAAACGGGTTACCTCGTTTGTGTCAACATACTGCATGTAATACCCTTCGACAACCGACGCACACCATATGTGTCGCCAAGCTAGAAAGCATTAGAATATACCGCGTCAGACTACTGACAGTCAAACCCAACCCTTAGAAAACACACTATGCGTCTCATCCTTGCGTCAAGTTCGCGCTACCGACAACATATGCTGGGCAGATTAGGCATACCCTTTCAGGCCATATCCCCCAATATAGACGAAAGCCCCTTGCCTGGCGAAACACCCATCGCCCTGGCGCTGCGCCTATCCATAGAAAAGGCAGCAGCGGTAGCACCCGCCCACCCTGGCGCCCTAGTGATAGGATCGGATCAGGTCGCCACCCTACATGGGCACCCCATAGGAAAACCTGGCAACTACGAAAATGCCTACGCTCAACTTAGTCAGCTTAGCGGACAAACGGTAGAGTTTCATAGCGCGCTTTGCGTCAGCGACGGCCAGCGCCAACTAACCGATAATGTGGTCACGCTATGCCAGTTCCGCACCCTGCAGCCCGATGAGATCACCCAGTATCTGCACCGCGAACAACCCTGGGACACAGCAGGTAGCGCCAAAGCCGAAAGCCTGGGCATAGCCCTGATGGACAGCATGCGCTCGGATGACCCTACCGCCATCATAGGCCTACCCTTGATCGCCCTAAGCCGCATGCTACGGTCGTTTAACGTCAATCCTTTGACCTACACCACAGCGGAACAAGCATGAAAGCAACCTCCGGAAAACTACACCTGATCCCCGTTGGCCTGGGCGATGCCGATCCAGCGATCTGGCTGCCTACCGCCGCCCGTGAACTGGCCAGCCAGCTAAGTATTTATATTGCCGAGAACGCCAAGACAGCGCGCGCCTTTCTAAAATTGATAGGCACGGCCAAGCCTCTCCAGGAAATCACCATTTACACCCTGGACAATAAGGTGGATAACACCCAAATACGCAAGTGGCTGCAGCCACTGCTGGCTGGCCAAGACATAGGCCTGGTATCAGAAGCCGGCTGCCCTGCCGTGGCCGACCCGGGCGCCAAAGTGGTGTCCGTGGCCCATGCCATGAACCTAAGGGTAGTACCCTGGGTGGGTCCGTCATCTATTTTACTTAGCCTGATGGCCAGCGGCCTGGAAGGTCAACGATTTGCCTTTCATGGCTATGCGCCAGTTAACCCCGCTGAACGGGCGTTACAGCTAAAAGCCTGGGAAAGCGATTCACATAAACATCAGCAAACGCAAATCTTGATTGAAACCCCGTATCGCAACGACGCCATGTTGGCCACTCTGCTATCGGCGCTGAAAGGCAACACGCGTTTATGCGTTGCACGGTCGTTGACTACCGAACAGGAATGGGTGCAAACCTGTAGCGTATCCGAATGGAAGTCGCGCCCCACCCCCAGCCTGGCCAAACAACCCGCCATTTTCCTTTTTCTGGCCTAGGGCCTGTTAACCCTACTTAAGCCCTGGAACCCGCCATGCGACGCTGCCTTTCGATAATTTTCATCATGCTGTTAGGCGCTTGCAGCACCCAGCGTCCTGGCGGACTAACCATAGACCGCAGCATACAAGCCAAAAGCCAAAATAGCCGGGTTGAGTTCCTGGTGCTGCACTACACCGCCACCGGTAACCTGGCATCCCTGAAAATACTTTCAGAAATGAACGTTAGTAGCCACTACCTGATCACCGATCATCCACAACCCCATGTTTACGAACTGGTCGATGAAAGCCGCCGCGCCTGGCACGCTGGTGTCAGCCAGTGGTTTGACCGCACCGACCTGAACTCAGCTTCCATAGGGGTGGAAATCGTCAATCAGGGCAAGCAAGACGGCCAGTGGGCGCCCTACCCCAAAGCCCAGATAAACACCCTAATTACCTTGCTGAACCAGATCGTGGCTAGACACCAGATCAAGCCACATAATATTATTGGCCACAGCGATATTTCCCCACAGCGAAAAATTGATCCTGGCCCCTTGTTCCCATGGGCGGAACTGGCCAGCCACGGCCTGGGCCGCTGGTACGACCCCAACAAGGTAGAAACCCATCTACAGGAATTTGCTGTTAAGGGCCTACCCACGATTGCATGGTTGCAAACCCAACTGAATCGCCTGGGCTATACCGTCCCCACCAGTGGTGTACTGGACAAGGCAACACGCAATGTGATTGCGGCCTTCCAGATGCATTATCGGCCGGCTATTTACGACGGCCAGCCCGACGCCCAGACCATGGCAATCGCCAAAGCCTTAATTACGCCATAGCCTGCTGCCCAGCAGCAGTGCCAGGATAACGCCATACAGATAGGGCTCGGAAAAGTCATTTTTCCCGGCCCTGACCAGCCAAAAATGCCATACAGACAAGGCCGCTACCCCGTACACCAGTCTATGCAGGGTTTGCCAATGACGGCCCAGACGACGCATCCAGCCCTGGGTGGACGTTAACGCCAACAGCAGCATGGGTAAAGTAGCAGCCACGCCCACGGTAATAAAGGTACGCTGCAGGGTATCGTCCCACATGGACGCCAGCGACCACCCTCGTTCCCACCAAGCCCAGCCCAAAACATGTAGCACGGTATAAAAAAAGGCAAACAAACCCAGCATGCGGCGCAGGCGCACCAGCGCGGGTTGACGTAGTAAACGACGCACCGGCGTCACAGCCAGCGTCAACACCAGCAACACCAACGCCCACAGTCCCGACGACCGGATTAGAAACTCAGGTGGGTTAACCCCCAGGCCGCCAGACAGGCCCAACCATACCCAGCGCAAGGCCGGATATAGCCCAGCCAGAAAAACCACAGGCTTGAAGCGCCCCACACTGGTCGAAGTCCACCGCTTGGGTTGCTCGACCATCAGTAATTACGCTTAAGATCCATGCCGGTATACAGCGAGGCGACCTGATCGCCATAGCCGTTAAACATCAAGGTATCGACCTTAGGGGCGAACATGCTGTCGCCAATACGACGTTCTGTGGCTTGACTCCAGCGCGGATGTGGCACATGTGGGTTCACGTTGGCATAGAAACCGTACTCTTCGGGCGCCACATCGACCCAACTGGTCAAGGGCATCTGTTCCAGCAAGCGTATGCGGACTATAGATTTACCGGACTTGAAGCCATATTTCCAGGGTATCGCCACGCGCACAGGCGCGCCGTTCTGCCCTAACAGGTCTTTGCCGTATACGCCAAAAACCAACGTAGTCAAAGGGTGGACAGCTTCGTCTATGCGCAAGGCTTCAATATAGGGCCAATTAATAATCCGGCGCTTCAACCCTGGCATGGCTTCAGGCTGCATGACAGTAGTAAATTCCACGAACTTGGCCTTGCTGGTGGGCTCTACCACCTTCAGCAAATTGGACAGCGAATAGCCGTTCCAGGGAATGACCATGGACCAACCTTCAACACAGCGCATCCTGTAGATACGCTCTTCGATGGCGGCCAGCTGTTTCAACTTATCCAGATCGAAAACCTGGGGCTTGGCGACTTCGCCTTCGACACTTAGGGTCCAGGGCGACAGCTTCATCTTGCCGGCGTAGTCATGCGGGTCAGACTTACCGGTGCCAAATTCATAAAAATTGTTATACGACGTGATATCGCGTTCAGACGTTAGCTGATCGGCCAGTGCGCTGGAGTTAGAGACCGCAGGGTCGTCAGCGGCCCAAGCGGGCAATATATGGCCAGCGCCCAGCGCTAAAGCGCCCATACCGGCCTGGCGCAGCCAGTCGCGGCGCGATGACCAGACCGCCTCGGGAGTAATCTGCGTGGCAGGTATTTTGGGCAGACGTAATTTGGACATGGTTATCCTTGGTTAACAACGCACACAGAACTGCAATGCGTCAAAGCCGGTCTAGCAGCCAAGATTGCATCTCCGGCACACTGGCCACCATGACAGTAGGCGCGGCGCTTTCCAGAGTAGGAATGTCGTGCGCACCGTAGGTAACCGCCATGCTATCGACGCCCGCATTCACGGCCATTTGAATATCATGGGTAGTATCTCCGACCATCAAAACCTGCTCTGGTTCCAATTTTAACTGTGTCATTATTTCAAACAGCATCGTCGGATCAGGCTTGCCACGGGTTTCGTCGGCGCAGCGGGTGGCATCAAAATAACGCCCCAATCCAGTGGTGCCCAACACGCGGTCCAGGCCGCTGCGGCTTTTGCCCGTGGCCACGGCCAGTTTGATCTGGCGGGTTTGCAAGGTCTGGAATAAATCCACCACACCGTCGAACAATTTAATGTCTTGGTCGCTACCAAAATAATGATGGCGATATCGGTCTATGAATAAAGGCACTTGATCGGCAGTTAGGGTGGGTACGCAGCGGTACAAGGCGCTTTCCAACGACATCCCTATGACCCAACTGGCCTCGCTATCCGATGGCACGGGCAGGCCCAGGTCAGCACAGGACGACTGTATGGCCGACACGATGGAATGGGTGGAGTTCATGACCGTGCCATCCCAATCGAAAATTACAGCACCATATTTTTTCATGAACTACGCTCCAGGGTCTTAATAAGCTGTGCGCAGGCGGGCGGCAAATCTGCCGTCAGCACCAGCGGTTCGCCTGTTATCGGATGGGGGATTTCCAGTCGGCAGGCATGCAAGAACATACGGTTAAATCCCAGTCGCACAAAATGGGCGCGCACTTCGTCGGACCCGTATTTATCATCGCCCACAATAGGGAAACCGCTATTCGCCAAATGCACGCGTATCTGATGGGTGCGGCCCGTACGCAATTCGGCATCCACCAAACTGTAACGGCCAAAGCGACGCAACAGCGTAATAATGGTGTGAGCGGCCTTGCCTTCAGGATCAACCTTGACGCGCCGTTCGCCCGAAGCGGTCAGCCATCTTAATAGCGGCTGCTTCAAGTGTTGTTTATCGTTAACCCAATCACCAGTCACCAGCGCCTGGTAATGCTTGCGACCCACCCCCTGACGCAGCATCTCGTGCAACGCCACCAGCGCTTTGCGACTTTTAGCGATCATCAGCAAACCTGATGTATCGCGATCCAGACGATGGCCTAGCTCCAGAAGAGGACTATCGGGTCGGGCCGCGCGCAACTGTTCGATAACGCCAAAGGACACGCCGCTACCGCCATGTACCGCAACACCGGCCGGCTTGTTAATGACCAGCAAGACATCATCTTCGTACACCACGGGGAATACCGCGGCAGGTACTACCCGCGTTTCGTCTGCCTTAGGCAAGCGTATGGGTGGGATACGCACAGTATCGCCGGTATCCAAACGATAGTCGGCACTGATGCGGCCCTTATTCACACGAACTTCGCCACTGCGCAAAGCCTTGTATAGATGACTTTTTGGTACGCCTTTGCATAACTTCACCAGGAAGTTATCAATGCGTTGTCCGGCCTGTTCGGGGCCAATTTCTACATAACGGACACTGGGCATGGGGTCTTTTGTCGTTAACATTGTGTACATGGGTGAAAACAGCATATAATCGCGTCAGCCTATAGAAGCTGATAAACCGCCTAACGTAGAGATGCAATGGATGCGTTTCCGTTGGGCCAGAAAGCACTCATTGTACTGCCTGGGTTTCAGCTTCTGGGTCATAAGGTCGCCGGGGCAGGCCCGGTTTGGCAAAAAAGTGGTGTGGCGCATAGCCCGCTTTTTCCCAGACTGGCTGCTATCCCGCGTGCGACGTTGAATTTTATAGAAGCATGTCATCGTTTAATGCACCAGCCGCGTAATTATTACAACTACACGTCTGCCGTTCCCAGCAACTTTTTGTCAACCACCATAGTGAAACTGACCTTCCTGCTGACTGAACTTCACACCTA
>JAGOAJ010000010.1 GCA_017983955.1 Burkholderiaceae bacterium
AAGCCCTGTTTTTGAAAACAGAATGCCCACCCGAACTGGATCATGATTAGCCATAATACGTTGTCTCCTACTGGTAATCATTCCTTCCTGACAGGCGCGAGACTGATACCAACCGTTCAGGTATGGGCCCAGCCCCTTAACACCCTACACCGTCAAGAAAGCGCGTATATCTTCAAGATCAGCATCGCCTTTCTTTTTCTCGTTGACGATTTCACCACGATCGATCACCAGGAAACGGTCTGCCACTTCGATAGCAAAGCTAAGCACCTGTTCTGACACAATAATTGCCAACTTGCGCTCTTGGCGTAATGCCACCAAAGTACGTGCCAGCTCCTTAATAATTGATGGTTGTATTCCCTCTGTGGGCTCATCCAAGATAAGGACTTTTGGATTTGACACCAGTGCCCTGGCAATAGCCAGCATTTGCTGCTGTCCTCCTGAAAGATTGCCTCCTTTGCGATGCTCCATTTCCTTTAGTACAGGGAAGTACTTATGTATGTAATCAGGTATTTCGCGGGACTGTGTCGTTTCAAGGCCGGTAAGAATGTTTTCCCGTACTGTGAGCAAGGGAAAGATCATGCGTCCCTGAGGAACAAAGGCTAAACCGCGGGCAACTCGCTCATAGCTGGGTTTATCCTGGATTTCGTGTTCTTCAAGCGTCAGCGTGCCACTGCGCAGAGGCAGCATGCCAATAATGGACTTCAGCAGAGTGGTTTTACCCATCCCATTGCGCCCCATGATAGCCACCGCTTCATTATTGCCTAAGCTTAAAGACACATCGCGGACGATGTGGCTCTGCCCGTAATACACATTCAATTGACTGGCTTTCAGCATATCGCCTCCTTAGGCGCCAAGATAGACCTCGATAACACGTGCATTATTCTGCACGTCGGCCAGGCTGCCCGAGCAAAGTACAGACCCCTGATGCATAACCGTCACAGTACGGGCAATACTTCTCACAAACTCCATGTCATGCTCAATCAGTACTATGGATTTTCCCGGGGCAATTGCCATTAACAACTGAGCCGTTTGCTCACGCTCACGAGGGCTCATACCGGCCACAGGCTCATCCAGCAACAACAGTTCAGGGTCCTGAATAAGTAACATGCCAATTTCAAGCCACTGCTTCTGGCCGTGACTTAATTGACCAGCTTTGGTATCTAGTGATTTATCTAAAAAAACCTGAGTCGCGATGGCCAGCACCCTATCCATCACTTCGGAGTCACGACGAAAAAACAAGGACCCGAAGACCCCGCGCCCTTTGGGTATTGAAATTTCGAAGTTTTCCAGTACTGTCAGATCCTCATAGGTTGACGGAGTCTGAAACTTTCGCGCAACTCCGGCACGAACAATTTGGTGCTCTGCTAGTCGCACAAGATCATGATTTCGGAATCTGACGTGACCGCTACTAGGTCTGGTTTTCCCGCAAAGCACATCCAGAAATGTGGTTTTCCCAGCGCCGTTAGGACCAATGATCACCCGTAGCTCATTCTTGGCGATAGTTAAACTTAAATCATTGAGCGCTTTAAAGCCATCAAACGCGACGGTAAGAGCGTCTATTTGTAGTATGTTCGTTTCCATAGTGTGTGCCTGCCCTAAGGTCAGTTGAATATCTCGGTGATCCGAAAATATTGCTGTAGTCATTTTGCATACCCCCTATTCCCAATGCGTGTAAACATTCTGCTAAAGGCATCCGCCAGTCCATTGGGAAGTATCATGACCACAGCAATGAACAAAGCGCCTAGAAAGAACAGCCAGCTTTCCGGGAAATACTCAGAAAAATAGGAACGTGCAAAACCCACTAACAGGGCGCCCACGATCGCGCCAGGCACAGACAAGCGGCCACCAACAGCGGCATAGATCACCATTTCCACCGACGACATAACACCTACCACGGAAGGAGCAATCAAGCCCACTTGCACGGTATAAAATGCCCCACCTATAGACGCAAATACCGCGGCCACCATAAATACAAATGCCTTGATCATTGCCGTGTCGTAACCTGAGAAACGAACTCGATCTTCACGATCTCTGATAGCAATCAATACCTTACCCAGGCGTGTGCGTATCATCAGGCTGGCTATCGCGGCCACGCCAAACAACAATACCAGTTGGATAAAGTACAGCGTAGTGACTGACTCATCGCTAAGAATGTCGTGGCCCAGCAGGGTGCTGAAATCGGTAATTCCATTGGAACCGCCTGTTTCCCCCTGCTGTCCGATAATCAGCACAGACAACGTCAGCGCCAGCGACAGGGTGACAATGGCAAAATAAACACCACTGACCCGCTTACGAAAAATGGCATACGCAAAACCGAAAGCCAGCACGGCGGGGATGACAATGATAGACAGCAAAGTTACAGTAAAACTACTGTATGGCCGCCACCATAAAGGTAGGGCGTCAACACTGCTCCAGACCATAAAATCAGGTAGATCTGGGGCTGAAGCCTCCAGCTTCAGGAACATGGCCATCAGATAGCCACCTATCCCAAAAAATACGCCCTGCCCCAAACTAAGAATGCCGCCATAACCCCAGGTCAGAACAATACCGACCGCCACAAAACCCAATGCCAGATATTTGCTAACGATATTTAAACGGTAGGCATCGAACCAAAGCGGAAAAACCACCACCAACACAACAGCTAGCAGCGCATAGGCCCATATCGAAATTTTCATTGAGCGGTTATTCATATGATTACTCCCTGACTTTCGATGAAAACAGCCCTTGAGGCCGGAAATACAAGGTGATAATGACGCATAGCAATATCGTCACTTTCGCCGCTGTACCACTCATCAGATACTCAAGCGTGGTCTGCGACTGTGCAATCGTGAAAGCAGATAGCGCCGTACCCAGCAGGCTTTGCACACCGCCAAACACCACAACAATGAATGAATCCACTATATAAAGCTGACCGGTACCTGGGTTGGTTGATCCCAGCATAGTGAAGACGCTACCCGCAATGCCGGCCAATCCAGAACCCAAGGCAAATGTCAGCGCGTCCACACGGTTGGTATTAATCCCGACTGCTGCACTCATGGCACGATTTTGGGTTACCGCCCGCACCTTAAGTCCCCAGCGGCTTTTATAAAGTAGGAAATAAACACCTATGGCGACCATGATGGTCAGCCCAATAATAAATATGCGGTTCAAGGGTAGTTGTATGCTTGCCGTCGGTTCCCAGGCGCCACTTAGCCAAGACGCCAGGGGCACGCTAACTTCCTGAGACCCAAAGAAGGTGCGATAGCACTGCTGGAGTAGTAGGCTCAATCCCCAAGTAGCAAGCAGGGTGTCCAGAGGACGGTTATAAAACCAACGTATAAAACTACGCTCTAGCAAATACCCAAAAGCAAACGTCACAGCAAAAGCCGCAAAAATAGCCACAAATAAGTAGATACCCATTAGCGACGGAAGGAATTTTTGGAAAAACAAGGCAACCATATAGGTGACATAGGCACCTAACGCCATGAGTTCGCCATGAGCCATATTAATAACGCCCATCAGGCCGAACACTATGGCCAACCCCAGGGACATCAACAACAAGATAGTGAACAAGCTAAGCCCGCTAAAGACCTGCATTACAACAATATCTGGATTCACCCCTATCTCCTCTACACACGCTTTTTACACAGCTTGGCTTAGCCCAGTAAGATGGTGCGCATTGTTATCCGGCGACCATGCGGCCACCGGACATCCTGTTCATTAAAAGAGAGCTGCTGTAATTAGAGCTTGGGGAACGGTACGGGCTGTACCAAATCAGGCGTTTCGTATTCGATATCAAACTGCCCATCTTCACGTGCCCTGCCTACCCGGACCTTCTTCCACACGTGGTGGTTTTCCATATCGAAACGCACAGTACCTTCGGGGGCATCAATACTTAGCCCCGCACTGGCGGCCATCACGTCCGCGGGCTCAAACGAGCCTGCTTTTTCAACTGCATTTTTCCAAAGATATACCGAGTTATATGCACACTGCATGGGGTCGCCCACGACTCTGTCCTGGCCGTATTTGTCCTTGAAGGCTTTTACAAAACGGGCATTTTCAGGGCTATCCAGTGATTGAAAATAACCCATGCAGGCGTGATAACCAACAGCGTTTTCCTTGCCTATGCCTTCCACTTCGTTCTCCGAAACCACGGTGGACAACAAGGTGATTTTTGTGCCATCCAGACCCGCCGCCCTAAGCTGCTTATAGAAAGCCACGTTACTTCCACCCACCACGGTGCTGTAGATGCAATCCGGTTTGGCTTCTTTGATTTTATTGATAATGGAGGAAAACTCGGTGTGACCCAAAGGGGCGTACTCTTCGCCTAACACCGTGCCACCCAGGCTTTGAATAACCGGCTTGGCAATTTTGTTGCAGGTAACCGGGTAGATATAGTTTGAACCTACCAGGAAGAACTTCTTACCCCGTTCGCGTGCCATCCAGGTAATAGCGGCAACCACCGACTGCGTTGCTTCCTGAGACGTGTACAAACAATGTTTATCCTGCTCTTGGCCTTCAAAATAGGTGGGGTAATACAAAAGGCTTTTAGCTTGGTTGATGGCAGGAAGCACCGCTTTGCGGTGGGCTGATGAGTAGCAACCAATGATGGCAACGACTTTATCCCTGCGTAACAGCACTTTGGCCTTCTCGGCAAAAATTGGGCTTTCGCTGCCACCATCTTCAAGGTAGGGAATAATTTGTCGCCCCAACACCCCACCAGCGGCGTTGATCTCTTCAATAGCCATCTTTTCAGCATCTATCTGTGCTACTTCTGCAATGGCAAAGGTTCCGGTTAAGGAATGCAGCAAACCCAGCCTCACCTTATCGGCTGTCACCCCTGCTGGTTGCGCCCTTACCAGTCCGGGAAAAGTACTGATTGCAGCAAACGCTCCACTGGTTTGAAGAAATCGGCGTCGTGATACCTGTGTCATAGTTATGTCTCCTTAGGATTTATATTTTTGATCTACAGCCATTTACTTCCTAGCTTGTGGCACACGCAGCTCCATCCCCACCACATGCACACACGCCGCCGCCCTTCTTTCAGCCTTGTAAAAGCAAAAAACAAAAAAGCCCCACCAAGACGGATAAGGTCCTGGTGGGGCTTTTTTGCCCTGCACCTAGCTGGCAGCATTGACAGCGGATGCGTAATGGTTTGACTGGTATTACAAAAACTGGCGCGAAATACGGGCGTTTAACCACGATTCGGCGTAAGTCAATATACTAATGCGTCTTATCTTTGTCAATAGTGGTTAGTGCTGCTGTAAAAAATTTTCACAGCAACAGTCTGTCTGTTAAAACGGCGAGCGGAACACGAAAAAGGCACCTAATGCAATCAAGCCAAAACCAATCCCATGGTTAATAGTCAGATTCTCTTTTAAAAAGAAAACTGAAAAACCAGCAAATATTATCAATGTAATCACCTCTTGCATGGTTTTTAGTTCGGCAGCGCTATAAACAGCATGCCCAATACGATTGGCAGGAACGGCCAAGCAGTACTCTAGCAGCGCGATAGACCAACTAATTAAGACCACCTTAAGCAAGGGGCTGCTGGGATAGCGCAGATGCCCATACCATGCGAAGGTCATAAATACGTTAGACAAAACCAGCAACACTATGGGAAGAAATTTCTGCATGTTTCCTCTGTCCTAACTGATAAATAGAGTGCGCTGAAGCTGCGCTCGGCTAATCCGTATCCTTCCAGCGCTTAACCAATCCAGCTTCCAGGTCAAACAAATCCAGCGCCCTACCCACGGTATGGTCCACCAGCTCGTCTATCGTTTTAGGCATGGGATAAAACGCGGGTACGGGCGGCATAATGATGGCGCCCATTTCGGTGGCAGCCACCATATTGCGGCAATGGCCCAGATGCAAAGGGGTTTCACGCACCATCAGTACCAGGCGGCGGCGCTCTTTCAGGGTCACATCGGCAGCCCGCGACACCAGGGTGCTACACACGCCGGTCGCGATTTCAGCCAAGGTTTTGACCGAACAAGGCGCGACTATCATGCCGTGGGCACGAAACGATCCGCTGGATATGGATGCCGCCACGTCATCATTCGCATGCACATGGTCTGCCAAGGCGTTGACGTCGGCCACTTTCATATCGCTTTCGTAGGCTAAGGCCACCATGGCGGAACGCGACATGACCAAGTGCGTTTCCATATCCAGTTGGCGTAAAGCCTGCAGCATGCGTATGGCGTAAATATGACCCGACGCCCCCGTCACAGCAACGATCATGCGTTTTTTTGGAGCATTACGGGATGTAATAACGTCTTGGGACAAAATAACCTCGGTGGTAAATGATTAAGCGATAACAATACACTAATGTCTGCTAATTAACCGTCACAAATGTCTAAAGTCAGAGCGTGGATACTAAGGGGGCAGAATCACGTAAAATGGAGATTGTCTCTAATTGTTAGCAGCAGTGCGGCATGGCCGCCTTTATATTGGCTAGTGCTATGTTGAAATACATCCTGATTGTTTTATACGCCCTGATCCCACTGGCCAACCTGAATAGCGCCGATGCGCCCAGCGCGCTATTTTATGCCTGCTTGATTGTCGCTTTGGCTATGCTGTCCACCCAGCGCTTTGCCGGGGCGGGCGCGCTATCCACACGTTATCAGCCATTAATTATCAGCTACAGCATTCTACTTCTGGCAGTAACGCTATCGTCTTTGGCCTATGGTCACTGGGCTGGAACCAATGGGGAAGGGGCATTACGCTTTTTCCTGGGGCTGTGGCTGTTGCTGCTGGCCTTACCCCAGATAGACCGGAAGTTATTGCAACAATCCGTCTGGGGCGTATACGTGGCGGGGCTAGTGTCTACTGTGCTGGTGTTCAAGCTAACTTGGCCCACATTTGTACGGCCAGACACCCCCTTTCATAACGCGGTCACCTATGGGAACTTCATGCTGATACTTAGCATGATCAGTGTGTTTTCCATTAACTGGCCTTTAACATCTTGGCCACGTACTGAGCGAATTTTCAAACTTCTAACTAGCGCGATTATTTTTGGCGGCTTTATGCTGACGCAAACGCGATCAGGCTGGGTGGCCATGCCCCTGTTTATTTTGTTGGGGGTGATCCTATTTTCACGCTCCCGCCACTTAGGACGCCTACTAGCCTGTACGCTGATAGGTTTAGTAGTGGCCGCAGGCGTATTTGCGTCAAGCGATGCCTTGCGTGACCGCACCGCAATGGCATACAAAGAAATCGCTGAATGCCGTGGTGAAGGCAGCACCAGCCTTACTTCAGTCTGTGTCCGCTTGCAGTTATGGCGCGCTTCTATCGATATGTTCAAACAACACCCTTGGGTAGGCATAGGGGATGGTAGTCGTTTCCCTGACGTGCTAAAGACGGAGTCTTACCCCAAAGGGCTAGTGTCCGAATTTGTGATTACTGAATACTTTGGCGAACCCCATAATGATCTGCTGTTTGCGCTGGCGGCATTTGGCCTGCCAGGAGCATTGGGACTATTGCTAATTTACTTGGCGCCAGTCTGGTATTTTGCCAGGCGGCTAGGCCCAGGACGCAGTCCCGAAGCACGCGCTGCGGCGGCGATGGGCATAGCGTTTTGTCTGGGCTTCGCCATATTCGGCATTACCGAACTAATGTTCAGACGTATGCACACCATAGGGTTCTACGTCATGTTTGTGGCGTTATTTATGACGCTCTCCGACCCTGAAAATGATTGCACAACTCAAAACAACAAGGCGATATCTTAATGTCTGATAGTGTGGTTTTTCTTCGCAGCATGCAGTATTTTGGTGATCAGTTGGCAGCCTATCCTTTGCTGTACCAACTAAAACAATGTCGCCCGGACCACAAAATTCGGGTCGTGGCTCATGATCCGGTCCAGGCCTATTACGCCGATTTACCCTGGGTGGACGAATTTATCCAGGCAGATCGCTTTATCGACAAGTATCGCGCCATTACAAAAAAGACCAATCTGGTCATGGCTTTGCATCACTCCAGTGAAAAATACGGGGCACTGGCCTTGCTGCGCTGGCCTGCATTACGCTTGGGCTTCAAGAACCAACGTGTCACGGACTTTGTCTGGAATCATTCCTGGCCTAAAGACATGGATGAATACATAGGCCTGGCCAACTTGAACCTGCTACGCAGGACTTACGACTTTGCGCCTGAAGTAGCGGCGCGTGGTTGCATGGCCGCTATCGCGGCTGGCGCCCAGGCATCCACGTCAACTGCTGACGTCGTGATGATGCCAGGCGGTGGTGCAGGGCAATTCAAGCGATGGGGCGTGCGCAACTATGTGGCGCTGGCTGATCAGCTGAAAACAGTCTTGGGTCAGGACGCTAGCTTCTGTTTTATTCTGGGGCCTGCCGAAGTCGAGGAAACAGCCTATTTGCAAAGCCTGGCACGGCCGGATTTTCAGTTGCTGATCTCGCAACCGATTGCAGATATTGCCTATGTGGCCTTACACAGCCGCCTGATTGTGGCCAATGACTGCGGCCCGTCGCATCTAGCGCAAAATACCTGCAGGCCTTATGTAGGATTATTCAATGAACCTAACCTGGAATGGTTCTGGAGCCGTGACAATTCGGCCTCGGTAACCCCTACCAATGGCACAACCGACATCCAGTCCATCAGCATCGCTCAGGTTTTTTCTGCCTGCCAAAAGGTCTTAGCCGTCTAGGGATATACCCTTAATACTAAAACCAAGGCAGATACGGACCGGTGCCACTAGCCCCGGTTTCAGCGGCCCTCCAGCTTCATTCCCTTAAGGAATGACAAACCGTCAATATTATTCTCTTTTAACATCAGTGAAAAAATCTGAGTATGGATCCCCTGTTGACAACGCGAGCAAGGATTTACTTAGCATCATGGCGCCCCCTCTTTCCGGTAATCGAATTTATCCACCGTCACCTGTTGCGGACTCCAGCATCCTGGCCGCACTAGCTGGCATAGTGACCCCTCATCTTAGTGACAACCTGGGCCGACGCGAAGGCATACAAGGTTTGCATCGATTTAATCGCACCGGCAAGCTGGTAGGCACTGCGTTGACGGTCAGAACCCGTCCCGGCGATAACTTGATGATCTATCAAGCCATGCTGCAAGTACAACCTGGTCATGTGCTGGTCATAGACGCAGGTGGTGATTTAAGCAATGCCGTCATCGGCGAGATCATGAAACGCTACTTGCAGCTGCATGGCTGTGTGGGCATCGTGGTTGATGGCGCGATTCGGGATGTAGCGGCGTTCGAAAACGACCAATTCCCTTGTTATGCGCGTGGTCAAACCCACCGTGGCCCCTATAAGGATGGCCCAGGCGAAGTGAACGTTCCCGTCAGCATAGGCGGTCAAGTGGTGCAGCCAGGCGACCTGATCGTTGGTGATGAAGATGGCTTGGTCAGCTTCCACCCAGATCAAGCCCCCGCCTTGATTGAAGCAGCACTGGCCCATGCGGCCAAGGAAGAGCGCATCATGGCCGAAATCGCCACAGGCGTGAAAGAACAAAGCTGGATGCAGGCTGCATTTGCTGCCAAAGGCATGCTATGAGCGCCGCCGTGATGTATCCGATGGCCACCCGCATGGCAGCCATCAAGCCGTCGCCCAGCATGGCGGCCAAAATCCGTGTTGACCAGTTACGCGCTGAAGGCCACGACATTGTGGACTTCACAGTGGGCGAGCCGGACATGGACACGCCTACGCATATAGGCCAGGCTGGCATCAACGCCATACAGGAAGGTCAAACTCGCTATACGGGATCCGCCGGAACCCGCCCTTTGCTGCAAGCAATACAGCAAAAATTTCTGGGCGAAAACCAGTTGCGCTACGAGCTGGATCAGTTGGTAGTGGGCACCGGCGCCAAACAGTTGATTTTTACTGCACTGGCTGCGACGGTGAACGCTGGCGACGAAGTTATTATTCCAGCGCCCTACTGGGTGTCCTACCCTGACATGGTGATGTTGAACGATGGCAAGCCTGTCATTGTCACCTGCACCGAAGAGCAGGGTTTCAAGCTGACGCCCGAAGCGCTGGAACAGGCTATTACGCCACGCACCAAATGGTTGCTGCTGAATACGCCGTCCAATCCAACTGGCGCCATGTACTCGCGTGACGAACTACAGGCCTTGATCGCTGTGCTGCATCGTCACCCCCAGGTCTGGGTATTGACCGACGAAATCTACGAACATATTGCCTACGGCACAACGCCATTCGTGTCCATGGCAGCCTTGGACGCCGACATCTTGGCCAGAACGCTGACCGTCAACGGTGTGTCCAAAGCCTATGCCATGACAGGCTGGCGTCTGGGTTATGCTGGTGGACCCAAGGCGCTGGTCAAGGCCATAGTGACGCTGATTTCACAAAGCACCAGTTGCGTCAGCGCCATCAGCCAGGCGGCCGCCACGACCGCCCTTACCGCGGATCAGCGTTGTGTAACTGATGCCTCCGCCGTATTCAAAAGCCGCCGCGATGTCATTGTGGCCCAGCTAAATGCAATAGATGGTTTGCATTGCCCCACGCCCGATGGCGCTTTTTATGTGTTTCCATCGGTGCACGGCCTGATCGGCAAGACCACGCCGCAGGGCGCCACCCTGGAGACCGACCTGGATGTGACGCTGTACTTGCTTAATGAAGCCAAGGTCGCCCTTATGGATGGCAGCTCGTATGGTTTGCCAGGCTACCTGCGCATGAGCTTTGCTACATCGCTGGACCAGATACAAGAAGGCTGCCGCCGTATCGCCCAGGCCTGCGCCGCACTGAACTAAGGCTGTATTAACACTGCATCATGGGCACACGCCCATGATGTCATTTTTACCTCAAGGAGACTGCAATGAAAAAAACACTACTGGCCATATGCGCCACAGTAGGTCTAGGCTTGGGCATCACTGCCACCGCACAGGCCGACACTCTGAAAAACATCAAGGAAAGGGGCTCGTTTATTTGCGGCACCATGGGTACTGCCGAGCCCTTCAGCTTCCAAGATCCTAAAACTCGTGCTGTCGTAGGCTACGAAGTCGATATGTGCCAAGCCATGGCAGACAGCCTGGGCGTGCCCCTGGACCTGAAACTGATCGCTGTTGAAGCGCGTATCCCCGAGCTGATCGCCGGTCGCGTCGACCTGGTTGCCGCCAACTTGGGCTGGAGCCCAGAACGTGCCAAACAAATTGATTACTCCTTCCAACACTTCGTCAGCGACCAGAAGGTGCTGGCACGCGTGTCCGACAAGGCCGTCAACTCGACTGCTGATCTGGAAGGCAAGCGGGTCAGTGCCGTCAGGGGTTCGTCCTCGGAACAAGGCGCCTTGAAATACATTCCCAAAGTAGACGCCTTGACTTTTGCAGACCCCAGCGGTGCTTTCCTTGCCCTGCAGCAAGGCAAGGTCAGCGGCTTCGTTGCCTCTGAAATGATGCTGGTCAAGCTGGTCGGGCAAGCCGCCAACAGCGCCGAGCCTGCCAAAATCCTGGAGCCTGCTTTGTTTGTTGAGCCTTGGGGCATGGGCATACGCAAGGGCGACACCGCTTTCCAAAACCACGTCAATGGCGTGCTGACGAAGTTGGACGAATCTGGCAAGGCCAACGAGATGTTCGTTAAATGGTTTGGTCCAGGCACCCCGTTCAACATGACACGCAGCTTCAAAATTGAAGAGATCCGCGGCTAATTAACGCTGCTATCGCTTTCGGAACTAGACGCACATGGAATACGTTTTCGACTTTTCTGCCATCTTTCATGGCCCATACCCCATGATGCTGGTACGTGGCTTACTGACCACGCTGGCACTGACCATACTGGCTTGGTTATTGGGGTTTTCGGCGGGCATTACGCTGGCGATTATTCGTATGACGGGGTCGCGTCTGGCTAACGGAGCGATTGCTCTGTTCGTTGCCTTTCACCGTAACGTTCCCATGGTGGTTCACATTCTGTTCTGGTATTTTGGGGTCCCGGAGATACTGCCGCGCCCCGTTACAGACTGGTTGAACTACCATGGCAGCGAATTCTTTTTTGCCATGGTCGCTATCGGCTTGGTCACGTCTGCTTATGTATGCGAAGACCTGCGTAGCGCCGTGCGCTCTATACCATCCGGGCAGGCAGAAGCCTCGCGTGCGTTGGGTATGAATTACCTGACCACCATGCGCAAAGTTATATTGCCCCAGGCTTTCCGTATTGCCATACCGCCGCTGATGAACCAGACGCTGTTGCTGTTCAAAAACACCAGTTTGGCGATGGTGATAGGTGTCGCCGAACTGACGGCGTCAGGGCGCGCCATAGAAAACATTACTTTTCTTACCTTCGAGGCTTACGCCCTGGTCACTGTGCTGTACCTGGCGATCTCGTTTCTGCTGATGTGGGGCGGCAGCGTGCTGGCACGCCGCTATAGTATTACTGGAGCCCGATAGTCATGTGGGAAATTCTTCAAGACAATGCCCTGCTATTGCTGGTCGGGCAATACCCCCACGGGCAGATGGGTGGCTTGGTCGCCACGCTGGGACTAGCTGCGCTAAGCCTGGTTCTGGCGCTGCCTTGCGGCATATTACTGGCTGTGGGTCGTGTTAGCCCCTACCGTATTTTTAGATGGCCGGCATCAGCCGTCGTCTATATCGTGCGTGGCTTGCCGCTGCTAATGTTTATCTTCTGGGCTTACTTTTTCGTCCCTATCATCATAGGTCGCCCAGTGGCCGGCATTACCACCATGTTGGTCGCCCTGGTAATCTATGAAAGCGCCTATTTGGCGGAAATTATCCGGGCGGGAATAGAAGCACTGCCGGCAGGGCAGCGGGAAGCCGCGCGCGCCTTGGGCATGCCCTATATGAAAACCATGCGCAAGGTGATTTTGCCGCAGGCACTGTTCAATATGCTACCCAGCATGCTTAGCCAGTTTATTTCCACCGTCAAGGAAACGTCATTGGCCTATGTGATCGGTGTGCAAGAACTGACCTATGCCGCCAACCAGATTAACAGCGTGCTGCTGACCCAGCCCCTGCAGGTGTTTGCATTGCTGGCCCTGACCTACTTTGTACTTAACCTGGGACTCACCGCCCTGGTCAAACTGGTAGAAAACCGCATCGTGCGCAAACGGCGCGGCCCACTTATAACGGTAACCCCATGATTGAATTTTCTCACGTTAACAAGCATTACGGCGACTATCACGCTCTGGTTGATATCAACGCCCAGGTCAAAGAAGGCGAAGTCGTTGTTGTGTGTGGCCCATCGGGTTCGGGGAAATCCACCCTGATACGCACCATCAACCGTTTGGAGCCCATACAAAGCGGCACCATCAGCGTGGCTGGTCAGGACATTTATGCGCCATCGCGCAAAGTGGACGATCTGCGTAGCCATATCGGTTTTGTGTTCCAGCAATTCAATCTGTTCCCACACCTAAGCGTGATCGAAAACCTGATGCTGGCGCCAGTGCAACTTAAACGCGCCAGCAAGGCCGAAGCCAGGGCTCGCGGCATCGCCCTGCTGGAGCGTGTCGGCATGGCCCACAAAGTCGATGCCTACCCCTTGAACCTGTCAGGCGGTCAGCAACAACGCGTGGCAATAGCCCGTGCCTTGGCCATGGAGCCACCGGTTATGCTGTTTGACGAGCCGACCAGTTCGTTGGACCCGGAAATGGTCGGCGAGGTCCTGCAAGTCATGAAGCTGCTGGCGAAAGACGGCATGACCATGATATGTGTCACCCACGAAATGGGCTTCGCCCGCGAAGTCGCCAACACCGTCTGGTTTATGGACGCGGGCAGCATCATCGAAACCAATACGCCAGACAACTTCTTTAACCATCCCCAAAGTCCACGCGCCCAAAAATTCTTAGCGGAAATTCGACACTAGAGCAACCGTCCACTTTGTCGGAATAGACCCAGAACGAACGCCAGCGGTATGATAAGCACCTGCTTTCAAGGTATTCCACGCATGCTGACGTTCAAACAAATTGAGGCCCTATACTGGGCCGTCAAACTGGGCACATTTTCCGCTGCGGCTGAAAAGCTGCATACCAGCCAGTCCGCCATCACCAAACGCATACAAGAGCTAGAGACCAGCTTTAGCGTCACGCTGTTCGACCGGTCTGGGCATAGGGCGGTATTGACTAGCAAAGGCCACGAAGTATTTACCCTGGCCGAAAAAATGCTGTCGCACCGCGACCAACTGCTGAACCGCCTGGAAAGCCATCATGGCCTGACTGGGCTGTTTCGGTTTGGCATTACGGAAATCACCGCCATGACTTGGTTGCCGTCGTTGATACGGCAGCTGCGCACCCGCTACCCACACCTTGAGCTGGAACCCCAGATCGACATGGCCGTCAACCTGCACCGCCAGTTGCAAAATGGCCAAATCGACATGGTATTTTCCAATCAGGCCGTACCCAGCTCTGATCTGTCGGCCATCCGTCTGGGGTCTATCGATTTGCCGTGGATGGGCAGCCCTGAACACATCGATTTGACCAAGGTGTATACCGTCGCTCAAATCGCCGATATGCCATTAATTCGGCAATCCCGTGATTCTGGATTGAATCGGGTCTATGACGACTGGCTGGCACCTTACGTGCCGCAAAGCAATCTTTTTACCATTAACAGCTTGCTGGCCATGGCTGGCATGGCGGCTGCGGGTTTTGGCATTTGCTGCCTGCCCCACGAGTATTTTTCCTACATGATACGCAATGGACAACTGGGCATATTGCGCACTGATACCCCAGCCTCAATCTCCCCGTATTACGCCCTGTTCCGGCGCGAAGCCGATTCTTCCCTGTATCAGTCCATCGCAGAACTGGCCGCCAACTGTTGTGACTTCTCCAATCCAGCCCAATCAGTAAGACGCAGTCAATTAATCTAGACAAGCTCTTCAAATTCCTTTATTGTTCGGATGTAATACATCTATTGTCCGTACATAAGCATATAACCAAAGGAGAGCATCAGATGAATAAGAGACTATGGAGCCTGGTGGCAACAGCAAGTTTGCTGATAGGCGCAGCGGCTCAAGCCGAAACATTGAAAATAGGCGTGGTCGGCGGGATGACGGGACCAGGTGCACCCTGGGGCTTGGCTATCGATGGCGGTGTGCGCGTTGCCGCACAGGAAATCAATGACAAGGGTGGTCTGGAAGTAGACGGTAAAAAGTACCAGGTCGAAGTAATTACCTATGACGATCACTACAAAGCTTCTGATGCAGTTACCGCCACCAATCGCCTGATAGACCAGGACGAGGTCAAATTTGTGATTGGCCCCATAGGCTCGGCCTCGGTGATGGCCATGAAGCCGATTACCGAACGCAATAAAATCATCATGCTGTCCAATAGCTATTCCACAGAAGCGCTGGATGCCAACACCCGCTATATGTTCCGGATACTACCCACCACCAATGAGTACAACCGTCAACTGATAGGCTGGTTAAAAGAGAACCATCCCAAACTGAATCGCCTGGCCATTATTTCGCCCAACGATGCCACGGGCTGGAGTACCCAGAAGACCCAGCAGGCTGCCTATACCGCAGCAGGTTACGACATTGCTGAAGCCAAGTTTTTCGAACGCTCGCAAAATGACTTCCGTACGATACTTACCAGCATATTGGCGAAAAATGTCGACTTCATTGAGCTGGATACTGTTCCGCCAGGCCCGGCTGGCATCGTGATTAGGCAGGCCCGGGAAATGGGCTACAAAGGCCTGTTCACGAAGTTCGGTGGCAATAACGTGGCTGAAACGGTGAAGTCTGCCGGCGCGGAAAATGCCGAGGGCACCCTGGTGTACTTGTCGGCAGATCCTGGCAGCGAGGCCTATAAGAAGCTGACTACAGCCTATGCAAAATTTCAGTCCAACAACATGGACGACTTTGCTTTCTATTTTTACGATGCCACCAACCTGCTATTCAAAGCGATTGCCCAGGCCGGCACGGTTAGCGACACCGATGCCATACTGGCGAAAATCGAAGCTATGCCATCGTATGACGGCATACAAGGCAACATCGTGTGGGGTGGTAAAGACACCTACGGAGTCAATCACCAGATAGCCACCCCTGCATACCTGGGCGTTATAGAAAACGGCCATAGCAAGGTCATCAAAAAGTTTGACGCGCGTTAATCCTCGCGATCTTGTACTGGCGTTGCTACTGCTCAGCTAAGCAACGCCACCACCTTATCTGTCCGGCTGCTTTCTATGCAAATTGCAACGCAAATTGTCATCATTGCCTTGATGTCCACCTTTGTGTATGCCCTGGTCGCCCTGGGCTTTACGCTGGTATTCGGCATACTGCGCATTGTTAACTTCGCCCACGGCGAATTCTATATGCTGGGCGCCTACGCCATGTATGTGCTGTATGGCGTCATGGGTTGGAATTACCTGGTTTCTATCCTGGCTGGGGCCCTGATCGTGGGTTGTATAGGCTTGGTGGTGGAACGCACCTTGTTCCGGCGCTTTGCTGGCGACGAAATGGGCGGCATGATTATGTCGCTGGCGCTGGCAATCACTATACAAGCGGCCATATCGCTGATTTTCTCGGTCGATGAGCACTCTGTGCCCCGCCCTGTCGAGGGCTCGTTTCAGATAGGCAGCGCCTTTTTTGCCAAAGACCAACTACTTATTGTTGGCATCACGCTGATTGCGCTGGCGGGCTTTTATATTCTGATAGAACGCACCCGCCTGGGTGTAGCTATACGCGCTGTCGCCCAGGACCGAGAGGTTGCACGACTGCAAGGGGTCAGCTCATGGAAAATCATGATGTTCACCTTCGGCCTAAGCTGCACGCTGGCAGGACTGGCTGGCGCATTGATGGCTCCGGTCTACACCATACATCCCTATATGGGCGAAGCGGTGGTGGTCAAAGCCTTCATTATTGTGGTGTTAGGCGGACTGGGTAGTTTGCCAGGAGCCTTGGTGGCTGCCCTGATCTTGAGTTTTGCCGAAGCAATTGCAGCAACCTTCTACAACGCAACATTAGCGACCATGATTTCGTTTCTTATAGTGATGGCCGTACTGCTGGTTAAGCCATCAGGCCTGATGGGGCGTTCCACATGAAGACTACACAGCATCTATCCCCCTCCAGCCCCTGGGGTCGTGTGGCCATTAGCATTATCGTCGTGGCACTGCTGGCCCTATGGCCCTTGCTAGCAGGTGAACCGCGATTTATCTTGCACGTCGCTATCATGGTGACCATTTACGCCGCGCTGGCCATGAGCATGAACATCATGCTGCGCATAGGTCAGCTGTCTTTGGCGCATGGCGCTCTGTTTGGGGTTGGCGCCTACACATCAGCCATACTGACACGCGACTATGGCTGGTCGTTTATGGCTGGATTCCTGGCGGCGGGCGCGGTTACAGCACTGGTGGCATTCATTACCGGCCCGGTATTCACCCGGCTCAAAGGGGTACATTTCGCTTTGCTGACCTTCGCCCTGGGTGAAGCGATTGTCTTGTGCTTCATTGAATTCCACGAACTTTTTGGCGGTAACAATGGTTTTGGGCAAATTCCACACGCCAGCCTAGGCGGGCTCTTGCCTGACACCCGCTACGGCAGCTATTTGTTAACCCTAAGCTTTGCGGTCCTGGTGTACTTCCTACTGCAGGCTTTATACCGGCGTGAATGGGGTCTGGTAGCCGATGCCTTGCAAAAAAACGAAGCCCTGGTCACCGCCAACGGCCTGGAAGTACTGCGTTTCAGGGTGGCATTTTTCGCCCTTAGCGCCGGTATTGCCGGCTGTGCAGGCAGCTTGTTTGCGCATTACCAGGGCTATATATCGCCAGACGCCTTTGGCTTCTGGACTGCGGTCAACGTCATTATTATGAATGTCCTGGGCGGCATAGGTGCGCTATTGGGTGTGGTGATAGCGGCGGCGATTCTTATCCCCTTGCCCGAGCTGCTGCGTGACTTGCAGCAATACCAGCGCCTGCTCTATGGCGCAACCCTGATCGCCCTGTTGCTATTTATGCCACAAGGACTGAACGGTGTATTCCAGCGCATAAGCAAGGCCTTCAACCCAGGAAAAAACCCATGACCACCATGCTACAGATAACGGGTTTGTCGCGTTCATTTGGCGGCATACGGGCCGTGGACAATGTCAACTTTGAAACAAAAAAGGGGGCTATTACCGGCATTATCGGCCCCAACGGCGCGGGCAAGACCACCTTATTTAACGTGATTTCTGGCACCCTAAAAGCAGGCGCAGGCGAAGTCAGCCTGGATGGCAAACGCATTACGCAGATGTCGGCCGCAGCCGTAGCCCGTCAGGGCCTGGTACGAACGTTTCAAATGACCACGGTATTTCCAGGCTGCAGCGTCTACCAAAATTTGTACCGCGCCGCCCTGTTCCGTACTTTCCCAACGCCGGCCTCGTTGCTTAATCCCATGCGGGTTTTTTCTGGCCGGAAAGCGGCGGCAGCCGCAGCCCATCATGCCCTGGAGCTGATAGACATGGCCGACCTATCCGACAGCGATGCGGGTTCGTTGGCCTATGGTTTGCAGAAAACCCTGGGGGTGGGCATGGCCTTGGCTACCCAGCCACGCATGCTGCTTATGGATGAACCAGCGGCTGGCTTGAACCCTAGCGAAAAAGAAACCATGAGCGCGCTGATCGCCAAGATACATGCCTCTGGCGTAGATATCGTGTTGGTCGAGCACGACATGAAGATGGTCATGAAACTGTGTGAGCAAATCATCGTGCTGGTCAATGGCACCCAATTAGCCGCGGGCCCTGCCGCCGATATACGCAACAATCCGGCCGTGATAGACGCCTACCTTGGAGCTGACCTGGACCATGCTTGACATACAAAACATCTCGGTCAGTTACGGCCCATTGGCGGCTTTGCAAGGAATTAGTTTTTCAGTGCAAACCGGCACAGTATGCGCAGTGGTCGGTTCGAACGGCGCAGGAAAGTCCACCCTGATGAAAGCGATCAGCGGCCTGATGCCACTGACCACAGGGCGCCTGCTACTCGAAGGCCAGGATATCGCTGCCCTATCGCCCGAGCGCCGCGTCGCCCTGGGTATAGCGTTATCCCCCGAAGGCCGGCGCCTATTCCCGGAACTGACCGTCTATGAAAACCTGCTGATGGGTGCATACACCCGCCATGACAAGGCGGGCATACGCTCTGATCTGGAACAAATATATGACTACTTCCCACGCCTGAAAGAACGCGAGTCCAGCCAGGGCAGGCATCTGTCCGGCGGCGAACAGCAAATGTGTGCCATCGGTCGCGCACTAATGTCGCGGCCGCGGCTGTTATTACTGGATGAGCCTTCGCTAGGACTGGCCCCGGCTGTCACGCTGGAAGTCGCCAAAGCCATACGGCAAATCAGCCAAAACGGGACCACCATCCTGCTGGTTGAGCAAAACGTCCGGTTGGCTTTGAAGATCTCGTCCACTGGCGTGGTGCTGGAAACCGGTCAGCTGGTGGCGACAGGCAGCAGCCACGATCTTTTGAACAACCCCGATGTCGCCAAAGCCTATCTTGGCCATGACGCATAACGTGATGTAAAGATGCCTAATATTTATCAAACTGCCATGTTCAATGCCGAACGCCATCCCGACAAAGTCGCGTTGGCCGATGACGTGCGTTCTTTAAGCTTTGGCGAACTCTGCCAACGTGCGCGCGGGCTAGCCGCTTATCTAAGCAGTCTGGGCGTGGGGCGTGGCGATCGTATCGCACTACTACTGGACAACTCCATAGACTATTTGGCGCTGCTGCACGCCAGCGCCGTTAGCGGCTTTTGCGTGGTTCCAGTCAATACACGCTACAACGTGTCTGAACTGCTGTTTTTGCTGGAAGACTGCGCTCCTAAGGTGGTGCTGTACGAACCTCAATACGCTGCCATGGCCACCCAGGCGCAAGCTCGCCTAGCTCCTGGCCACCCCATGCAGTGGCTAGACAGCCTGCCTGACGACCTGCCGGACACCCAGATCATGGGGCCAGCGCAATGGCGCTCTGGTAGCGTGGACGACAATGATGTCGCGCTGATTATGTACACCTCGGGGACCACATCCAGCCCCAAAGGGGCTATGTTGACTCATGGCAACCTGGCCTGGAACGCCATCAACTACATGATGGAACTGGGGATTAACGAAGGCTGTAAATCATTGCTGGCCACGCCCCTATTCCATATCGGAGGCTTTGGCGTAATCAATGGCCCCATACTGTATGCCGGCGGCAGCCTGCATATCTTGCCGCGCTTCGACACTGCAACAGTCATTGAAGCCTTGATCACGACCAACCCCACCCATGTGTTCCTGCTGTCGGCCATGTGGGTAGGCCTGACCGACAACCCTGATTTTGCCAAGTTACGTCTGCCATTGGTTTCCTATGTGCAAACCGCGGCGGCACCCTTGGGTGAATGGCGGCAAAAACTAATACAGCAAGTATTCCCCAATGCCGAGTTCGGTTGGGGCTTTGGGATGACGGAAACCTGCGTCACCACCATCAAAAACCGCTATACCCACGAGATCGAGCAACGCCCAGGTTCCATAGGCTATTTCTGGCGACACATCAGCTATAAGCTGGTGGGTGAAGATGGCCAGGAACTAGAAGATAAGTTGGCCCCTGGCGAGCTGCACATCAAAGGCCCCACGGTGTTCAAAGGCTATTGGCAACAGCCCGAATTAACCGCCCAAGTCCTAAGCCAGGATGGCTGGTTGTGCACCGGTGACATCATACGGCTGGACAAGGACGGCTTCGCCTACTTTATGGGCCGCAGCAAAGACATGGTCAAAACCGGCGGGGAGAACGTTGCCGCCATAGAGGTAGAAAACTGCCTGGCCAGCCACCCCGATATCCGCGAAGCGGCCGTATTTGGCCTACCCCACGAGTACTGGGGGGAAGAACTGGTAGCGGCCGTGGTCGCCGCGACTGGCAAGCACCCTGACGCCGACACGCTAAGGGCCTATTGCCGTCAGCACCTATCTGGCTTCAAAGTGCCCAAAAGAATTTTTATCGTTAGCTCCCTGCCGCAGTCTTCGTCAGGCAAGGTGCAAAAATTTCGACTTAAACAGGATTACCTTGCCTTATGACACCGCAAAATCCTTCTTCTGCATTTTTTGACGCCAAGTACCTGGCGCACCTGGCGCAGTCCGCCAGTAACGACGCCTTTGTGAAGCAACATAGCGTGCTGGCGGACTTCACTGTGGGCTTTCGCGATACTGACAGCAATGTCACGGCCTGGATACGCGTGCAGGAAGATCAGATCAGCGCAGGCCTGACAGACATGCCTAGCGCGTTTTGCTTTGAAGGTAGTAGCGCAAGCTTTGATCTGCTAAAAAACGGCACGCCGTTTAACCGCCTGGTGCGACAACACCGCCTGACGGTTACGGGCAACCTACGGCACTGTGTACAAAACTGGCTATTGATATATGCCATCACCCGTCTTACCGCCACGCCGGAGCACTGATATGCCTTACATCACAACCGCTGGCGGCATACGCGCCAGCTACGAGCAAGCAGGCACAGGACCTGCCCTGATGATGGTGCACGGCGCCAGTCAGGACACCTTGTCTTGGCAACATAATATTGACTACTTCGCAAAGCACTATACGGTCTATGCGCTGGATTTGCCCGGTCATGGGAAAAGTGGTCTGCCCCCCACCGGGCCACACACCAAGACCGTGGATAACGCGACCTATGTCCTGGAGGTGATACAGGCCTTGGGCCTACACCAACCCGTACTGATGGGCCACTCCATGGGCGGGGGCATCGTTGCCCAAGTCGCTGTCATGGCCAGCGATATCGTTAAAGGCCTGGTTCTGGTGGATGGCGCCTCTGTTAATGTGGTCCAGTCCTCTGGGTACAATCCCTCGATACTTGAAATGGCACGTATTAACCCTGGTGATTGGTTTGAAGTGACCTTTCGCACCCTGATGGGCAGCACCACTGACCCCGACCGCGCCGAAGAAATCGTTATGGATGCGCGGCGTTGCATACCCGCTGTGGCCTTCGCGGATATCTGTGCCTTCGGAGGCAACCGGATGGAAACCATATTGGATGACATAGTCTGCCCAGTGGTCATTACCGAAGGCAGCGAAGACTGGTCGGTGCCACCCGCTTCAGCCCAGGAAGTCGCGCGACTCTTGCGTGCACGCCAGATACCGGTAGAGTATCTGGAATGGGCTGGTGTAGGCCATTTTCCACAAAGCGAATACCCGGAGGGGTTTAACAACGACACCTTGGCAGCCATGCGGCGCCTGAATCTGTAAGCGAGCACTATGTCCGACAATAAAAAAAATACGATAAGCCCAGGCAAACCCACGCTGTATCAAAAGCTGGCCGACCAGTTGATTGAAATGATCAAAAGCGAGCATTATCCTGTGGGCACCAATCTGCCCACGGAAATGGAGCTATGCGTCACCTTCGGCGTTAGCCGCCATACGGTGCGCGACGCGATCCGCCGCCTGGATGAACTGGGCCTGGTCGAACGCCGCCGTCGGGCAGGCACTACCGTGATACGCCAACACCCCGAACCAAAATTCGGCTTGGCACTAGAGACCACCGATCAGTTGCAACGCTATTTGGAGTTCACTGACCTGCGTGTCTCCAAAGTGGTGGGCACTCTGAAAAAACAACCGCCGGAAACCGCCCTGGATGGCGAAGCCAGTCACTGGCTGAAAGTAGAAACCTACCGCAGCGTACCAGGCACCAAACGGGCCATTTCCTGGACGGATATCTATCTGCGCCAGGAATACCAGCACATCGTTGACATGATAGGCAAACAGCCCGGAGGGGTTTATCCCTTGCTGGAGGCGCATTGCAATGAAGTCGTGGACGTCATAGAAATGGAAATATCGGCGGCCACCTTCCCCGCCCATGTTGCCCGCTCATTGGGTTATTTAGAAACCGACCCAGCCTTGTTGATGATACGCCGCTTCATCAATCCCGCCGGCAAAACGCTGGAAGTGGCCGTTAGTTATTACCCCCCTTATGAATTCCGCTATGTCGCCCGATTGGCGCGGGGCAACGGCGGGCACCAAACTCGAAACTGATATCCGACTGGAAAACATCATGAAGCATCAATACGGCAACAGCGTTACTTTAAGCATCGAAGGCCAACATGCCTTGGTACGGTTTGATCGTGGGGTTAACCGTAACGCCCTGGACCAAGACACCATACTGGCCCTGACCCAGGTAGCCCGTGACCTGGCAGACTCCCTACATATACAAACCGTGGTCTTGACTGGCGCTGCGGATATTTTTTCCGCCGGCATCGATCTGAAAGATCCAGCCAAATGGAATGAAGGCGAGCAGGGCTTGCTGGAACGTCGTGACGTGGCCCAACGCGGGGCGCGCTTATGTCGTGCCTGGGAAGAGCTGCCCCAATTGACCATAGCGGCGATTGAAGGCTTGGCGGTTGGCGGTTCGGCGGCCCTGACGCTGGCCTGCGACTGGCGCGTAGCGGCGACGGACGCCGCCTTTTACCTGCCCGAAGCCAAGGTAGGACTCAATATGGGCTGGGGTGCCATCCCCCGCTTGACTGCCATCGTGGGCGCGGCCCGTTGCAAACGCGCCATACTGCTGGCTGAAAAGCTGACCATGCCACTGGCCGAAGAATGGGGCTTGGTAGATGCTACTGCTGAACCAGGCCAGGCCGTAGAAGCCGCCATGGCACTGGCCAGGCGCGCGGGCGCAACCCCAAGCGCTTTGCTGCGTATGACCAAGGAAGCGGTGAATGCATCCGCCACAGCACTACAGCGCATGAGCATCTATATGGACGCCGATCAAGCACTAGTGTGCCGCGACAGCAATGAAGGGCAACAGGCCCGGGCTACCATGCTAGGCGGGCAACCCACCGCCTAAAAACAGTTAGCCTGACGACAGCAGGTCGTCGTCAATATCCCGCGACACCAGTTCCAGCCTTTCGCTTTCAAAGTCGGCATGCAGGGGTTCGATGTCAGGCAAGGCTTTATTCGCCTTGGCTGACAGGTCGCCAAACCTGACTACCTTGCCATACAGACCTTGCTGGCCCGCCACGGCTTTGACGGTGTCGTTGTAATGGCGACTGACGGTATCCAGGGTGCCGCCCAGACGCTTTAGGCGCTCGGCCACCAGCGCCACCTGATTGAAGATTTCGCCAGCCCGCGCGCTAAGTTCATGGGTTTGTTCATTGCTGCGCGCCACCATCCATAGGTTGGCGACAGTTTTCAGGATAGGCATCAAGGTGGTGTGCGACACCAGGATGACGTTGCGCTGATAGCCATAATTAAAGATGTCCTGATTGTGCTTCATGGCTTCAATGTAGGCGGGCTCTATGGGCATGAACATCAGGACAAAGCTGGGGCTGCGCATGCCGATCAGATTGCTGTAGTCTTTTTTGCTCAGGTCGTCAATGTGATTACGGACGGCTTTGACGTGGGCGTCCAGGGCGATCTGGATTTCGCCATCCGTGGCTGCAGCAATGGCACGATCGTAATCCACCAGTGATACCTTGCTGTCTATCACGATATGTTTCTGATCCGGCAGTTTGACGATGAAGTCGGGCTGCCGGCGGTTGCCCTCTTGGTCCTTGAAGGCGGGCTGGGCTTGGTAGTGATCATCTGGCATCAAACCAGCCAATTGCAGGGTGCGTTCCAGCTGAACTTCACCCCAGTTACCGGTGGTTTTTTTGTCGCCTTTCAGGGCGCTGGCCAGTGAATTGGCTTCGGCACTGATTTTCAAGCCCATGTCCATGACATGCTTGATTTCCATGGCCAGTGACACATTACCGCGCAGGGTTTCGTCGTGGACCTGGTTGACGCGCTGCTGAAAGCCATTGATTTGATCGCGCAAGGGCTTAAGCAAGGCGTCCAAAGATGTCTGGCTGCTATTCGCCAGGCTTTTGCCTTTTTCTTCCAGAATCTGGTTCGCCAAATTCTGGAACTCCAGCTTTAATTGAAGCTTGGACTGTTCAAAGTTAGACTTTATTTCCTGCAAACCCAACAGCTTTTCTTCGTAGGTGGCTTGCTGGCTGGCCGCTGCGCTTTCCAGCCGGGAAATATGTACATTCAGGGCTTGGATCTGGGCCTCGCGGCCATCCAGTTGGTCGCGGGCTTCGTCCAGGCGTTCGTGCAAATTGTGTACGTTGGCGTTGCTGCCGGCCAGTTCGCGGTCCAGCTGGGCCAAGCTGGTATCCAGGGCAGCCGCTTGCGTGCGGGCACGCCTATACGCGGGCCTATGTAGCAGCCACCCAACCAACAAGCCCAGCGCCAAAGCTGCCGCCACCCATACCCAGACCATGTCCACAGGCATCATTGCTCCCGAAACTCGGCCGACCAGTGCAACAGGCGGCGTTCCAGCAACGTTACGCTGTAGACCAGGGCTATCCCCACTAGGGACAACAAGGTGACAGAGGCAAACATATCGGTGGCATTAAGCGTAGCCAAGGCGGTAATCATTAAATATCCCATGCCGGTAGTAGAGCCCACAAATTCGGCCAGCACCACCCCTATCAGGGCAAAGCTGATGGCATTGGGCAAAGCGGCGAAGGTCCAGGCAGCGGCGGTGGGTACTCGCACCCGCCATAGGATTTGACGCGGCGTGCCCCCCAGGGTGCGACAAAACTCCAGCAGTTCGCGCTCTACGCTACGCCCGCCCTTATAGGTGTTGAAAAACACCAGAAAGAACACCACAAACCACGATGTCACCACCTTGGACATCATACCCAGCCCAAAGAACATGGTGATCAGGGGCACGAAGGCAATGCGCGGCATGGAATTGAACGCGACGATAAAGGGATTAAAAATATCCGCTAGCAGGCGGCTGCGACTAAGCGCCATACCCACAATGAAACCGCTGCCTACCCCTACTGCCAAGCCCAGAAATGTGGCCTGCAAGGTCAGCCACAAATGCGGCCACACGGAGTCAGGCCCAGGCTGCATCCATTCCCATAGGCGCACGCCTATACGAGAAGGTTGGCTAATGAAAAAGGGGTCAAACACGGTATGTTCTACAAACCACGGGATACGGGTCAATACTTCCCAGGCGCCCAGGATCACGGCCAGTATGGCGATTTGCCAAAGGCTGATGCGTAAACGTCGGCGCAGCGCCACCGCGCGTAGCTGCGCCAGTCGGCGGGCTTGGTCGGTTGGTGTTTCTACAGGTAAGGGATGCATGGACATTAGGCCGCCGCGCGAAACTGCTGGCCCAGGACGCTCCAGATGCTTTGGAAATGCGTCAGGAATTCAGGGGTTTCGCGTAGGGAAAAGACATCCCGTGGGTGGGGAATATTAATTCGTTCTTCCAGCAATACCGTGCTGGGCGGCGACGACAACACAAAGACCCTATCGGACAGGGTGATGGCTTCGTCCAAGTCATGAGTCACCATGACCACGGTCTGCCCCAGCTTGCGCCAGATCTCCATCAATTCACGATGCAAATGGGTTTTGGTATGGGTGTCCAAAGCGCCAAAGGGTTCATCCAGCAATAAGATACGTGGTTCTACCGCCAGGCTCATCAGCAAGGCGACGCGTCTGCGCATGCCGCCAGACAACTGATGCGGATAAGCATTTTCAAAGCCGGTCAGATGGCCTAGTTCCAACAGTTCTGTGACTTTTTTTCTGATCTGATTTTCTGGCATGTTGCGAAACTTCAGCCCCAGAGCCACATTTTTATAAACGGTGTACCAGGGCAGCAAGGTGTCTTTCTGAAAAATATAGCCCAACGACGGGTGCAGTTGCCCCTGAATGGGCTGGCCATCCACCTTGATGATGCCCGATGTGGGTGCTAAAAAGCCCGCCATCATGTTTAACAGCGTGCTTTTCCCACAGCCCGAAGGCCCGACGATGGAAACGAATTCACCTTGGGCAATGCGCATGGAGACATTACCTATCGCCCAGGTGGTGGCTTGATCGCTTTGGTAGGCCTTGGAAATGTCCTGCAGTTCAATCACTACGCTAGCCCCCGGGCGCGGCGCACAAACGACATATCCACACACTTCGCATAAGGCACGGTCTGCATCTGTTCATTCGTGAACTGGCGACCATTGCCCATGATGCCAGCCATGCGCTGATAAGCATCTTCAGTAATGATGTTGTCGTTTAACCAGACGTTTTCCTTGTAAAGGGTGATGGCTTCCAGCACCGACGGCCTGGGCAAAGCGGCTAGGTAGCTTTGGTAGACCACGTCTGTAATCGCATCCGGCGTGTTGGCATTAATGTAGTCCTGGGCATGGACCATGCCATTCACAAAGGCCTGCACCACTTCTGGGCGCTTTTCTATGGTGTCGCGCAACACATAAGCGGCAATGCCGGGAACATCGCCCTTCATGTATTCATTCCAGACGTCGTTTTGTATGCCATTAAATATAGGCACGCCCCAGCCTTCAGCAACGGCTTGTTCCATCATGGAAGCCGTCGCCATACTGGCCGCCACGGAACCGGTTTTCAATGCTGCCAGCATGGTCGACAAATCGCCTAGTGGTCGAATATCGACCTTACCGGCGATGCCTGCCTGCTCCATTAGATAGATGGCCATCAACGCAGTTACCGAGCCAGGCTGGGTAGCGCCCACCTTTTGTCCGGCCAGGTCCTTCAAGGACCGAAATTTGCCGCTGTCATAGTCTTTTTTTCTGACGATCACGTTAGCGTAAGTCATGCGACGGTCAAAGCCGTAGATCAACACCGCGTCCTTCCCGGCTATGGTCAAGGCAGGCGCGGCCGTAGCCGCGGTGGCGCCAAACAGGATTTGCCCGGCAGCCAGCAACTGGCTGGTACGCGGACCGCTTTGAGTATTTAGATAACTGACATCCAGCCCGGTGTCCTGAAAGTAGCCTTGCTTAAGGGCCACATAACCAGCGGTAAAGATGGGGTCTATGCTGCCCTGGCCATACACCGCCTTGCCCAGCGACGCTTTTTCTTGAGCCAAAACGGCGCCTGCACCCAGAAGTTGCAGGCCAGTCGCCGCAGTGGCGGTCATCAGTAGCTTACGGCGCGATGCCGACAGGGGAGGTATATTTATCATGGTTATTAGTAGCCAGGGTTAGTCAGTTAAACGCAGCGTCCGCCGTCAACTTCCAGGCAGGCTCCAGTAATAAAGGCAGCTTCGTCAGAGGCCAGGTACAAGCAAGCATTGGCGATATCCTGTGGCGTGGAAAACCGCCCCAAAGGAATACTGGCAGTAAATTTTGCCCGATTTTCAGGGGTGTCTGGCACGCCCATAAAGTCACCCAGCAGGCCCGTAGCACCCACCACCGGATTCACACAATTGACACGGATGTTGTCAGGGCCCAGTTCCGCCGCCATGGATTTGCTGGTGGTTACCACCGCGCCCTTGGTACCGTTATACCAGGTCAGCCCTGGCCGTGGCCGTATCGCGGCTGTGGACGCGATATTCACAAACACGCCACCGTTCTGGGTACGAAAATACGGCACAAAGGTGTGGGCGCTTAGGAAGATACTTTTTACATTGATGGCATAAATGCGATCGAACTCGGCCTCGTCCACTTCCAGCATGGGGCGATTACGGTGAGTAGCACCGGCGTTATTGACCACAATATGCACGGCCCCGAAGCGGGCCAGGGTTTGCGCCAACAAATTATCCATGCTGGCGGCATTGGCGACATCGGTCTTAACAAAAATGGCCTGGCCGCCTGCGGCTGTAATCGCGGTTGCCACGGCCTGGCCGCTATCGGCATTAATGTCAGCCACCACGATGCGCGCACCCTCGCGCGCGAATCTTAGGGCGATGCCTTCGCCAAATCCCGACCCTGCTCCGGTGACGATGGCAACTTTTTCTTGTAAACGCATAGTGTTATCCGAAAAGATTAAAAATCAGCAGGCATTTAGCCATGACGCAAAGCAACTGTTTTCAGCACGGTAAAGCCCAGCAAGGCGTCAAAGCCTTTTTCACGACCGTGACCGCTGGACTTGACCCCGCCAAAAGGCAGTTCCACGCCGCCGCCCGCACCGTAATTATTCACGAACACCTGACCGCAACGCAACTTGCGCGCCATGCGTAATTGACGACCGCCATCGCGGGTCCAGACGCCAGCCACCAGCCCGTATTCCGTGTCATTCGCCAGTCGCAGCGCGTCGGCCTCGTCGGTAAACGGCATCGCCACCAGCACAGGGCCAAAAATTTCTTCCTGAGTCAGGCTGCTTTCGTGAGGCACATCGCGCAGCAGCACGGCTTCCTGGTACAGGCCAGCGGGGTCGGCTTCGGGGACTATCTGCCCACGCGCCAGCACCTGTAGCCCTTGTTCATCGGCCTGGGCCAACATGCTGCGCACGCGTTCGTATTGCTTTTGCGTGACCAAAGGCCCCATGTCCAGATTCATCTCCGGTGGTCCGGCGCGCAAAGCGCTAAACAGCACGGCCAAGCGTTCCAGCACGGTTTCGTAGATACTTTGTTGAATCAATAACCGACTGCCTGCCGAACACGTTTGCCCACAGTTCTGGGCGATAGCATTGACGATGACCGGCAAAGCGGCATCCAGGTCGGCATCCTCGAACACAATTTGCGGGGATTTTCCGCCCAGCTCCAGCACCGTAGGACAATGACGGCGTGCGGCCGCTTCGGCAACCCGTTGGCCAGTAACGGTAGAGCCCGTAAACGAAATGTGGCTGATGCCAGGGTGTTCTGTCAGGCTAGCGCCAGCTTCGTGACCGAAGCCAGTCACCACATTGACAACACCGGCAGGAAAGCCCACATCCGCTGCCAATTGCGCCAGGAATAAGGCGGACAAGCTGGCGTCCTCGGCAGGTTTGATAACGCAAGCATTGCCCGCCGCCAAGGACGCGCCCACGCTACGCCCAAAAATTTGCATGGGGTAATTCCAAGGAATCACATGGCCTGTTACGCCATGCGGCTCGCGCAAGGTCATCACGGTATAGCCGGTATCGTAAGGCAGGGTCTGGCCATGCAGTTTGTCGCAGGCACCAGCGTAATACTCAAAGTAGCGTGCCAAGGCGATGGCATCGGCACGCGCAGTCTTGTGCGATTTGCCCGTATCGCGCGATTCCAGCTGTGCGATTTCCTCGGTGTGTTCCAGTACGGCTATCCCCAGCTTGGCCAGCAGGCGGCCACGCTCGCGCGCGCAGGTGGCTCCCCAAGGCCCTTCAAAGTTATCCCCCAGGGCAGCGTGCGCCGCCTGAACGGCCAGATCGATATCCACGCTATCGCCACGGGCGATGTGGGCAAATACCTGACCGTTGCTGGGATCCAGCACAGGTATGCTAAGCCCGCCATGGGCGACTACGTGCTGGTTATTAATAAAATGATGCGGCGTCATGACCGTCTTGCTACGTGCTGCTGTGGTGTCCATGGTGCTATAAATCCAGAGTCAAAAACATCCCCCAATGTAATGCGTTTTTGCCGAATCAGAAAGTGGATTAAAACGGTGTTACCTGCACTACCGCCACAGGGAAGTGCTTCAAGACCGCAGCCACTGGCAAATGGCCATCCGGCGCAAGCAGCGTATCGCCCGTTAACACATGGCGCAGACTATGGCTGGCCTGGGCCGCAGGCAAAACCACATGGGTATCGCCCCAGAACCCCGATGCAAAACCAGGCTGGCTGGTAACCCCATCGGTAGCCAAACCTGCCGCGCAGCAGTGTGGCACTACGACGACGACAGCGTGGTCACGCCAGACGCGTATAAAAGCCAGCACATGGTCTTTTCTCTGGCCCAACACGTGCAAAGGTTGATAACTGCCATACCTAAACACCTGGGGTAGTCGCAGCCGCAATTGCAAGCATTGGGCAATGACGGCCTGCTTGACATGACCATTGCGCCAACCCGCCAGCAGCGTAGCGATATCCTGATCCATATGCTGCAATCGTTGCAAGGCGGCCAGTCTGGACACGAAATCCACAGGCTGTCGATTATCAGGATCAACCAGACTGAAATCCCAGAACTCGCAACCCTGATACAGATCAGGCACGCCAGGCATCGTCAAACGCAGCACGGTTTGGGCCAGGCTATTGACCACGCCAGCCGGGGCGATTTGCTCGACCAAACACGCCAGCTCACGCACCATATCAGGCGTGTCGCCGCACAACAAACCCATGACCAAGTCCGCGCTCTGCTGCTCGTAAACCAGATTAGGCCGCAGCCAGCCGGAATGCTGCTTGGCTTCGCGCAAGGCCTTGGTTTGCCATTGCACCAGGCGTAGGGCATAGGCGTTCAAGCCCTGGCTATCACCGGACTGCAGCGTAGGCGGCCAGGCACCTACCAGGGTTTGCAGCAGCATATAGCGCTCGGCGGTCTGCCTGGCGTCGCACGCCGGCGTATCCGCAGCGCAATGGTCCAACCAGCGTTGACTAAAAGGGACCCATACATCGGTCACTTCACTTAGCACAGCCAAGCGCGCGCGCAAATCTTCGCCGCGCTTGTGGTCATGAGTCGCCGTAGCCAACAAGGACAGCGGCGCATGGCTGGCTCGCCATTGACCGCGTTGGTGTAAAGCATCTGTTGGCAAGGAAAATACGTCAGGGCAAGAGCCGACTTCGTTGCGCGACAGCAAACGCCCGTAGCGGTAAAAGACAGTGTCCTCCAGTGACTTGGCGGCCAAGGGTGGGGTTAGCTGTTGAAAGCGTTGCAAGGCGATTGAATAACTGCCCAACCAGATACTCAACGCAGTCAATGCTTCCAGCCCGGCCTGGTCACCCGACGCCGTCAGGGCTGTGCGCGCCGCCGCATGGGCCTGAGAATAGTGCCTATCAGTCCCATCACGCCTTTCCTGGGCTACATAGGTTCTATAAATGGGAAACGCAATAAGCAATTCACCCAGCGCCCGCCCCAGGGCGGCATCGCTTACATCACGCATGTCTGGACTATGCTGAGCTAAGGTCGTCAAACGCAGCAACAGGGCGTTGCGATCCGCCATAAAGTGACGATGTAATATCAGCCAACGCGCTTCCTTGATGTAGTCGGCAACAGGTCGCGCATCCTTAGCCAGACTGGCCCAATGCTGGCTTAAGGCGCCAGCACCCTGTGGGCAGTGCAGCCAAGCGCCGACCTGATCCATAAAGTCATAGCCCGTGGTGCCGGCCACCTGCCAACGTTCATCCAGCACCTCGTCCGTAGCCAGTATTTTCTCGACGATCAGCCAGGGCTGTCCATCGCGTAGCGACCCTGGGCGTAGATCATGGCACTGGCTAAGCGCGGCATACAGTTGTCGGCAATAAGTCAGCGGCCACGCCAGGCCATCCACATGGTCAATACGTAAACCATCTATGACACCTTGGGCATACAACCGTAAGCTGAGTTGATGCACTGCATCAAACACCGGTTGGTATTCCACCCTGACGCCTATCAAGTCATTGATCTGAAAGAAACGACGCCAGTTAATCATGTCGGCGGCACAACGCCACCAGGCCAACCTATAGTGCTGTCGCTCCAGCAATTGGTGCAAATGCTGGCGCCCCAGTGCAGTAGCGTGGTCATAATGGCTGGCCATATAGATGGCATCGCCGACTTGCAATGGCAGACTAGCCGCCGCCAGCGGATAAGGCACGCCATCAGCCACAACACGGTAACCGCCGTCACAGGCCTGCAAAGAAATACGCCCGCTGGCCAACATCAGCGGATACGGTTGGTCCAGAAAAGGCGCCAGCACCTTGCCCTGCAATCCGGCAACAGGGCTATCCCAATCGATATCCAGCCAGTCGGCATAGTCGCTGGCGCGCCCCCTGGACAGCACATCCCACCACCAGCGGTTACCCTGGTGGGTTGCCATGTGGTTGGGAACTATATCCAGCAACAGCCCCATCCCGTTCGCACGTACGCCATCCGCCAAACGCGTCAACGCTGCTATACCGCCCAGTTCAGGATTGACCTGGCTATGGTCAATGACGTCGTAGCCATGAGTAGATCCTGGCCGGGCAGTGCTGATGGGTGACAAATACAAATGGCTAACGCCCAGACTAGCGTAATACGGTACTTGAGCCAGTGCATCATCCAAGGTAAAGCCTGCATGCAATTGCAAGCGGACGGTAGCCCGCGGCGCTGTCATACCTGATGCCGCGCCTGGACGATAGCCTTTACGCTGGCTTTCAGGCGCGCGCTTGCACCCAATTCCTGCACCGTCAACGGCAGACGCTGACGCCAATTAGGATGTATGCCGCCCGTGGGCAAGGGACCAGGCAGATTAGGCTGCTCCAACACCCCCAACACATCCTCCATAGAGAACAATGCGAGTGGCACCGGCGTGCGGGCAACAAACGCCAGGACAGCATCTAAAGGAACCATACTCTGATCGCTGTCACCTTGCTTTTCCAGGCTACTGTCTTCACGCGCCATAGTCTGCCGTAGCAGCACCTTATCCAGACCGCGTGTAGCGGTTTCTTCTTGGGCGGCCATGCCAGCCAGCAAACCTTGTTGTTCGCGCCAGTACAGATCACGACCTTGCCACCAGCCAGTAATCGTTGGCAAGTCATGCGTGGATGGCATGGCTACCGTCTGTGGCGACCACTGCGCCGACGGGGTAAAGTCGCTGGCCGATACACTGCCACTGCTGGGCAAGGCCGCTGGGCTGCGCTCGAACCACAGCACACTGGTGCCCAATATGCCTGCCTGTTCCAGACGGGCGTTAAAGCCTTCGGGCACCGTACCCAGGTTTTCGCCTATCACCAGGGCTTGATGTTCCCTAGCCACTTGGGCAATGACACCCAACATATCGGCCAGCGGGTAACGCAAATAAACGCCTTGAGCGGCGGTTGCGCCATCGGGCACCAACCACAAGCGACTCATACCCAGGATGTGATCAATACGCACCCCGCCCGCATAACGCAAGGCAGCATGCAAGGTTTCAGCAAAAGCCTGATAGCCATCCTGCCCCAAGGCCAAAGGCGAGAATGCCGTCAAGCCCCAGTTCTGCCCCAGCGGTTGAAAGGCATCGGGTGGCGCGCCCACAGCCACCCCCGCCAACATCTGACCCTGTCGGCTCCAGGCATGACTGCCACGCGGGTCTGTGCCTATCGCCAGGTCAGTGATCAGGCCTATCTCCATGCCTGCATCACGCGCCACTTGCTGGGCATGACACATATTTTTGTCTGCCAGCCATTGCAGGAAACTGTAAAACAGCACCTCGTCCTGATGGCTAGCTTCCCATGCCTGCACAGCCACTCCGCGTGGGTCATGGTACTGGACGGGCCAGTCCTGCCAGCCGCAGGCTGTGCCCAGCGTGGGCGCCAGTATGGCATGCAAGGCTTCGTAACACGCGTGATCCCGCAAGGCGATGCCGCCCTGTTGACGAAAAGCCCGAAAGTCATCGGCCTGCGCCGCGCTGGCCTGTTGCTGAAAGCCACTGAATAGTTGCTTCAACACACGCAAACGCTGGGGCAAAATTTCAGGCCAGTCCACCGTACCCACTGGGTTAAGCTGTGCCTCATCAATACCACAGGCCGCCATTGCCGCCGCCACCTTAGGCTTACCAACCACCTGTGCAGGATCTATGTAAGCCGTATTCAGAAACAAGCGACTGGAAGGTGAGTACGGGCTGTAACGGGCAGGATCGGCGCTAAACATGGCGTGTATCGGGCTTAGGCCCAGGGCGCTGGCGCCTAGGCGAGCAGCCACGCCCGCAAGGGCAGCCACCGCCCCATATTCGCCAGGCGCAGCGCCGTCATGGGTGCGCAAACTGTAGACCTGTGCCATCAGGCCCCAGGGGCGCACCACCATGGGACCGGTCAATTCATTCAAGGTCAGGCATTGAGGCACATCCCCACTAACCTGCAAGGGTTGCACACCTGACTGTGCCGCCAACCGCTGCAGACTGGATGCAGTCTGTTGATCCGTGGCGCAGGGCAAGCCCAGTGCGTTGAGCATGTAGCGCAAGGTGTCTTCCGACACCTGATGTTGCTGGTGGTACACGTCCTCCCAGACAGGCAACAAGCCTGCAGCCAACGCCAATTGCGTCAGTGGAGCATCAGCCATAATGCACCGCCCCCTCTGTCAGGGTGACGCAGGTGCAAGCTGCAGGCAAATACTGGCCGTCGACTATGCCCTGCCCCTGTCTTTGTCCATACGTCTGGCTGTCCAGTATCAGATGTTCGCCCGCTTCCCGGCCATGATCAGCCAGATCAACAGCAGTTGCCGCTAAATTACAATAAATACTTAGCAGCTTGCCATTGCCCAAACGCCAGCGCACCACCACCGCCTCTGGGCCTACCGCATAGGAAGATACATTGTAGACACTTTCCAGATGAGGCCTTATCCATAGCTGCCGTAAATGCAGCAAATGGGCATACCACGCACGCCACTCTAGCTGATCCTCGGAGTCCGGGTCATGCACAGGCACGGAGTTCAGCCAAGTCTGTTTGCTATTGGGATCAGGAATGCGTTTGCGCGCAGCAGGGTCAGAGAACCCGGGGAAATCCGCAAATTCCTGGCGACGCCCCTGCCGCACGGCCTGTATCAGCTTGGCACTCTTGAAGCTGGTGAAATACTGGAAAGGCGTCGTCAGGCCATACTCTTCACCCATGAACAGCAACGGTATTTGCGGTGTCAGCAACTGCAAGGCGATGGCGGCGCGCAGACGCGCAGGCTGATCCGCGCACAGGGCCGTCAGACGCTCACCCAAAGGTCGATTACCTATCTGATCATGATTTTGCAGAAAAAACACAAAGCCATCGGGACGGATAGGTGTATCCGACCCATCCATGCTGTCACCATGGCGGATCAAGCCCTGAGACAGGGCCTGCGCCAGCTTGGTCGCAGGCTCATCGGCATAAGCACGGTAGTAGCCATTGCGCTCGCCAGTCAGTAGATGGTGCAGCACATGATGGATATCATCATTCCATAACGCGTCAAAGCCCGAGGTCAATAAATCAGTGCGATTTTCCAGGTCTTCCAGAACCAAATGAATATGACGGGCGGGCTCTAGTTCGCGGCGTACGTACCGCGCCATCTCGGTCAGCCACGTCATATCTGAAATAGTCTGAATGGCGTCCAGGCGCAAGCCGTCAAAACGATAATCGCGCAGCCAGTACAAGGCATTTTCAGCAAAAAACGCACGAACCTGGGGACGTCGAAAGTCGATGGCTGGCCCCCATGGCGTTTGCTGATCGGCACGAAAAAACTCGGGGGCACAAGTAGAAAAAGGACTGCCTTCAGGCCCAAAATGGTTGTAGACCACATCAAGAAACACCATTATGCCCATGCCATGGGCGGTGTCTATTAACAGCCTCAAATCATCTGGCGTGCCATAGCTGCAATCGGGTGCATAAGGAAACGCACCGTCATAGCCCCAATTGCGCTCGCCGGGAAAGTCGGCGATAGGCATCAGCTCTATGGCGGTGATCCCCAGATCCGCTAGATTCGCCAAGCGCTCTTGCACGCCCCGAAACCCGCCTGCCAAGCCCACATGAATTTCATAGAGAACGACATCCGCCCAAGGGCGGCCGAGCCAGTCAGCATTGAGCCACTCATAGCTACGGGTATCAACCACCACGCTCTCGTCATCGACATCGCCAAACTGTAGCCGCGAGGCAGGGTCAGGAATGCGCAGTCCTGGTGCCAGTTCGTAGTAATAACGCGCCCCGACAGGACAAGGGAGACGCAATTCATGGAAGCCATCCAGGCACGCGATCATAGGAATAGGGACCCCACCGTCTATGACTAGCGCCACATGCTCTATTCCTGGTGCCCATACTCGAAATCTGACGGTGCCATCACCTTGCGGTACCGCACCGAACATGTAATCCGCTTGTCTGGCCGTTTTCGCTGTAGCCCCGCCACGCAGGCGGTGGCGGCCAAACTGCCTAGCACCATGAGCCGTCATCGTTATGCTCCTACCTTGCCAACGTTACCCAGCAGCAAAATGACGCTGTGGGCGTCCACCGCATGAGTCGCGCTGGTCACTAGACTATCTTGCGTTTTAGGCCTGGCACTATTCAGACGGCAGGTCCAGCGCAGCACTGGCTCGCCTGGCAGATCAAAATCAATTTCCTGGTCGCTGGCATTCATCAACAGCAGAGACACTTCAATCTGGCCATCAGGCAGGCTGCAAGCGCGGCGCAGGCCCAGCACCCTGCCCTCGGGGTAGTCCCAGGCATCCTGGCTCATGGGAATGCCATCCATGTCATACCAGACGACATGGGCTATGCCGGGTGCCACCTCGCGTGCACCGCCATCAAAGCGCAAGCTATGTAAAGACGGGTATCTACGTCGCAACGCCGTCAGCTGTGCGACGTATTCTGTCAGGCTGCGGCCCGCCACGGACGCCGCCTGGGACCAATCCAGCCAGGATATGGCATTGTCCTGGCAATAGGCGTTGTTGTTGCCCTGCTGGCTATGGCCAAACTCATCACCGGCCAACAGCATGGGGGTACCATCAGACAGCATTACGGTAGCCAGCATGGCGCGCAATACATTGGCCCGCAAGTCTACGATGCCGACGTCTTCGACCGGCCCTTCGTGGCCCCAGTTATGGCTGAAATTTTCACCTTGACCGTCGGCATTATCGTCGCCGTTGGCCTCGTTGTGCCGGTTGTCATAGCTGACCACGTCTTGTGCGGTCAGGCCATCGTGGGACGCCAGGTAATGTATGGACGCCCAGGGCCGGCGATGCCGCCTGTCGAATAGGTCGGCAGACGCCATCAAGCGCCCAGCCAATTCGCCGCGCATACCTGCTTCACCGCCCCAGAATCGACGTATGGCATCCCGAAACTTGTCATTCCACTCGGCAAATACCGGCGGATGGTTGCCTAGTTGATAGCCGTCGGGCCCAAGATCCCAAGGTTCTGAAATTAGCTTAAGGCGGGACAGTACCGGATCTTGCAAGATGGCATCGAAAAAGCCCGAGCCAGGGTCAAAACCATCACCTTCGCGCCCCAGGGTTACGCCCAGATCAAATCGAAATCCATCTATTTGGTAGCTGGTCGCCCAATAACGCAGGGAGTCCATGACCATTTGCAGGACACGCGGATGCGACAGGTTAAGGGTATTGCCGCAACCGGTATCGTTGATGTAGTAACGCTCTTGCCCCGGAATCAAGCGATAGTAGCTGGCATTGTCCAGCCCCCGAAAGGCTAGGGTAGGCCCTAGCTCATTGCCTTCAGCGGTATGGTTGTAGACCACATCCAGTATCACTTCTATGCCAGCGGCATGCAATCGCCGTATGGCCACGCGCAGCCTATCCGTGCTGCCTTGGTGCAAATAGGATGGCTCGGGGGCGAAGTAAGCCAGCGTGTTGTAGCCCCAGTAGTTACGCAGACCGCGCTGTACCAGAAAGTGATCATCCAATGCGGCGTGTACTGGTAATAGCTCAATGGCTGTCACGCCTAAGGTCAGTAAATGATCAATAAAGCGCGGATCGCCCAACGCATCGCACTTACCGCGCAACTCCATATGCAAGTCCTCGCGCAACATGGACACGCCCCGTAAGTGCGCCTCGTAGATCACGGTTTTTGACCATGGCGTACGGGGTGCCGCTTGGGCTCCCCACTCAAAGCTATCAGCCGTCACCACAGCTTTGGGTATCAAGGCCGCTGTGTCGCGCCTGTCAAAGCTTAGGTCGGCTTTGGCGTGCTGAACACGGTAACCAAACAAGGCTTCAGACCAGCGCATGCTGCCGGTCAACTTACGCGCGTAAGGGTCCAGCAACAGATTATTGGGATTAAAGCGGTGACCACGCAGGGGATCATAGGGACCGTAGGCTCGGTAGCCGTACACCAAACCAGGACTGGCATCCGGCAAATAGCCGTGCCAAACCTCGTCCGTACATTCCGGCAACGCCAGCCGCCTGACTTCCTTGCGCCCGCGTTCGTCAAATAGGCATAGCTCTATTTTGCTGGCGTTGGCCGAGAAGACCGCAAAGTTCACCCCCAGGCCATCGCTGGTCGCCCCCAAGGGATAAGGTTGACCGGCCAGTAAAGCATCGGCGGATGGGACAGCGCTCACGATAAGTCGCCTTCAGGAATCAAGATCAGCGTCGCCAGCGGCGGCAAGGTCAGGGTCAAAGACTGCGCCTGACCGTGGGCTCCTTTTGTTGTGGTGCTAGTCATGCCCATATTTCCCAGGTTAGTCCCGCCATATCTCACGGCATCGGTATTCAAAACCTCCCGCCATGATCCGGCCACGGGAACCCCGACTTCCCAGCCACTGCGCGGCACAGGGGTCATATTGACCACAACCAGAGCAAGTTGCGTGCCGTGACGCCGCACGAAAGCAAAAACGCTGTGCATAGGGTCATCAGCGATCACCCACTGAAAGCCTGACGGGTCAAAGTCGTTGGCGTGCAAGGCCGGCGTACGGCGATACAAGTGGTTGAGATCCTTCACCAAGGTCTGCATGCCCACATGCCAAGGATCAACCAAGGCGTCCCAGTTCAGTTGCGCGTCATGGTCCCATTCCATGCTTTGCGCAATTTCACCGCCCATAAACAGTAATTTATTGCCGGGATGGCACCACATAAAGCCATAATAAGCACGCAAATTGGCAAATTTTTGCCAGCGATCACCTGGCATCTTCTCCAACAAAGCCTGCTTGCCATGCACCACTTCGTCATGCGATAGGGGCAAGACAAAGCGTTCCGAATAGGCATAAATCATGGAGAATGTCAGATCGTTGTGGTGGTAACGCCTATGTATGGGATCGTGCTGCATATAGCGCAAACTGTCATGCATCCAGCCCATATTCCATTTGTAGTTGAAGCCTAAACCGCCTTCCTGCGTAGGCGCAGTTACCCCAGGCCAGGCGGTGGATTCCTCGGCAATGGTGATTGCGCCCGGGCAACGTTCGGCCACCAATTGGTTAAGCTGTCGGAAAAAAGAAATGGCCTCCAGGTTTTCACGACCGCCATAACGATTGGGCGTCCATTGACCCGGCTCACGGCTATAGTCCAAATACAACATGGACGCCACCGCATCAACGCGCAAACCGTCCACGTGGTAACGCTCTAACCATTCCAGCGCGCTGGCCAGCAGGAAGTTACGCACTTCATTGCGTCCCATGTTGTAGATCATGGTGTCCCAATCCGGGTGCCAGCCCTGTTGTGGATCGGCATGTTCATACAGCGCCGTGCCATCAAAATAGGCCAGCCCATGCGGGTCTGATGGAAAATGCGCAGGTACCCAGTCCAGTATCAGCCCCAATCCAGCCTGATGGCAAGCATCCACAAAGCCGGCAAATTCGGCAGGCGTCCCATAGCGGGCAGTAGGTGCAAACATCCCCAGTGGCTGATACCCCCAGGAACCGCCAAAGGGGTGTTCGTTAATAGGCAGTAGCTCGATATGGGTAAAGCCCATGTCCAAGGCGTAAGCGATCAGGCGAGGCCCCACCGACCGCCAGACGCTACCTTGCTCGTCCGTATGCCTCCAAGAGGCCAGATGTACCTCGTACACCGAGATGGCGGCGCCAGGCTGCTGGCGCTGATCGCGTAGCGCCATCCAATGTTGGTCTGTCCACACAAAAGGCGTGCTATCTGGCACCACCGATGCCGTCGCTGGCGCAAGCTCAGTCTGGCGCGCTAAGGGATCCGCTTTCCAAGGCAGGCGAGCACCATTACCGGCACGTATATCGTATTTATACAGGTCGCCAGCGACCACGCCAGGGATGAAAATCTCCCAAGCCCCACATTCGACCCGTAAGCGCATCCGATGTGTATCAGAGGACCAGTGATTAAAGCTGCCAACCACCGACACCTGGCTAGCATTCGGCGCCCATACGGCAAAACGCACGCCCGGCTGCCCATCCAGCGTTAACAGGTGGGCGCCCAGGCAATCGGCCAACTGCCAATGACGCCCCTGGGCGATTAAATACACATCCAGTTCACCCAACAGATTCATGGCGTTCCCTTGACATTTAAGGGTTTTCCGTCACCCAGCAGACGGCGGCTGACCCGCACCAGCCCTGCCAACGGTATCCGTATCCAATCATGCCGGTGCCCAGCCTCGTAGCACACCTCGTAGGCAGCTTTTTCCAACAGGGCCAAGTCCAGCATAACGGTATTCACCCCCTTGCCATCGGTGTACGCATCCAGAAAAGCGTGACTGGCGCTTAGGCAAAAATGATCCAGCAGTGCCTGCCTATGCTGCTGTAACGATGCGCCTGCCGCCACAGGCAACACTCCGGCTGGCGGGGACGTTTCGGTGCTACCAGTCAGCGCACCGGTATCTGGTGCTGCGGCAATATGCGCGCTGGCGTAATCAAACGACCGCAAGACACCCGCTACATCACGCCAGGCCGTGCTTTTGGCGCGTCGCTCTTGCATGGCGCGGTTGGGCTCCCCCTCGAAATCAATTAAATAAACATCACCTTGAGCAACCAGCACCTGCCCCAAATGAAAGTCGCCATGGATACGAGTCACAGCCGCGCCTACGCAATCGGGTGCGGCGGCATCCAGCACAGCAATCAGAGCTTGCTGATGGTCATGCAGCCACTGCAGGTCGGTGTATGCGAGTTCAGGCAATGATTGGATGCTATCGGCTGCTTGTAGCGCATCAGCCAACATGCGGCGTATTGCACTTACCCACTGCCCAGCCCAAGCAGCATCGGCCAGTTGAGGCTGAAACGCCAATTCTGTGGTGGGCTGCCCCAATACCTGGTGCAACTGTGCCAGCCTGCGACCTATGGTTGCCGCCACGGCGTTGTAGCCTAATAGATCCTCTTCGTAATCGTCTGCGCTTTCCTCGGTTAAGGCCGCACTTTCAAGTATGCGCTCCAAGTAATCCAGCGTCCATGTCCAGGCATCCCCCTGATTAGCCACGTTCTTATGCAAGATGCCTAAGGTTCGTGGTGTGCCATTCGCATCAACACGAATAAGTTCGCCCAGCAAAGGAACCGAGTTCGCATAACCGGCCTGGGTCAGATAGCGATTCATTTCCGCTTCGGAATGTACGCCAGGCAAGGTTTTTCTGATCAGTTTCAAGACGGCGATATCGCCATACATCAGCGTACTGTTGGACTGCTCACCATGAAACCAGTCTATGACCGTATCGCCAGGGAAAACTATGTCTTGTAATGCGGGTTCGCCCTGAAAGCACAGCATGCCGCGCCCCTGCTCAGTTTGCAGCAGTATTTGGCGCTGAACGCGGATATTGTCCAGCAATGCCCAGGCAAACTCAGACACCAAAAAGGCGTCTGTCATCAGCCCTAGGTCGGACCCTCGGCGTACCCTGGCCATAGCGTATTGCGCTGGTTGGCCAGTAATCGCCTCGCCCCAGACCAGTGCCAGCGGCAGAAAGTACGTATCGCCATGATCTTCAGCGCCAACCTGAACTTCGGCCAGAAATAAATCCGTCTCGCCCGGCAGTGCTTCCACATAATTTATACGGACTGCCTCCATGACGGGGCCGCCAACAAACCAGCGCTGACGCCTAAGATACACAGGCAAGACCTCGTCACAGAAGGCGCGACGTGAACGCTCCAGCATCTGATAGGCATTACGTTTGCGCAATACCAATGTGATGAAATCTGGCATTTGCTCGGGTGCCGCCACGTGCCAGGTCGGTGGCGCAGCAGTAGTACTTAGGTCGAACCAGTAAAAACCATAAGGCGGCAAGCTCAGTAAATAAGGTGTTTCCCCCACAGTTGGAAAGGGCGTGCCGCCCAACAGTTCAACAGGCACAGCGCCCGCCATAAAGGACAGGTCCAGCTCCACCGGTTGGGACGCATTGGACAAATTGGCTACGCACAGCAGGCTTATGCCCTGGTATTCACGCAGATAGGCCAGTATCTTGCGATTGCCGGGAAATAAAAATCGCAAGCTGCCGCGCCCAAACGCCTGTGTCGTCTGACGCTTGGCCAGCATGCGTCGAGTCCAATTCAACAATGAATGCGGGTCGCGCTGCTGGGCCTCGACGTTGACGGCTTCATAGCCATACAAAGGCCCCATCAATACCGGCAAAGGTAAGCGTTCTGGGTCGGCTCGGGAAAAGCCGCCATTACGATCCGGGCTCCACTGCATAGGGGTACGTACGCCATCGCGATCCCCCAGATGGATGTTGTCGCCCATACCCAGTTCGTCACCGTAATACAGTACCGGCGTGCCCGGCATGGACAACAGCAAACTATTCATCAGCTCTATGCGACGCCTGTCCCGCTCCAGCAAGGGCGCCAGCCTGCGCCGTATCCCCAGATTGATACGCGCCAGTCGATCCGCTGCGTAGACATCCCATAAATAGTCGCGCTCGCTGCTGGTCACCATTTCCAGGGTTAACTCGTCATGATTGCGCAGAAATACCGCCCATTGGCAGCTGTCCGGTATCTCGGGTGTTTGCTGCATGATGTCGGTAATGGGAAAGCGATCAGCACGCGCTATGGCCATGTACATGCGGGGCATTAGCGGAAAATGGAATGACATATGACATTCGTCGCCGGTTCCAAAGTACTCCTGGGCGTCTTCAGGCCACTGATTGGCCTCGGCCAGCAGCACGCGATCCGAGTATTTCTTATCCAAGGCAGCGCGTATCTTGCGCAGCACCTCATGGGTCTCGGGCAAATTTTCGTTATTTGTCCCTTCACGTTCAACCAGATAAGGCACCGCGTCCAACCGTAAGCCATCTACCCCCATATCCAGCCAGTAATACATCACGTTGATGATTTCTTTCAGCACCCGCGGATTGTCATAGTTCAGGTCGGGTTGATGCGCATAGAAGCGATGCCAGAAATACGCATTGGCGACTGGATCCCAGGTCCAGTTGGACTTTTCAGTGTCGCAAAATATGATGCGAGTGTCGGCATAGGCCTGATCAGTGTCTGACCACACATAATAATCACGGGCCGCCGAGCCAGGCTTGGCCTTTCTGGCCTTTTGAAACCAATGGTGCTGATCCGACGTATGGTTGACCACCAATTCGATAATCACGCGCAAGCCACGCTCGTGCGCAGCGCGAATGAACTGACGCACATCGGCCAAACTACCGTAATCCGGATGGACGCCACGGTAGTCGGCAATGTCATAGCCATCGTCACGCCGTGGAGATGGATAAAAGGGTAGCAGCCAGACCGTATTAACACCCAGGCTGGCGATGTAGTCCAAGCGCGCAATCAGTCCCTGGAAGTCGCCTACGCCATCATTGTTAGCGTCAAAAAACGACTTCACATGCAACTGATAAATGACGGCGTCCTTGTACCAGAGCGGATCGGCATCCACTACGTTCACAGGTGCTGGGGTCGTGCTTATACGTTTTTCCATGGCTGTCCTGTGTAATCAGGCCCAGGCTCCAAACGCCATATGGCGAAAGGCCGTTCGGGGGGCAGCTGTATATAAAAATCGGGGCGTTCCAGAGCGAAGACTTGATCGTCGTATAACTGACGTAGCGTGGGCCGCCCGCCTGGCCGCAGCTTAAACAACCAGAACGGGAAGTGCAGCCACCCCGACTCCTGGCCATGCGGATTCAAGGACACGGCGACCAACACCATGCTGTCGCCGGCCTCGCTGGATTTAGAAAAAAACAAAATCTGATCGTTGTCGGCCTGATGAAAACGCAGTCCAAGATGCGATTGCAAGGCGGGATTTTCACGCCTGATCTGATTAAGACGAGTAATTTCTGCAATGATGTTGCCTGGTCGCGTCATATCCCAGGCACGCAGTTGGTATTTTTCCGAGTCCGCATATTCCTCGCGGCCCGGCAAGGCCCGGGACTCGCATAGCTCGAAGCCGTTGTACATGCCCCATAAGCCAGACAAGGTCGTAGCCAGCGCCGCGCGTATCAGAAATCCTGCTCGCCCCGACTGCTGCAGAAAATACGGATTAATGTCCGGGGTATTCACAAAAAAATGTGGGCGAAAGAAATCAGCCACAGGTGGCGTATTCAATTCAGTCAGATAATCGGTTAATTCCTGCTTGGTGTTGCGCCAAATGAAATAGGTATAAGACTGTGAAAACCCTGCCTTGGCCAGGCGGTACATCATCTTGGGGCGTGTAAAGGCTTCGGACAGAAACACGGTATCGGGGTAGCGTTGCCTGACTTCGGCTAGCATCCACTCCCAGAATGGCAAGGGCTTGGTGTGTGGGTTGTCCACCCTGAATATCCTGACCCCCTGCGCGGCCCAAAACAACACAATATCGCGCAAAGCCACCCATAGCGCGGCACGCTGACCTTGATCAGCCCCGGGACTGTAGAAGTCTGGATTGACGATATCCTCGTAGCGCTTGGGCGGGTTCTCGGCCACCCGCAGAGAACCATCAGCGCGCCAATCAAACCATGCCGGATGTTGGGCCAGCCAAGGGTGATCGGGCGAACACTGGATTGCAAAATCCAGGGCAATTTCCATATCATGGGCATGCGCGGCGCGGACCAAATGCAGAAAATCAACCAAGGTCCCCAGCTCGGGGTGTATGGCGTCATGACCGCCCTGCCACGAACCTATCGCATAAGGGCTGCCAGGATCGTCGGCTTGCGCCTGCAAGGCGTTATTACGCCCTTTGCGGTGCTGTAGCCCTATAGGATGTATGGGCGGAAAATACAACACGTCAAACCCCATGGCGCGCACAGCGGGCAGGCGCTGCTCGACATCCCGAAAGCTACCGTGCTGCCCTGGCGTTGGACTTTGCGAGCGCGGGAACATTTCATACCAACTGCCAAACTGCGCTTCACGCCGCTCTACCAACAAGGGATAAAGGCGTGTTGACTGAGTAACGAATCGGCGCTCTCCAGGCCCGCCCAGGGTCTTGGCTTCCAGCTGCTCCAGGGCAATGTCCTGCCCCGCCTCAGTCTTCTTGCGTATGACCTCTTGATGGCTGCTCCAGACATCAAGCCAGGCACGTACGGTATAACAATAAAGACCTGGTTCAGCCGCATAAAATACGCCCTGCCAGCGATCATTGTCCACGTGCTGCATGGGGACACTGCTCCAATTGTCATCCGCCACCGGCTTGTATAAAACTTCCGCGTCTATCTGGTCGTGTCCGTCCATGTACACATCTGCCTGTACGTAAATAGCCTGGCCACGAATACGTTTAATGGGGAAACGGCCACCATCAACGACGGGACTGATATGTTCAATAGCTATACGCCCCGCTTGCAATGCAGACTCGGCGGCCTGGGTACCAGGATCCGCGGACGCGACGGGCAGCGCAATGCTGGCATTGGTCTTTAGGGCCAACACCCTACACGCTGCCGCAGACAAGTCTGCCCTCCACCTATTGTCATTCGGCCACACCAAACGATAGCGACCAGGCAAACGTTGCTCGATGGTGTGCATATCCACGGCGACAGGGTGAGCATCATCGGGATTAATCAACAAGACTTGTCCAGGGGTTGACGCCGACTCCTTCCTTAACAATGCAGTGACACTAGCCCATGGCCCCGACAATAGGCTTAGCCTGATCGCTCCATCACCTTCTAATGACATTGTGCTGGTGAGCTCTTGCAGGGCTAACCTTCCAACGATTCTGGCCAGCTCTAAGGGAACCACTGTATGCCTGGCTATAAAGCAGGCAATCTGCAGGTCACGCCGCAACGCAGCAGTCCCCTGAGTAGGCGCAGATGGCGTCCAGGCCACATCCAAATCGGCCACGGGCGCAATCACTGGCGCCACGTGTAGTAGACGTTGCTGCTCTTGCACCAACCACTGGGCACGCCTATCCCACCAGGGCAAGGATGAAAACACCCCATCAAACCCCACACCCTGCAAATCGGCCATTTGCTGAGCTGTCAGGCCTGGCGTCCAGGCCAGAAACCAGGGGTAGTGATGCTGACCAGGCTGTGACTGCCCACGCACTCGCAGCAACAGCTCACGCCAATCTCGGGCAGACAAGGCCGCCAAGCCAGTGCAACGAAAACCTTGGGCCCCGGCCTGAGTCCAGCGCGCCAAGCGCTTGGCCCAAAACGGCATCCAGGCTGTCCGTACACTGCCGCCAGGATCCACCTCTAAATCCATTAGCAGGCTTAAATGTCGCTGTTGGGTATCCTGCGCCATGCAGGACAAAACCTGCGGCATCGCCGCCGTGCCAAACCATAGGGGGTTAGCCATGTCCTCGGGGTCGCCAGCGTCCTCGTCATCGGATGCTGGCCGTTTATCCAAGCCTGGCGAGCGCGTCAACGCTGGCGTCAGTAGTGCATCAAACCCAAGGTCCGCCGCCTCTTGGCACACCTCGCCCCAGCGGCGTTGCCACCCGACTGGCCCCGCTGCAAAATGCGCACTGGGTATACGGCACACTCGTTGTAGTTCAAACAAGCGATGCTCCTCGCGTCGGCCTCACGACGGCAAGCGCAGTGCGGTTGGGCGCGGCAACTGGCACCAACGCCAAGGACGTCGCGCCACGCACACGTGTCGCTATCGCCCCCATACGATTTACGTCCCGACGCGCCAGACCCAAGCGCCCCACTTCAGTACTTGTTTCAACCAGTGGATTACTGGCGGCGGTGGCGCATAAGTCGTGATAGCAACGGACATAAAGCGGGGCGACATGTGACCAGCCAAAATCTGCAGACATGCCATTACGTTGCATTAGCTGCCACAACGCAGGCAAGGCCTTAAGCGCAATGGCACGGTCTATTGCCGCGCTCATGTCAGCCGGCGCATCGCCAGAAAACAGCAAGCCAGTCGCGAAGCTCATGTCCGCATTAGGATCATCCCAGCCCGGATCGATGATGGTATCCACCATGCCGCCCACCCGTGAACAAATAGGTACGGTGCCATAGCGCATGGCATACAGCGGGGTCAGACCAAAGGGTTCGAAACGGCTACCATGCAATAAAACGTCAGCACCCGCGTGCAACTGGTGGGCCTGCGCCTCGTTATAGCCTATGTGTACTGCGCAACGCCCCGGGTAGCGGCTGGCCACCTCATGCAGCCCCGCCTCTATTTGCTTGTCGCCCTTCCCCAAGATAGCCACTTGCACCTTGGGATGATCGTCCAGCACCATAGGTAGTACCTGGACCACCACATCGGCCATTTTTTGCGAGGTCAGTCTACTTCCCATAGCCAGCAGCATCGTTTGAGCATCCTGCTGCAGACCAAAACTGGCTTGTAAGCTACGTTTGCACTTGGCTTTATTGGCCATTTTGTCTACCGAATACCGATACTTGTGCAGGTGGCTGTCTTTTGCTGGATTCCAGGTCGCCATGTCTATGCCATTAGGAATAGCAATCAAATCGGCCCCTTTGTCTGCCAGCACCCCTTCCAGGCCGCAGCCAAATTGAGGCGTTAAAATCTCGCGTGCGTAGTGACGGCTGACCACGGTTACCTTATTGGCCAGTTGTATGCCCGCTTTCAGAAAATTCAGCTGCCCCCAGAACTCCAGGCACTGCGATGTGCAATAGGCAGGCGTTATACCCAAGGCATCGGCCATGCTCATGGGATAAACCCCTTGAAAAGCCACGTTATGCAAGGTCAGTACCGTCTTTACATCGACTACGCCTAGCTGATGCATGTACAGCGAGGTCAAGGCGGTATGCCAATCATGGCTATGTACAACATCAGGACGTGACACGCCGGGTAAACCTTGTGCCACCCGTGCAGCCGCCTGCGACAAGGCAGCGAAGCGAATAGCGTTATCGGCGTAATCTACGCCCTGCTCATCGGCATACACGCCATGGCGCTGATACAGCGTGGCATGTTCAAGCAATAACACCGGCACCCCCAGTGTTTTACATCTGCCCGACAACACGGTGGCAGACCCACCTGGTAAATCATTAAGCTTGGCTACCGCTTTCAGGCCAGATACCTGTCTGCCCGCATCAGGGTAAGCAGGCAACATCAAGGTAACGTGCGATCCGGCCGCTGCAATGGCCGCTGCCATGCCGCTTACAGCATCACCCAAGCCGCCAGTCTTAGCCATAGGGAATGCTTCGGACGCCACCACAAGGATATTTAATGACACTACCATTCTCCAATGTGAAAGTTTTACTTCACACCAGAGCAATAAGCGTGCCGCACTACAGGTGGGCCGTCGCGTCCGTTTTGTGTGTGGGGCGCTCATCAAGCATTTCGTATTCTTCCAACCGGTTATATAAGGTCTTCAGACTAATGCCCAACATTTCCGCTGCAGTCTTCTTCACGCCACCGCATTGCTTCAGGGTTGCCAGTATCAACTGCCGATTGGCATCGGCCAAGGGCACACCTATGGGTACGGAAATTTCCATGTCCGCTGGTCCCATACTATGCAGATCAAAGGAATTGAAATCGCCAGTCACGACGTTGTCACTTAATATATAGCTGCGGTAGACAAAATTGCGCAGTTCGCGCACATTGCCTGGCCAAGCATAGTTCAACATGGCGGTCAGCACCTCGGGACAAAATACCTTGCTAGTCTCGTATTCCTGATTCAATTGATCTAGAAAATACTGCGCTAGTTCGCAGATATCATCTTCGCGTTCGCGCAGGGGCGGCAGTTCCAACGGAAAGACACTAAGACGGTGATACAAATCTTCGCGTAAAGTGCCATTACTAACGGCCTGCTCTGGGTTACGGTTGGTGGCAGCCACCACCCGTACATTGGCCACAATTTCTTCGTGTGATCCAACCCGCATAAAGCGTCCAGTTTCCAGCACCCGTAACAAACGCACCTGTAGTTCCATGGACATTTCGGTAATTTCGTCCAAGAATAGAGTACCGCCACGGGCCCGCTCAAAGTAACCTTTATGCTGACGATCGGCCCCCGTAAAACTGCCCTTTTCGTGACCGAAAAGCTCGCTTTCTATCAGGTTGGGCGAAATAGCGCCGCAGTTCACGGGTATAAAAGGTTCACTATGGCGCGGACTGCATAAATGCAGGGCTTCGGCGGCCAGCTCTTTACCGGTACCGCTTTCACCAACCAGCAAAACCGTAGCCCTGGTGGGCGCAACCTTCTCTAGGTGGGCGCATAGCAACTGTATGGCACGAGACTTGCCTATCAATTTGGCAAAGCAGTCTTTAGCACCAGTAACAGGAGGATTAGCCCGCAAACAGTTCAATGCGCTTAGAACCCCATGCAAACGTCGCAAGCTAATAGGTTTGACTAGGTAGTCGACCGCGCCACAACGCAACGCTTCAATGGCGCTATCCACGCTGGAGTAGCCTGTCATGAATACAACCTGCGCACCTGGCAAAGCTAACTCTTTCCAGAACTCGATCCCATCGCCATCGGGTAATTGCATGTCCATCAGGACAACGTCCGGCTTCTGGCGTTCGATTTGAATCCGTGCCTGCCGGATGTCCGCCGCTATGGCGACGGTATACCCATGTTCAGTGGCGATGTCAGCGATCAGTTCTGCAATCTCCGGTTCGTCGTCGGTAATTAACAGATGTGGCATACATGGCCTTTTTAAAAGGTATGAATTTGATCGTACGTGCTTTACTGGGGATCAGGTGTAAGCGTATGCGTTAACTGCAACGATATTCCACATTTAAATACAACTCCGATCAAACGCCGTAGACTTTGCACATGTTTGCAGCCACAGAGTCCTTGGGGATCTCCCCGGCTGCCATCATGCTGGGTCGCGCGATTGCCAAGGCAGCACCTACGCAAGCCAATGTGCTTATTGTGGGGGAAAGCGGTACAGGCAAAGAGTTGGTTGCGCGTGCCATCCATGATCGCAGCCTGCGTAACCAGGCGCCTTTTGTCGCCATCAATTGTGGCGCCATCTCGCCGTCCCTGGTCGAAAGTGCATTATTCGGTCACGAAAAAGGCAGCTTTACGGGTGCCAGCGCCACGACCGCGGGCTGCTTTGAGCAGGCCGATGGCGGCACGTTATTCCTGGATGAAGTCACCGAGATGCCGCTGAAAATGCAAGTACAGTTGCTGCGCATTTTGGAGTCTGGTCGTTACCATCGGGTGGGTGGGACTAGCATGCGCGAAGTCCATGTACGAGTGGTAGCCGCCACCAATCGTAACCCCCTGGAAGCCGTCGCAGGCGGCCTGTTCCGCTCCGACTTATTTTATCGCCTGGCGGTCTTCTCGCTAAGGGTGCCGTCTTTGCGCGAACGCACCAGCGACATCGCCTATTTAGCGCAACGCTTTCTGGACGAACTGAACACCCAAGAAGGCACCCATAAAACTTATGCCCACGATACCTTCCAGCTACTAGACCAATACCCTTGGCCTGGCAATGTGCGTGAGCTGAAAAACACCATAATTCGTGCTTTTATATTGGCTGATGATGTCATCGAAATACAGCCCCCCAGAACCAGCCAATGCCATCAGTCTGTCAAGCACAATGACCATCTGAAAATCACCATTGGTACGCCGCTGACGGTTGCACAGCACAACCTGATCACAGCGACACTGGAGCACTACAGCGGTGATCAACGTCGCGCCGCCCTGGCACTAGGGATCAGTCTGAAAACGCTGTACAGCCGCTTGGGAAAAGCCCAAAAAAACAGCCCACCAAACTTACCGTGATATCCACACACTGATGGGTATCTTTCTTACACAGCATCGGTAAATTCTGACCTTCGTTGCTGCTGGGCAATCAGCAATTGCGATGCCCAAAGCATTGTCCATATCCAGTCACATACTTTTTGCCTGACATAACGGCACGCTGACGCCCTTGCTCAGACACTTCAAGACATACCTAGATATCTAAGACTCATGTTGTTACCTGACTTGGCACGAGGATTGCGTGTTTAGCGAATAGGTCGGCGAATAAAGTCGCTATCCATAAACATGCAAGGAATTCCTCGTGGCACAACAACTGACTTATGAACTGCGTACCCGCCAGACCACCATACTGACGCCCAGACTGCAACACTCCGTCAAGCTGCTACAGATGTCGACGCTGGACTTTAATCGTGAGGTGGCTGACGCCATTGCCAACAACCCTTTTCTGGAAACGACAGAGGAGACTAGCAACGACACGGCCATGCCCGACCAGGAGCCACTACCGGTAACAACAGATACGCCACCAGAGCCTGGGGACAGCGTCCCGGAAGCGGAAGTCAGCGATGCCTATGTGGATCCGCCATCCAGCTACTCCGGGGACTATCCCACCCCGCGCAAAACTGACGCCCCCGAAAGCGACGTCGGACAATGGGCACGTAGCAGCAATGATCTGCACGATATTTTGCGCCACGACCTGTGCGGCTATCACCTCAATGAGCGGGAACAGTATCTGGTCGAATACATCATAGAAGCCCTGGATGATGACGGCTACCTACGCACCCCGTTTGACGAACTGGCGCCCCAAGATCAATTCAACCCTCGCGTGCAACCGGAGGAATGGCATACTGCCCTGAAATTGGTGCAGCAACTTAGCACGCCAGGCCTGGCAGCGCGTGACTTGGCTGAATGCCTGAATCTGCAATTGCACGCCTTGCCCGACCAAGAGGTCGGTAAAGCAATCGCCCTGGACATTCTGCAACGGGGTATGGACAGACTGGCGCGCTGCGACTACACCGGACTTGCCCGCCAACTGAATTACACCGAAGAAGAAATTCACGCTGCCTGCTGCCTGCTGCGCACCCTGAATCCACGCCCGGGGGCACGGTACAAATCGCTGGACCCATCCTGCTACGTTATCCCCGATGTGGTGGTGCGTAAAGTCGGTAAATTATGGGTAGCCACTTCCAACCACGAGGCGGTACCACAAGCGCGCCTGAACACGGTTTATGCTCAGCTATTTCGTCAAGCACGTAGTCAAGATAGAGCGCCTATGTCACAAGCCTTGCAAGAGGCGCGTTGGCTGATGCGTAGCCTGGAACAACGCACGACGACCATACAGCTCGTCGCCCAAGCCATAGTGGCGCGACAGCAAACATTTTTCGATTATGGAGAGATTGCGCTTAGGCCGATGATGCTTAGCGAAATTGCCGACGAACTGGGCATGCATGAATCCACCATCTCGCGGGCCACCAGCAATAAATACCTGGCCTCGCCACGCGGAATTTTTGAATTCAAGCTGTTTTTCTCGCGCGAGCTGACTACCCGTACAGGCGGCACGTGTTCGGCCGTATCGGTACGGGCCAGGATACAAGAGCTGATCACTGCAGAAAACCCCAAGCAACCACTGTCTGATGTCGTGCTAACCAGCAAATTAGCTCTGGAGGGCATCATCGTTGCGCGCCGTACCGTATCAAAATACCGTACCCAGATCAATCAACCCCCTGCCGAAATGCGTAGGGCGCCTTAGGTCCATGGCCTAGTCAGGCACAGCGCTTGCCGATACTAGCTGAAGACGGTATTAGGAGCACCACATGAACATTGCTATTGTCGGCACAGGCCACCTTGGTCTGGTCGTAGGCGCATGCCTAGCGTCCAATGGTAACCATGTCTGTTGCATTGATCATAATATCGAAAAAACGCAGAATCTTAATGCTGGCCATCTACCCTTTCACGAGCCCGGTCTGACCGATCTCGTGTCTGAAGGTAGACAACAAGGCTTGCTGTGCTTCACCCATGACCTGGCCGCAGGCATTAAAAATGCAGAGCTGATTTTTCTGGCAATAGGCGTACCGGCTACCGATTATGGACGCGCTAATCTGAACGGCCTTTTAAGTTGCGCCAAGCAGCTAAGCCCTTTGCTACAAGAAGGGGCCATAGTCGTTATTGCCTCCACCGTACCGCCTGGCACTTGCGAGCTGCTGCATACCCTATTAAATAAAGCCAGACCTGCCCAACAGGCAGGCGCTATACATGTCGCAGCCAACCCGCAGTTTCTGTCGGCAGGGCATGCTATTACAGATTTTCAGCGACCTACCCGTGTGGTGATAGGCAGCCCGGACACACATGTACAACAGGTGTTGGAAACACTGTATGAACCCTGCTCCGCCACGGGCGCGCCTGTTCTAGTGATGGACACGCGTACAGCGGAGTTTGCGAAATATGCGTGCAGCGCCATGCTGGCAACACGTATCACCATGATGAATGAATTGGCCAGTATGGCTGGACAGATGCAGGCCAGTGTCGCAGCTATGCGCCAAGTGATCGACCTGGAACCTGGCCTGCGCACGCCGCATCCCCAGCCCAGCGCCGGGTATGGCGGCCCCCATCTGCCAGCAGACTTGCTGGCGCTGATAAAAACCGCCCAGGATGTGGATGAGCCCGCCTACCTATTGCGCAGCGTAGAACGCGCTAACCATAGACAAGGTCGGCTGCTGTTCGAAGCCATACTCCAGCATTTTTCCCATGTATTGCGGGGACGTCGCCTGGCAGTGTGGGGGCTGTCCTATGCACCAGGCACCGATGATGTTCGCCAAGCACCCAGCATACGCCTGATTACTCAACTATTAGAGGCGGGTGCGCGTGTCCAGGCCTATGACCCTGTCGCATCTGACCAGGCCCAGCAAGCAATTGCCAATCATCGTCTGGCCTTTGCACCAACAGCCTATGCCGCTTGTGCTGGCGCGGACGCCCTAGTCGTGATGACCGCAGGCGAAGAATTTCGTCACCCTGACTTCGCCATGCTGGCCAAGCTACTAAACACCGCTGCTGTGTTTGACGCCAGCACCTTATATGACACTGACACTGTAAATCACCATGGCCTACAGCATTATCCACTATGGCAAAAACGACAACCTGTGCTACAACAACCCTTTAATCGGGTAAATTATCCTAATAATCAAATAGCCGACCCGGCCTTCAATAACCGGGAAATTATCCCATGTAGCCCGTCCAGACACGATCAGCCGTAGCAGCAAGCCACATCGCATGATGCCTGGACGCCTGGGATGCTTCCCCCTGATGCATCAAGCTAATTTGCTTGCACGGAGAATAACGAATATGACAACGAATAACACCAGCACGGTTACCTTCCACGATGGTCGTAGCGCGCCCCAACTAGGGCTGGGCGTCTGGCAAATTGAGGATGATCAGGTCACCAGCGTAGTACGCACAGCTCTAGAACTGGGCTACCGCTCTATAGACACCGCCGCCGTTTACGCCAATGAAACAGGCGTAGGGCTGGGCATACGGGAATCCGGAATTCCCCGCGAAGAAATCTTCCTGACAACCAAACTTTGGAACGATAGGCACGGTCACGCAGCCAGCAAAGTGGCTTTCGAAGAAAGCCTGGAAAAACTGGGCGTGGATTACATCGATTTATATCTTATCCACTGGCCAGTACCAAAAAATGACCTTTATGTAGAGGCTTGGGAAACGCTGATCCAGTTACGTGATGAAGGCCTGATCAAGTCCATAGGCGTATCTAATTTTAAAATCAACCACTTGCAGAAACTGCTGGATAAAACGGGTGTACTTCCGGTAGTCAATCAGATAGAACTTAACCCCACCTTCCAGCAAGACGCCCTGCGCCTGTTCCATACCGAACAAGAGATCATTACCGCCGCCTGGAGCCCTCTGGGTCGAGGCCGCCTATGGGACGATGCTGTGCTGACCTCTATTGCCCACAAGCACCAGCGTTCTATCGCCCAAGTCGTTTTACGCTGGCACATACAACTGGGCAATATGGTGCTGACCAAATCAGTCACGCCATCCCGGCTTCAAGAAAATAGCCTGGTGTTCGATTTCATGTTGGATGCCGATGATATGGCCGCGATCGCCACCCTGGACAACCCCGATGGCCGGCAAGGCCCAGATCCCGAATTGTTTCGCATGCCCAAGGAAACTATCTAAGCAAGCCCATCAAGCCGCCGCGGCCAAACAAGGCCACGACGATCAACAGCACGCCCAGGCCCAGCATCCAGTACTCCGGGCTGGCGTCGGCTAACCAGCTATGCACGGTCATATAAGCGATGGCCCCTATCAGGCCGCCGTAAAGGCGGCCTGTGCCACCCAGCACCAAAATAATCAGCACCTCGGCCGAGCGGTGAAAGCTTAGCGACTCTATACCCACGAATTGTGTGGTCTGTGCCAGCAAGGCACCTGCCACGCCGGCAATCGCGGCAGATATGCAATACGCCATGCGCAAACGTCTATCCACTGGCGCGCCTAGTGCCTGCATACGCACACGGTTCTGGTGTATGCCACGCAAGGAAACGCCGAATGGCGATTGCACGATGCGACGAGTCACCAAAAACGCGACCAGCACCACGCCATAGGCATAGACAAAGCCGGTACGTCCATACAGGTCGAACTCGAAGCGGCCCAGCACATCCGCCATTTCTATGCCATGCAAGCCATCGCTGCCCCCGGTAATTCCAGAGTATTGGACGGCCAGCTCACCCAGCAACACGCAAACAGCAATCGTAATCATCAAACGCGTCAGGTCGGCTCCACGAACCACCAGCCAACTAAGCAAATAACCCAACACCGCGCAAACCACCAAGGCCGCCAGCACGCCTGAAAATGGCTCGGCCCAGCCATGCACCGCCAACCAACCTGCCGTATACGCGCCTGCGCCAAAAAAGGCAGCGTGGCCCACCGTCAGTATCCCCGCATAGCCCAACGCCAAGTCCAGCGATACGGCGAACAAGCCCACAATCAACATCTGGGTTAACAAAGGCAGTTTTTGTGGCAAGAAAAAATAGCACGAAGCCAGCGCCAGCCAAAAAACCACTTCCGCCAAGGTGGTACTCGCTGTGCCTAGCCTGGTCTTTTTCATGCTTGCCCCTTGCGCGAAATCAGGCCGTTAGGACGCAGTAACAAAACCAGCACCATGAAGATGTACACGAGAAAAGCACCCATCTCGGGGAAGTAATACTTGCCCGTCATGTCGATAACACCGATTAGCAAGGCCGCAACAAAGGGCCCCACCAGCGTGCCTGCCCCACCTACCGCGACCACCATCAGAAAGTAAATCATGTACTTCAGGGCAAAGGCCGGCTCCATGCCCAGCAGCTCCAGGCTAAGTGCCCCACCCAAGCCTGCCAGTCCGCATCCCAGCGCAAAGGTCAGGAAAAAAAGCCGCTGTACATTAATGCCCATGCCATTGGCAGCCCTGGCATTATCCACTGCCGCCCTGACCCTGGCGCCGTAAGACGTTCTGGATAAGCCCAGCAACAGCAGCACCATAACGGCCAGGCCACTAAAGACCAATAAGGAGCGATAGCGTCCTAGACCTATCCCCATGAACTGATACTGTCCCTGCAGCCAAGCAGGCAAGGTAAACATCTGTATGGACGGTCCAAACAGCCAGCTTGCCACGGCGGTCGCAACAAATACCACGCCTATGGACAGCAATACCTGAGCCAGTGGATGGTCGCCGTATAAATGTCGAAACAACAGGACTTCCAGTAGCCCGCCGACCACAGCCGCCGCAACGAATGCGCAAACCAGAGCCATCACAAACCCTAAGCCCCAGCTATTCATGGCAACCAGCGCCGCATAGCCGCCTATCATGGCAAAAACACCATGGGCCAGGTTGACGAAACTCATCAAACCCAAGGTAATGGACAGGCCTACGCTCATTAAAAACAGCAGCATGCCATAGGCAATACCATCAAAGATCACCGTGGCCATAAAGCACGCCGCGGTTTTTCGTCCATGACAGCAAGCTGCTGATGTTCAGTGTGTTTCACGGATCTGTACGTCTGTTTACTTGGTGGACAACGCCGGATCTTGCACCTGATCAAACTGGTCAAACTCCACATTCACCAGCTTGCCAGCCACCTTTTCCACACGGCGTATATACACAGTCTGCACAATATCGCGCGTATCGGCAGCGATACGAATTGGACCACGCGGACTATCCAGTTCCAGCCCCTTCAACGCAGCCATGATGGCGTCAGCAGTCATATCGCCACTGGTCTTTTGCATGGCGGCATCCAGCGCCGCCAGCGCGTCATAGGCGGCCACAGAGAAATAACTGGGCCGCATACTGGTACCGAACTCGGTTTCGAAATCTTGCACGAATTTTTTATTTTTAGCCGACGGATGCGCATAGGAGTAATGGTGACTGGTCACCAGTCCCAGCGCCACGTCGCCGGTGGCTTCCAGATAGCTGTCATCTGTGGCTTCGCCCGTGGCGTACAAGGTGATTCCCGCCTTATCCAGGCCGCGTTCCTGCCACGCCTTCATAAAGGCAGGCGGCATGACCCCTGATGGGAAAAAGATAAAAGCAGCATCAGGGCGCGCATCCTTGATGCGTTGCACATAGGCAGAAAAGTCTGGATTGCTCATGGGGATGCGAACCTGGTCCATGATCTGCCCGCCGCCTTTGGTGAAGGCATCTTTAAAAGCCACCTCGGCATCCAGTCCAGGCCCATAATTGGCCACCACGGTGTAGGCGTTTTTTACGCCGTTTTTTAGCATCCACAGCGCCATGGGTGCTGACACCTGCTGCACAGTAAACGCCACGCGGGCCATATAGGGCGAACTGGCAGGTATGCCCGACGAGGCCGCGTTCATGATAATCGTGGGTATTTTCCCCTTGGTCACTACCGGCGCGACGGCATAGGCATTGGGACTGAAGTCCAGCCCAGTCAGAAAGTTGACCTTATCATTAACGATCAATTCCTGAGCATAGCGTTTGGCCATATCTGGCGCCGCCCCTGCTGTGTCTTTGCGTATCAGTTGAACTTCGCGTCCACCCAACCGACCACCGTGTTCGTTAAGGTACAGCGCCATGCCCGCATCAAACTGCCTGCCATAGTCTGCATAAGGTCCTGACCAACTGGCAATCACGCCAATACGTATGGGGTCCTGTTGGTCGGCAGCCTGCACAGGCGCAACAGCCACTAATCCGGTAAGTGCCAGGGCGGCTATCGCAACAAACTTTTGTGTCTTCATAGGAAGGATATGTCCTGTATGGAGAAGCGCCGCTGTGGCACGTTCCTGTTTTAGAGCTGCGCCAAGGCCCGACGTGCCCCACCGCTTAAACATGCGGCCAAGGCCGGCGCGCAAGCAAATACCACGAACAGCGCGACGGCGGCGTACTGTGCGCCCTCCAGCCCGCCTGGCCGAGTAAACCCAGCTGCATTAGTGACCATGCCCGCAACGCTGGCGCCCAAGGCCATGGCATATAGCTGTAACGTAGTAATGGCGGCCGACGCTACGTTTTCCTGGCCCACAGGCGCGCTTTTGAAGATACGCGTCAGCAAGTGCGGCCAGCATAGCCCTACCCCAAGTCCCACCCCGATCAAGGGCAGGGTCAGCCACCAATCGCTACCACCCAAGGTCAAGGCCGTCATAGGCATCAGCACCGCCAGCAACGCGGTAGACAGGGCGGAAATCAACGGCCCCACCATAATCAAGCGATTAGCCACGGCTTCAGAACGGCTGGAACTGATAAATGATCCCGTAGTCCAGCCAGCCGATAGCAAGGCCATCCAGTAACCGGCAATTAGCGGTGACTTGTTATGTATTACCTGCAGGAAGTAAGGAATGAATACTTCCGTGGTCACACCAGCGCTAAGCAGAAAAACACAGGCATACAAACTGCCCAAAGCGGTTTTCATAGAATACGAACCGGTAGGCATAATGCGGGCAGTAGCACGGTTATCCGCACGGGCAATCAACACCGTCAGCAACAAGCCGCCCACCACGCCCGCCAGGTTCCAGCTCCATAGGTCAGACACGCTGCCCACAGACACCACCATTACCGACAAAATCAGCAAGAATATTTTGCCCAAAGGCGCTTTAACCGGCTGGCTGCCACGGCCAGTGGTTTTAGCGGCTAACTGGGTATGCACCAGCCAGGCCAACACCGCCGCCAGCGGCAGGACGGCCCAGAAGGCCATGCGCCAGTGACCTGTTTGGGCAAAGATGCCGCCTATCGCCGGACCAGCCAGCGTCGCGATGCCCCACATGCTGGATACCAGCACCATGGCGCGCGGCCATAAGCGTTCTTCAAACACCAGGCGTACCGACGAATAGCTTAGACCCAGCAACAAGCCACCACCCAAGCCTTGGGCAGTACGCCCTACCAGCAACCACGGCATGCTGGGCGCCAGGGCGCAACCTGCGGTTCCCACGACGAACATGGCGATAGCCAGCAGAAAGGCTTTTTGCGTACCCACCACATCCATGGCTTTGGGCGACAGGGCCGACCCCAATATGGACGCCGCCACAAACAAGGTAGTGTTCCAAGCGTAGTATTCCAGCCCGCCTATGTCTTTGACCACCGAAGGCAATATGGTGGTGACGATGTAAACATTGACCGCGTGCAGCGCCACGCCACCGGCCAACGCCAAGGAACGTAGCCCGTTCTTACCTGACAGCAGTTCTGACCACGAACCTGATTGTCTTGTGCTCATAAATTCAACGTCATCAATAGTGCGGCGGCCTTTCTTGCGTATAGGCATCGGCGCCACCGTCTGCGTCCCCTGCCCCCATGCGCTTTGCCAAAGACGCGCAGGTGGCGCGCAATTCATCTATCTGTTTCTGCTGTCTGTAAATGATGTCGCTGAGCTCCTGTGTCAGATCTTCCTGAGCCAGAACCTTCAGTTCAATATCCACCAAACGCTTTTCTGTCATTGCTAAATGTTCCGTCGCCGCAAAAAACACTAGTTTAGTCGGTCATCGTGCTGCCCGACCCTGCTTGCCGCCATCCTGGTCCTGTCCCGTGCTGAATACCACACTATGCTAAATAATTGCCCTGATGGAAAACCCTTGTGATATCATAGTCTTGCTAAATGATGAAAAATGCGCTAGTACCTGATGGTAGGGCTAACCAATTCCCACCATTACCTATTCCCACGACCTTTTAACCGAATCACTACGGTATCAAGAAGCCTATGGGCATTTATTTACTGATTTTCAAGGAGTACACACATGGCTAAAGAAGAGCTGATCGAAATGGGCGGACTAGTTACAGAAGTTCTACCCGACTCTCGCTTTCGCGTCACCCTGGACAACGGCCACCCCGTCGTCGCCTACACCGGCGGAAAAATGCGCAAGCACCATATCCGTATCTTGGCTGGCGACAAAGTCTCCCTGGAAATGTCGCCCTACGACCTTAGTAAGGGCCGTATTACATTTCGCCATATTGCTGGCCGTCCGCCAGCGGGTCCACGTACCCAGCGCCGCCGCTAAGCATTGCGAACGCGGGTGTCCCAGTGGTGCATCCGTTTTCTCACCGGCAAACCATTACAATCGGGCAAGTTCACTACTGCCTGTAAGGCATGCTTTTGATGCGCACTCCGCCTATGCCCTACCCGCCCACACTACCTGACAACGCTGATGCTATCAGTATGCCTGCCGAACTGACAGACATGCCACAGTGGTCGGAATTCGCTGACGCTGCCAAATCAGCCAGCATACAGACTCATGCCCTGCGCGTAATCAACGCTGCTGGCATCGCCCTGGATATCAGCGGCCAAGTCACCTCGCCACGCCTAATCAAAACCACCGCCGCATTGCTGCAAGCACGCCACCTGGATCAGGCCCGAACCTGTTTACTTGATGGTGAAATCAGCAATCTGACCGAAGGCCGCGCCGCTTGGCATTCTGCCCTGCGTGCCCCCGCCCCCGCCGAAGAAATCGCCTTTGAGCGCGAACGCATGAATGCCTTTGTACGACAGGCGGATGCCGAACGACGCTGGCGCAATATCATTCATATTGGCATAGGCGGCAGCGACTGGGGCGTGCGGCTATCCGTCAGCGCCTTCGGCTATGCCGGTGCCTGGCGCCAAGTACATTTCGTGGCCAATATTGACGGCCACGCCATGCAAGGCTGCCTGGCTGGCCTGGACCCTCACGATACCTTGGTAGTGCTGGCATCCAAGTCGTTTTCGACCGCTGAAACCCTGCAAAATGGCCAGCGTGCCATGGAGTGGTTGTTGGCCTCTGGTGTTAAAAATCCCTATAGCCAGGTCGTCGCCATTACCGCCAAACCCCAACTGGCTCGAAACTGGGGCATTCCTGACAGCAATATTTTTAAACTATGGGATTGGGTAGGCGGCCGCTTTTCACTATGGTCTGCCGTTAACCTGACGACGGCGCTGGCAATTAGCGCCGATATCGTCGCCGGCATGCAAGCTGGCGCCGCCGCCATGGACACCCACTTCAGTACAGCGCCCATCGCCGAAAACGCCCCCGTGCAGATGGCCGTAGCTGGGGTCATCAACCGTAGCCTGCTGGGCTATGGTTCACTAAATATTGCTCCCTATGATTTCCGGTTGGCCAATCTGGTGCCATATATCCAGCAACTGGAAATGGAGTCTTTGGGGAAATCAGTCAATCTGGCGGGCAACCCAGTCGGCGTACCTACCGGCCCCGCCGTCTGGGGCATGCCGGGCACGGACGCCCAGCACACATTTTTTCAATGGTTGCACCAAGGCAGCGATGGCGCGCCCGTTGACTTCATCGTCTGCCAGCACCCCGACCATAATTGGGCAAACCACCATCAACGCCTGCTGGCCAACTGTCTGGCGCAGCGCGAAGCGCTGCTAAAAGGAAAGTCCTACGACACTGCTCTACAGGAAAACCTGCAAGCAGGCATGGCCTTGCCCCAAGCACAATGGCTGGCCAAACACCGCATGCACGCGGGCGGGCGGCCATCTAATTTGTTGGTGCTGTCACGCCTGTCGCCCTACACTCTGGGCGCCTTGCTGGCCCTGTATGAACACAAGGTCTTCGTCCAGGGACTGATCTGGGGCATCAACCCCTTTGACCAGTGGGGCGTGGAATACGGCAAGGTCCTGGCCAAGGGCATACTGAAAGCGATGTCCGGTGGTGACGCCAGTAGCGACAGCCACGATGCATCTACGTCGCACTGGATAACGCAGTTTTCCCCAAAATAAGGTCAGCGGCTTTTTCAGCAATCATCATGACCGCTGCCTGGGTGTTACCTGACACCATAGACGGCATCACCGATGCGTCTACAACACGCAGGCCTTGTAAGCCTTTAACCAGCAAATCGGGGGCAACGACGGCGTTAGCATCTGCACCCATGCGGCAGGTTCCAATCGGATGATAAATAGTCTGGCCATTATTACGTGCAAAATCCAACCACGCCTGTTGCGTAGTTATGGATTTACCCGGACTCAATTCGCTATCTACAAATGGACGCAAGGCGGGCTGGCCCACAATACGCCGCGCAATTTTCATGCCCTCGATCAGGCTATCCTGATCTTCGCTTGCCGCCAGCACATTAGGCCTGATCAGCGGCGCATCCAGCGGGTTGCCTGAACGTATATGGATGCTGCCTGTAGACTGCGGGCGCAGTTGTGTGACCCCTATCGTCATACCGGGCTGGGTATCCAGCTTACGTTCTGCGGCATTGGCATAACTCGCGTGCACAAAGAAATACTGAATATCCGGTGTGGCTAATTCGTGGCGTGTTTTTACAAAGCCAAAGTTCAAGCCTGTGCCTAAGGTAAGTATGCCGGTGCGCTTCAGGTAATACTGTGCCACCTCGCGTCCCAAGCGCCAGCCTTGACTCATTTCGTTCAGGGTCACTGTGTTCTTGACCCGCCAGTTCATGCGTGTCGCAAAGTGATCTATGTAATTGGAGCCAACTGCAGGCAAAGCATGCTGAACCTTAAGGCCTGCAGCTTGAATGGTGGCGGGGTCACCTATGCCGGACAGTTCTAGTATTTGCGGTGTTTGTATCGTTCCTGCGGCCAATATGACTTCGGCGCGCGCCTTGATGCTGATGGTTTGCTGGCCCTGACGATACACCACGCCCGTGCAACGCTTATTGTCCAACAACAGGTGCTGCACATGCGCGCCGGTTCTGACAGTTAGGTTAGAGCGATGACGTGCAGGTGTTAAATACCCATCTACCACGCTCCAGCGACGCCCGGCCTTCTGTGACACCTGATAGTAGCCAAAGCCTTCTTGATCGTCCTGGTTGTAATCCGCGTTCAACACCTGCCCGTCTTCTTGCGCAGCGGCTAAAAAAGCGCTGGACACAGGAAAGCGTTCTTTGACCTCTTCAATATGCATAGGACCATTAGTGCCGCGCCCTAGGCCACCTGGTGCGTAATTTTCTAGCTTTTCAAAATAAGGCTTGATGTCATCATAGCCCCAGCCGGTCGCCCCTTCGTCCTGCGCCCAGCGATCGAAATCTTGGGGCTGTCCACGCACATAGATCATTCCGTTGATCAAGGTAGATCCGCCTAAGCCTTTACCCCGGGGTATGGAAATAGTCCGGCCATGCACGTTATCTTCCGGCTCGGTTGCAAAGCGCCAGTTAAAACGTGGATGCGTCAACAACTTGCTAAAGCCGGCAGGAATAGGCACCCAAAACCCTTTACCGTCGCCACCAGCCTCTAGTAACAGCACGGTGTGTTCACCAGAAGCCGTTAGCCGGTTTGCCAAAATACACCCTGCGGTACCTCCACCCACAATAATGTAGTCAAAGGTGTCCATGATTATTGGTCCTTACCCATCATGAACTGGGCCATCAGGCGTATTTGCTGGTCCAGCATATGCCGCCCGTAATGCACGACACAGCCTTTTTCTTGTGCGGCCAACAATAACGGCGTCTGCTCGGGCTTCATGATGATTTCAGCCACCACCATGCTGGGCTCCAGGTAGGCGGGATCCAAAGGATACGGATCTTCCGGCTTCATCCCCAAGGAAGTCGCATTGATGACCAGGTCATAGCCTTTATCGGCAGCCGGTTCAGCAGCCTGTATGACAGCGTTAGGGAAATGTGTTTTGGTTCGGTCCACCAGTTCCTGGGCCCGCGCCAGGGTACGGTTAAATACGGTTAGCGATGCAACACCATCCTGAACCAACGCAAAGGCAATGGCCGCGGCAGCGCCTCCGGCACCCAATAACAGCACACGCTTGCCTGCGGGGTCGTGGCCCTGCTCTTTTAAGCCGTTTAAAAAGCCCACACCGTCGAGCATGTCGCCAACCAAGCGCCCATCGGCGGTACGTCTAACAGTATTGATCGCCCCTATCGCATTACCTGTATCGCCCAGTTCGTCGCACAGTGCGGCCGCGTCTGTTTTATGCGGAACCGTAACGACAAAGCCTTGCAGGTTCTTCATGGCACGCAAGGTCTGGAATACATTGCTTAGCTTATCTGCAGGTACCTGCATGGGGACCAAAACCCCGTTGATACCCTGCTGGGCAAAGTAATCATTGAGAACTTCGGGGGTTCTTACCTGCGCAATCGGATCTGCCAAAATTGCAAAAAGCTGGGTAGTGCCAGTTATGGCCGGTATCATTTTCATGTCATCATCCAACCGCCGGCCACGTCCACAACCTGCCCCGTTACAAACGAGGCTTGGCTAGATGTTAAGTAGCAACACACGTCCGCTACTTCTGTGGCAGTGCCTAGACGGCGTAAAGGGGTGTTATCAATAACGGCCTGATTCGCCTGCGGCGCTACCGTTTTCAGCAAAGGCGTTGAGATACGACCAGGCGCCAGCGCATTCACCGTAATTCCATGCGGTCCTAATTCACCGGCCAGATGCCGCGTGAATCCAATCAAGGCGGCCTTGGTCGTGCTGTAATGCACGCCCACAAGATCCAAGTAAGCTTTGCCTGCGACCGAGGATGTAGATACTATGCGCCCAAAGCCGCGCTCCACCATGCCCGGTGACAGGATGCGAACGAAATTAAATGCGCTGTGCAGATTCACGTCAGTGACGCGATGCCACTCGGCAGGGTCCATTTCATACACGGGAGCAGGCTGCCCATCGTGTTTGGGCGAGATGCCTGCATTGTTAACCAGCGTATCAATAGGCCCAAGCTCAGTTTCGATGGCTAGCGCCGCCGTTTGGCACGCAGAAAAATCAGCCACATCAGCGGCAGCAAAACATACAGCGTGGCCTTGCTGCTTCAAGGTGTGCGCCAGTTCCTGGCCCTGCTGCTGGTTAATATCAACAATACCTACAGCAGCACCTTCTTCAAGGTAACGCCTGACTATGGCTTCGCCTATACCACCAACACCGCCTGTGACCAGTACGACTCTATCTTTGTGACTCAATTTAGCGCTCCGCTATGGCCAGCATAATTTTGCCAATATGCTGGCTACTTTCCATTAGCGCATGTGCCTGACCCACTTCATCCATAGGGAAAACGGAATGAATCACGGGTAAGCAGCTGCCCTGTTCAAGCAAGGGCCATACCTTGGACTGCATAAGAGCAACCAAGTCGGCTTTTTGCTGACCGCTACGCGCCCTAAGGGTAGAGCCCGTGAAGGTCAAGCGCTTAAGCATAATGGGCATGGCGTCCAAGGACACGCGCTTAAATACCGCCCATGCACAAGTACTTGATAACCAGGTAGTCATCCAAGCCATACTTGGACCCTTCACGGCCAACGCCCGACTGTTTGACGCCGCCAAACGGCGCGGCTTCGTTGGACAAAATACCGGTATTAATACCGACCATGCCATACTCTAGCGCTTCGGCAATACGCCATACACGACCGATATCCCGGCTATAAAAATAGGCGGCAAGGCCGAACTCGGTATCGTTGGCCATGTTTACAACGTCGCTATCGTCCTTGAAGCGGAATAAAGGCGCCAGCGGCCCAAAGGTTTCTTCCTTGGCTACTTTCATCTGCGACGTTACTCCGGCGATAACTGTAGGCTGGAAGAAGCTACCGCCCAGCGCATGTGCCTTACCGCCGGTTAACACCTTGCCGCCTTGCGCCAGCGCGTCGGCGATATGCTCTTCTATCTTCTGAACAGCATTGCCGTCGATCAGTGGACCTTGCGTCACGCCAGCTTCCAGGCCATTGCCTATCTTGAGCTTGCCCACCGCAGCAACCAACTTTTCCGCAAATGCGTCATAGACAGCGTCGTGTACGTAAAAGCGATTCGCGCAAACGCAGGTTTGCCCGCTATTGCGATACTTACTGGCCATGGCGCCGTCAACAGCGGCATCAAGATCAGCATCGGCGAACACAATAAACGGCGCATTGCCGCCCAGTTCCATAGACACTTTCTTGATAGAACTTGCGGTTTGCTCCATCAGCAAACGCCCCACTTCAGTCGACCCGGTAAAGGTCACTTTACGGACCGTGGGGTTGCTGGTCATTTCACCGTCGATGGCGCTGGCCGAACCCGTCACTATCGAAAATACGCCTGCCGGCACGCCAGCTTGCTCAGCCAACACGGCCAAAGCCAGGGCCGAATACGGTGTTTGCGTGGCAGGTTTGACCACGATCGGGCAACCAGCGGCCAACGCAGCGGCGACCTTACGGGTAATCATGGACGACGGGAAGTTCCAGGGCGTGATGGCTGCGCACACGCCTATAGGTTCTTTGATGACCACAATGCGACTATTGGGCGACGAGCTGGGTATGGTGTCACCATAAGCACGTTTACCTTCTTCGCCATACCATTCCAGGTAGGACGCGCCATAGGCGATTTCGCCGCGCGCCTCGGCCAGCGGCTTGCCTTGCTCTATCGTCATGATGATGGCCAGGTCGTCGGCGTTTAGCATCATCAGATCAAACCAGCGACGCAAAATTACAGCACGCTCTTTTGCCGTTTTTTGACGCCACCCAGCCCAGGCAAGGTCTGCCGCTTCAATGGCATGGCGGGTCTCACCCGCGCCCATTTTCGGAATGGTACCTATGACGTCGCCGGTAGCCGGGTTGGTGACATTGATGGTTGCGCCGTCGCTGGCGTCGCACCACTGGCCATCGATATAACATTGCTGACGGAACAGCTCTGGATTCTTTAACGAGAACATGCTGTCTTCCTTTGCGCACTACCGTGCTTATTTTGATTTACGTAAGCTACATTTTATATATGTAAGGCTCTGTCGTATGCCGACAGTACTGCCTCGTGCATGGCTTCGGACTGGGTTGGATGCGGAAATATCGTGTGCATCAAATCAGCCTCGGTTGTTTCCAGCTCGGTAGCAATAACATAGCCCTGGATCATTTCGGTGACCTCGTCGCCCACCATATGGGCTCCTAGCAACTCACCGGACTGTGCATCCATGACGACCTTTACAAACCCTTCAGTTGACCCCAGCGCAATCGCTTTACCATTAGCGGCAAACGGGAATTTGCCAACACGCACCGCACGTCCGTCTGCACGTGCCTGCTTTTCCGTAAGGCCTATATGAGCAACTTGCGGGTAACTGTAGGTGCAGGCCGACACGCGGTTAACGTCTATGGGCTGCGGATCCAAACCTGCAATTTTTTCTATGCAAACTATGGCTTCGTGCGATGCCTTGTGCGCCAACCATGGCGCACCGGCCACATCACCGATAGCATATACCCCGGGCTCGTCAGTGGCGCCATAGCGATCAGTGACGATATGGGTATTTTCTACCTTTACCCGCGTCACATCTAGGCCCAAGTCTTCCACATTGCCGACGATACCAGCGGCAACCAGTATCACGTCTACCGTAATAGGAGCGGCCTGCGCATCCGCCAAGGTGACCTGCCAAGCATCGCCCAAGCGTTTTGTGCTGGCGATACGGCTACCCAGATGCAGATTGATACCTTGCTTGAGCAACGCGTCGCCTACGTAGGCGGAGATTTCTTCATCCTCGCCTGGCAGGACACGATCTGCCATTTCCACCACCTGCACCTGAGACCCCAAGGCATGATAGAAACTGGCGAACTCTATGCCTATTGCGCCAGCGCCTATAACCAGTATGCGCTTGGGCAGGCTGGCCGGGGTTAAGGCCTCACGGTAATACCAGACGCTTTGCGCATCGGCCTCTAGGCCGGGCAATGTGCGTGCGCGTGCACCAGTCGCCAGCACGATTTGCTTGGCCGCCAGTTCAGTCACACCTTTATCGCCATCCAGGAGCAAGCGTCCGTTCCCGCCCAGTTTGGCATGGGCATTGAAGACGGTAATGCCATTTTTTTTCATTAAATGCGTCACGCCGTGTTGCAACTGGGACGCCACGGCCCGCGAACGGGCCACCATGGCAGACAAGTCGACGGTAGGCGCGTCAACATTGACCCCAAACTGCGCAGCCCCGCGCACCAGGCGCAAAACATCGGCAGAACGCAACAACGCCTTGGTGGGAATACACCCCCAGTTCAGACAAATGCCGCCCATCTGCGCCTTTTCCACCAAGGCGGTACGCAGGCCCAATTGGGCGGATCGGATGGCAGCCACATACCCACCTGGCCCACCACCAACTACCACCACATCAAATTCAGTAGGGTTCATCACAGACTCAAATCAGGGCAGACAAAGGGTTTTCGATAATGCGCTTAAAGACAGCCAGCCACTTCGCTGCAAGCGAGCCGTCAATGGCGCGGTGATCAACAGACAAGGTTACTGTCATGACCGATGCCACCTGCAGTGCCCCGTCAGTAACGACAGGACGCTGCTCGACCGCGCCCACAGCCAGTATGGCTGCCTGTGGCGGATTGATAATGGCAGCAAATTCCTGCACGCCAAACATACCCAAATTACTAACGGTAAAGCTGCCGCCCTGGTATTCGTGCGGCGCCAGCTTGCCTGCGCGAGCGCGCGTGGCCAAATCAACAATGCTGGAAGCAATCAACGATATGGGCTTAGTATCTACGCCCAATACAACAGGTGTAATCAGCCCGGTATCGGTAGACACCGCCACAGCGATATCAATGTTGCTGTACTGGCGCAAGGCGGCATCCGTCCAGCTGACATTCATTTCGGGTAGTTCGCGCAAGGCGGCGCCTACCGCCTTGACGATAATGTCGTTGACCGACACTTTGCAGATTCCGCCTGCATTGACCTGAGCACGCAAGGCCAAAAGACTATCCATGCGGCAATCGGCACGCAAATAAAAATGCGGAATAGTGGCTTTGCTTTCGGACAAGCGACGCGCGATGGTGCGGCGCATACCGGAATGGGGTGTTTCCGTATAGGCGGCAGCAATGGCTGTAGACGTTACAGGCACGGCCACAGCTGCCAATGGCGCCCCAGCAACATTAAACGACACGGCCTGAACGTCACGCTTGATGATGCGCCCACGCGGACCACTGCCGTTTAAGGTCGCCAGATCAATACCGGCGTCGCTGGCCAATCGGCGCGCCAGCGGACTGGCGAAAATACGCTGGCCGGTTTGCGCGACGGGTGCCGTTGCTTGTGCCGCCGGGGATGCTAGGGCGGCAGGCTGCTGCTCCGGTTCATCTGCAGCTTGAATCGCCAACCCCTCTTGGGCCAACAACGCATCAATATTTACGTCTTTTTCACCGGGTGCATACAACACGGCAATAGGTGCCCCGACGTCAATGTCTTTACCGGCAGCGCCTAGTATCTTGCCCAGCACACCGGCCTGATCAGCAGCGAACTCAATCACCGCTTTTTCAGTTTCAATTTCAGCCAGGCAATCACCGATAGCAACAAGGTCACCTTCGTTTTTGCTCCAAGCCACTATGACCGCCGACGTGGTGTTGGCGGCGACTTCAGGCATACGGATAAGTGTCGCCATGTCAGTCATTCCTTTTTTGCAGATCAGAACGATAGCTTGCTATATCTTCATACTCAACCAGTTCCAGTATGTTGCCTTCAGGATCGCGGCAGAAGGCCAGATATACGCCAGGACGGACCTCGACACGTTCATTGCCGGTCATGAACTCGGTCCCTGCTTCAAGCAAGCGTGTAATCGCCGCGCTAATATCCGCAACGATAAACGTCAGGTAGACCGCGTTAGGCTGGTCCAATATGTAGGTTGGTGTCGGATTTGCGGCCACAGGCACATTCGGCGCCAGCAGTTTGATGCGCTCGCCAAACGAGGTTTGCAGGCGAACCACTGTGTAGCCGTCTGCAGACATAGCCGCTGCCGCTGACTTTTCAGCGGGGACTACAAATTCGCTGACAAAAGTAAAATCTAAACACTCTTCATAAAAACGTCGTAAGCCGGGCAGGTCACGGCAGGCGATACCCAACTCCAGGGGCGCGGTCATTTCAAATTTCATGGCGTTCTCCTTTTAAGCGCTTGCGCCTTGATTGCGCATTGCCTGTTTCACACCTTCGGCCACTTCTTCGGTACGAGCGCAAGCAGCACGTTCTAGTACCTTGGAAATGCTAGGCGATGCTTCACCACCGGTAACACGCTGCACTGGCTGATCCAACCAATCAAAAAAGCGCTGCTGAATTTCGTCAGATAGCCAACCACCATAAGACGTACCCTGCGCACCCTGCTCTACGATCAAGACATTATTGGTCTTGCGTATGCTGTCGCCTATGGTGTCCCAGTCAATACTGGCCCGGTCAAGCCAGCGTAGATCGATTACATCGGCATCCACCCCGGTTTGTTCTACGGCTTCCAGCGAGTGCGCCACCATGGACAGATAGGTCAAGATAGTCAGGTCTTTACCGCTGCGGCGCACAGCCGCCTTGCCAAAGGGGGTCTGGTAGTCCAGGTCGTCCACCGGGGCAGGTCCACTAGAGGCATAAAGATCTACGTGCTCTATGACCAGCACGGGATCTTTAAGCGCCAGTGCAGCGTTCATCAAGCCTACATAATCAAAAGGCGTAGACGCGGCAACAATACGCCAGCCTGGGCTGGTCGCAAAAATGCCGGCTGGATCCATGGAGTGCTGCGAGCCATAGCCTGTGCCCATGGCCACCTTGGTGCGCAACACCAGCGGCATATCGATATCGCCGCCAAACATATGGCGTGCCTTGCCTATCTGGTTAAACACCTGATCGGCGGCAACCCACATGAAATCGGGATACATAAACTCGACCACGGGCTTGAAGCGCCCATCCATCGCCATTCCGCCGCCCAAACCTACAAATGCGTTTTCACTGATGGGCGTACCCAGAACACGGTCCGGAAACTTATCTTTCAGGCCACGCGTAGCGCCGTTGGTGCCGCCCTTGAGTCGGTGTATATCTTCGCCCATGACGACAATACCGTTATCGGTTTGCATACGGCGGTCCATGACATCGGCAACTAAATCAATGAATTTGCGATTTTCCAGCTTGCCCTTGAAGGTGTCCTGCTCTTCGGTGCGCGCCCCTGCCAGTTCACTGAGATCACCGCGCATACCTACATCTCGAAAACCCGGCTCGGGCCAAAGCTCAGGACGTATGCGTTTTTTACCTGCTTTACTGCTGGGATCGATTTCGGTCAGAGCAGCAACAGCCTGCGCCATGGACGACTGCATGCGGGCGCGCAGATCAGCGATGTCTTGTTCGGTGATCAACCCGCGTTCCTGCATACGGCGCCCCAGAATATCCAGCGGATCACGTTGACGCCAAGCCTGTTCTTCTTCTTTGCTGCGGTAGCCAAAGGCGCTGCCCGGAAAACCGCCATTCTGGTGGAAAAAGCGGTAGACATCAGCTTCGATGATGGTTGGCCCATTACCAGCCCGCATATGCGCCAGCGCTTGTTCCATCGCAAGATGAACCGCCAACGGATCCATACCATCTACTTTCCAGCTAGGAATATTAAAGGCCGAACCACGCGCCGATAGCCGTGGCTCGGCGGTCGCTTCTTCGACATTCGTGGAAACAGCGTAACCATTGTTCTCGATAAAGAAACACAAGGGGAGCTTCCAGACTGCAGCCAGATTCATGGTTTCCAGCACCGAGCCGATATTCACTGCGCCATCGCCAAAATAGGTGACAGCGACTGCATCGGTACCGGCATGCTTGTGCGCCCAGGCGGCACCTGCCGCTAGCGGAACCCCGCCCCCGACGATCGCATTGGTGCCCAAGACTCCCGCGTCGTCCCAGCGCAAGTGCATAGAGCCGCCTCGACCCCGGCAAAAACCCTGTGACAGACCCAAAATTTCAGCCAAGGTACGCTGCAACAAAACGTCCACTTCAGACGAAAGTCCTGCCCTGGGGTCAATACCGGCGGGCGTGACATAGCCCAGCGCTTTACTTAAAAACTGATGGTGACCACGATGCGAACCGTTGATCTGGTCAGCCGCCGTCAAAGGCACGATGGAACCTGCCGCCCCGCCTTCTTGACCTATGCTGGAGTGCGCGGGCCCATGAACCAACCCTTCCATGGCAAGCTCGACCACGGTTTCTTCAAAGGCGCGAATCAAATGCAAATGCGACAACAAGGTGCCCAGTAACTTGGGGTCGGCCTGCTGCCAATCGGCTTCGGTAGTACGCAACTCCACCCATTTGGAAGCAGGGGACAGCGCAATAATTTCTGACATGAGATTTATCTCCGGATGGGATAGATACGATGATTTAGATATAGCTGTAGGCAGACCAGCCGCCATCGGCCACGATGACTTGACCGTTGATGAACGAAGCGTGTTCTGACGCCAGAAACAAGGCTAAGGTCGCAATTTCATGAGACTCGCCCAACCGGCCTGACGGCGTGCGCTTGGTCAATGCATCAAGATCCATGCGTCCTGCAGCAACCAATTGGTCGACTAGCGCCGTATAGACATAGCCTGGCGCAATGGCATTGACCCGTACTCCTCGCTTGCCCCATTCAATCGCCAACACTTTGGTCAGCATGCTGACTGCCGCCTTGCTGGTGCAATAAGCCGCGCGTTCGGGGGCCGCTACCTGGCCATACATGGAAGACATATTAAGAATGACGCCATGGCCCTGGTCCAGCATGCCCTGCGCCACAGCTTGGGCGCAGTAGAAAACCCCATTCACATTGATATCCATGGCCTTGCGCCAATCGGTGCACGACAGTTCCAGCGTAGGCTGATTCATGGAAATACCGGCATTGTTCAGCAGAATATCAATGCCGCCGAACGCTGCTTGGGCAGCCGCTATTGCGGCTTGCACGGCCTGCTCATCAGTAACTGAGGCAACATAGGTCTCTATAGACAGCCCAGGAAATGACGACAATAACGTTGCACGGCAGTGCTCCAGGTCCTGCGCACTGATATCCAATAAAGCCAGCTTAGCGCCAGTGGCGGCGAAGGCTTGCGCCATGGCAAAGCCTATGCCATTGCCCGCACCCGTAATAAATACCACCTTATTGGCAAGCTCCAAAAAAGACTTGCCTTGTGCCAAGCGCGCAAGCACGTCGGCAGACATGGTATTTGTCATACTGCTAACCAATCCTTCAGTAATTGTGGGTTGCTGGTAAGCTCGTCAGGCGTGCCGCTAAAGACGACATGACCATGCCCCAGCAAGCAGACATGGGTGGAAATTTTCAAGGCTATGGTCAGCTTTTGCTCAACCAAAATGACCGACACGCCGCGCCTATGAATATCTTGGATGGCCTCGCCAACAATGGTCACGACTTTAGGCGCCAGGCCTTCGGTAGGCTCGTCAATCAATATGATGTTGGGGTTGCCCAGCAATGACCGACATATGGTCAGCATCTGCTGCTCGCCCCCAGACAGATTGCCCGCCTGGGTATTGCGCCTTTCTTTCAGCCGTGGAAAATAATCAAACATTTGTTCGATAGTCCACTCTGGCGCGTCGGCGCGCTTGGCCTGCATGCCCATGACCAGGTTTTCATCAACAGTCAGGTTGCCAAACACTTCCCTTTCTTCGGGTACGTAGGCAACGCCAGCACGAGCAATGGTGTAGGGCTGAGTACCTGCAAGATTCTTGCCGTTTAGCAACACCTGCCCGCCTGTGGGCGGCACCAAGCCCATAACGGCCTTGATAGTAGTGGAACGCCCCGAACCATTACGCCCTAGCAGACTCATGACCTCACCCCTGGCCACATCGAAACTCACGCCCTGCAGAATATGACTTTTGCCATAATGCGCATGCAAATCACGTACCGATAACAACGGTGCTTTGGATGTCTGGCTCATGCCGATACCTCCGTGCCCAAATAAGCTTCCTGTACTTGGGCATTGGCCCGTATTTCATCAGGCGTACCGGTGGCGATAATTTCGCCATATACCAAGACACTGATACGATCGCTCAAGGAAAAAACCACATCCATATCGTGTTCTACGATCATCAGAGATCGCCCCTTGGTCAGTTCACGGATCAGCCCTACGGTATATTCGGTTTCCTCGCGCGACATACCTGCCATGGGCTCATCCAGCAGCAGCACTTTCGGATCCGACGCCAAGGCCATGCCAATTTCCAGCGACCGCTGCTCCGAGTAAGACAGTTCCCCACCTAAGGTGTCGCTATGCTGAGTAAGGCGCAGTTGCTCGAGCAATTGCTCGGTTTCTTGCGTTACCTTTCTGGAGCGCGAAATTGGCCGCCAAAAGTTGTACTGCAAGCCATAGCGACGCATCACGCCAAAGCGCAAATTTTCAAATACGCTTAGGCCGGGGAAGATATTGGTGATCTGAAATGATCTAGCCATGCCCAGGCGGTTAATGTTGCGGGCCTCCAGTCCCTGTATAGGCTGATTCTCTAGCAAGATCTGACCGGACGAGGGACGGAACTGGCCTGAAATCAAGTGAAACAAGGTCGATTTTCCAGCACCATTGGGACCAATGATGGCGTGGCGTTCACCCTCGCGAAGCTCTAAATTAACCCCGCGAATAATGTGCGATTCGCCAAACGACTTGTGCACATCGACCAATGTCAGTATCGACTTGCTATCAGATGGTGTTATTGGGGTATTCATGCTGCTTGCTCCTCACGCAGAGACTGCCATTTCCGGCTACCAAAAAGCACCACCACCACACCGGCCACCAGCAGCAGCACAGGTAGCAGCCAGGTTGACACTGCGCCAGGTAGCCATTGCTGACCGAAAAGCGCAACAGCGGGCCAGTCAACGCCATCTGCCAACAACGACTGATAGTCCTGATCCAGTATGCGTGCCAAGAACTCAACCAGAAACACAAAGCCGCCAGCGGCGATCAAGCAGCCCACTATCCATGTGGACAGTACCCGCAACAGGGTAGCCCGCGTATGCTTGCTTCGATTACTGTTCCACCAGCTGCCTATGCTAAATAACCCAGCGGGCATAAACATCATGACCAATACGAAAATAACGCCTTGGTAGAGCAGCCAGGTACGAGTCATATCGGACACTGCGTATCCGAAGAAAGTCATCACTGCAGCGCCCAACGCCGGGCCGAAGAATGCACCTATCCCACCGATATACGAGTTAAGCACTACCTGCGCCGACAAGTGCATATCGAAAATGACATAGTTGGCCGCCTCGTTATTCAAGGCTAGCAAAGCACCCGCAACACCCGAAAAAGTGGCTGACACAGTGAACACCATCAGACGTAAAACGTGCACGTTGTAGCCCATAAAACGCAGACGATGGCTGTTTTCACGCAAGCCTTGGCATAGACGTCCCAATGGCGTACGTGTCAAAAAATACAGCAAAGCCAGGGATACCAATACCCATGCCAAGGTCAGGTAGTAAACATCGGTAGCCGTGGCAAACTCAATGCCCCAAACAGGCATACGCATAGCTGACACACCACCTTCACCACCGAAAAAATCTTTCAGGTGAGGAGCAAGCGAATGCAGCAGCTCGGCCAATGCCAGCGTAATCATGGAAAAGTAAACACCGCTACGCTGCGTAGAGAACCAACCGGCTGCCAGACCCAGCAAGCAACCTGCGAAGGCGCCCACGAGTGGCAGCAAGGGTGCCGGAAACAAGCCTGCACCGCCCAACGCGTTCATGGCATGGATAGTGGCGAAGGTGCCTATGCCAAAATAAGCGGCATGACCGAACGACAGCATGCCGCCCTGCCCCGCCAGTACATTAAAAGCACTGGCGAACAAGGCTGCGATCAACATTTGAATGGCCGCATTGACTAGCGATGTCGACATAAATGTAGGCACAGCCAACAAAAACGCCACCAGCAGCAATAAGACCCATATACGTAAAAATTTCATAGCGACTACTCCCTGTTGCCCATCAAGCCTTGAGGCCTGAACAGCAATACCAGCAGCATCAACACGAACGGTATTGTGGCCGCCAGCGATGACACTTTCAGGGTTAGTAAGCCACCGATCTGCTCAGCCCAATCCCGAACTCCGAATACGCCAAATACATCGGCAAGGCTGTAGTCGACACCCACTGCAAATGAAGAAATCAAGCCTATGAGTAAAGAAGACAACATGGCGCCTTCCAGGGAACCCAGACCACCGACCACCACAACCACGAACACCAACACGCCTAGTTCCAGCGCCATATTGGGATTGGTGGTGTAGAAAGCACCGGCTACCGCGCCAGCCAGGCCGGCCAGGGCGGCGCCAACGCCAAACACGCCCATGAAAACCATGGGTACGTTGTGACCTAGCGCCTCGACCATACGTGGACGGTAAATTGCCGAACGAACCACAATGCCGACTCGGGTCTTGGTCAGCAGCAAATAGATCAGCACAAACATCAGTATTGAAGTACCGCCGATCAACAGCCGATAAAAGGGATAGTCCGCGCCAAATAGCGGGAACGCCGAGAAGCTTAATGACTCGGGCACACGATAATCAACGGGGTAATTACCGTAGAAAAGCTTGATCACTTCCGTGATGATGAATGACAAGCCAAAGGTCAGGAGCAACTGGTGACCATGTCCATACCGATGAACACGACGCAACATATAGCGCTCAACTAACGCACCTAAAACACCAACGATCAATGGCGAAATAATGATGGCAGGCCAGAAACCCATAACCTTCTGAAGACTGTACGCCAGGTAGGCGCCAACCATATAGAACGACGTATGGGCAAAGTTAAGTACGCCCATCATCCCGAAAATCAGGGTCAGGCCGGCCGAAACCATGAACAGCAGCAATCCATAGATCGTGCCGTTCAATAAAGAGACTGTAAAAAATTCCATAATTGCACCATATAGGCAATCGGGACGGCAGCACTGGCCGAATGCCAGGCTGCCGCTGCGTGCCCGTTGTTAGGCAGGACGCTTCATTTTGCAGGTAGCTTCGACCGGATTGGCGGCCTCTTCACCCGTAAAGCGCTTGACGACCTCGAAACCCATATCGGTACCGTCGACTTTGTATTTCACGTCGCGAGATACTTTAGAAACCACGATAGGCAGCAATACCTGGTGGTCATCATTACGTATGATGGTCTCACCCATGGGGGTGTCAATTTTTACGTTTTCCAGATTCAACGCCAGCTTGGTCACATTCAGCTTGCCGTCCTCAGGCTGGGTTGCCTTCAGTGCTTCACCCAGCATTTGCAGGCCAAATACTGTTTGTGGCTCAATAAATGTGGGGTAATGACCAGTTTTAGCCTTGTAGTCTTCAGCGAACTGCTCGGCTTCGGGGCTGACTGCAATGTTGTAGGCATGCGAAATGTAGTGGCCTAAAGCGATGTCGCCAGCGTTGGCCAAGTTACCGACCTGATCCAGGAACACGGTACCAAAACGCACTTTCAGGCCTGCATCACGAGTGGCTTTCATCAACAGCAGCAGGTCATTGGACCAGTTGCCGGTCAAGACAGTTTCGGCGCCACTGGCTTTGATTTTGCTGACGTAAGGGGAAAAGTCCTGGACTCTATTGACGTCATGCAAGGTGCTTTCTACTACCTTGTAGTTACCAATCGAGGCGAAGTCCTGGATGGATTTCTCCATGTCCGCACCCCATGAATAGTTCTGGTTCATGGAATAGACTTTAGTGCCCAGCTCGTTGGCCTCTTGCATTGCCATGACCAGGGTCTTGACCCGGATAGGAGCATTGGTCGTAAAGCGGAAATGGTAAAAGTGGCATTTGTCGCCAGTCAGTTCCAGCGCTTCACCACCCATATTCAGAAAGAGGACTTCCTTACCAGGGTTGCGTATATTGTATTTACGTACATCCTCGGTAATTTGGCCTGATACAGCCGACGAGGAACCCTGAATAATAATCTGGGCACCATCGGCAATAGCTGCTTTGACCTTGTCGGACGCGCCAGCGGGGCCACCCTGGTTATCGTATTCAGCCACTTCAATGGCTTCGCCATTCCAGCCGCCGGCATCATTGAGATTACCGATTTGATATTTAGCCGCGGCGCGATACATCAACCCTGTTGAAGCCTGTGGCCCCGACAAGGTTTCTACTAGCGCCACCTTAAGAGGGGCGGCTTGGGCGGAAGTTACCGCAACAAGTCCACACGCCGATAGCAGCAAGGCAAGTTTTGTCTTATTCACTCCAACATCTCCTAGTTTGTAATGAGAATGTTCAACCAAGGCTGATAAGCCCTTCTATTTTTTTAACTTGTCTGATAACATTTTTAACTTATCAGACAAGTTGGCAGGAAATTCTACTCAAGCAAAAAAACAGTGTCAACAAACTCTGTGGAAAACTCGGACGACAACTCAAGAAAACCAAACAAACCATTTAAAATCAACAAATTACGGACGATAGGGGTAAACCCTAGAGGGAAAGTTATGATTTCATTCGCACAAAAAACCTTTCTGATTACTGGCGCTGCTGGTGGAATTGGACGCGCCACCGCCCTTAACGTCGCCAAGCATGGCGCACGTGTCGCGTTAAGCGATATCAATATGGATGCGCTGATTAAAGTACGTGATGAGCTGGCTGAGAGCGGCGCTAACATCACCTGCCACCAAACGGATGTTTCAGACCCAGACTCTTGCACGCAAACGGTAAAGGAAGTCGTAGCGCATTTCGGCCAAATAGATCACTTGGTGCACTCGGCTGGTATATACCCAGAGGTCAAGGTCGCCGACATGACCGACGACAACTGGCGGCAGTTAATGTGTATCAACCTGGATGGGACTTTCCATATTTGTCGGGCCGTCATTCCCTACCTTGGTCAGAATAGCTCTATCGTCAACCTTGCCTCTCTGGCAGGCAGTCGCGGCAGCTATTCGCATGCCCACTATTCAGCATCCAAAGGCGCAGTGTCCAGTTTCAGCAAAAGCCTGGCGCTGGAACTGGCTCCCAATACTCGCGTAAACATAGTGGCCCCTGGCATTATTGAAACCCCCATGACGTCCAGCCTGCTAGAACAAAAAGGTCAGTCGCTGCTAGACAGCACGCCGCTTAAGCGTTTCGGCACAGCCGACGAAGTTGCTGGGGCGATTATCTTTTTATGCTCAGACCTGGCAAGCTTTGTAAGCGGGGAAACCATACATGTAAATGGTGGCCTGTATATCGTTTAAACGACGGTATCTCTGTCACAAGATTAGCAAGCTAGCCTGCTTATGTTTAATAACGCAAAATACACATCATGAATGCCCTAGATACTCTGCCTCAGACCGAGTCACTGACCGATATGGTTGCGCACTGGCTCACCCAAGAAATCACACAAAAAAGGCTATTGCCAGGCGCCAAGCTGCCCAGCGAAAAGCAGTTGTGTGAACAGTTCTCAGTAAGCCGCTCGGTAGTGCGCGAAGCGGTGTCGCAGCTCAAATCCGAAGGCCTGGTCAGTTCCCACCAAGGCCGCGGAGTTTTCGTCAATGAGCGCGGCACACGCCAAACATTCAGGCTGCAAACCACGGCGCTAGACGACACGCAAAGCATCGCCCAAGTTATAGAGCTGTTGGTCACCATTGAAGGCGGAGCAGCACGTTATGCCGCCTTGCGACACACCCCAGAAGACCTCAAGCGTATCAAGCGTGCACTGATAGGCATGGAATATGCCATTGCCAACGAACAATTAGGCGACGAAGAGGACTTCGCTTTTCATCAGGCCATCGTTGACGCAACCCATAACCCCCACTTCATCACCCTTAACGAGTACCTGGAGCAACATGTCAGGCGACTGATCCGGCAAGCACGCAGCAATACGGCCACCTATCACCACAACCTGGTCCAATTCGTGCAGCAAGAACACTTGGCTATAGTGCGCGCTATAGAAGATCGCGATCCAGTTGCCGCATCACAGGCTGCTGAAACCCACTTGCGCAACGCCGCCAAGCGTCTGAATACCTATATCAAAGTTTAGCCAGGAGCCAATTAAACTCGCTGAAAAATACCCGCGGCGCCCATGCCCGTACCCACGCACATCGTCACCATGCCGTAATCCAGCTTGTGACGTTGCAAGGCATGGACTACCGTCGCGGAACGTATAGCACCGGTCGCACCCAGCGGATGACCCAGGGCAATGGCGCCGCCCATAGGGTTGACCACGGCAGGGTTCAGGCCCAGGTCGCGGATCACCGCCAGCGACTGGGCCGCGAAGGCCTCGTTCAATTCTATCCAGCCCATTTGGTCCAGGGTCAGGCCCGCCAGTTTCAGCACCTGGGGTATCGCGAACTTTGGACCTATACCCATGATTTCGGGCGGGACACCGCGCACGGCAAAAGCCACAAAGCGTGCCAGCGGGGTCAGATTGTGCTGCTTCAGCGCCCGTTCAGACATCAGTAGCAAGGCCCCTGAGCCGTCTGATGTTTGGGAACTATTTCCTGCTGTCACGCTACCCCGCGCAGCAAACACAGGACGCAACTTAGCCAAGACTTCCAGGCTGGTGTCCAGCCTAGGGCCTTCGTCCAAACTGACTGTTTGATGGCTGACCACCACCTGGCCGGTTTGCAGGTCGGGCAAACGACGGCTGATTTGTATAGGCAGAATTTCATCGGTGAATTCACCTGCCTGCTGGGCAGCCAGGGCGCGGTGGTGGGATTGCAAGGCAAAGGCGTCCTGGTCTTCGCGCGATACCTGCCATTGTTTAGCCACCTGTTCTGCCGTCAGACCCATGCCGTAGGCTATGCCCAGATTTTCATCACGCGCAAATAAAGACGGGCTGAAGCTGGTGTTGACGCCCATGATGGGAACCATACTCATGGACTCTGTGCCTGCCGCAATCATGACATCTGCCTCGCCCACTCGGATACGGTCTGCGGCCATGGCAATGGCTGTCAAACCAGACGCGCAAAAGCGGTTGACCGTAACGCCAGCTACCGAGGTGGGTAACCCCGCCAACAAGGCCCCGATACGACCCACATTCAGTCCTTGAGGGCCTTCGGGCATGGCGCAGCCCACAATGGCGTCCTCGATCGCCGCGGGGTCCAAGCCTGGCACCTGGGCCAGCAAGCCCTGGATAACCGTAGCCAGCAGATCGTCCGGGCGCAGATGCGAAAATACACCCCGCGGCGCTTTGCCTATGGGACTGCGCGTAGCAGCGACTATATAGGCGTCTTGCAGTGCAACCATGTCTGACTCCTGATCAATTACGCACCGGCTTGCCCGTCTTGAGCATGCCAATGATGCGTTCCTGGGTTTTGGGTTGCTGCAGCAAGGTGCAAAACGCCTTGCGCTCCTGGGCCTGTACCCAGCGCTCGTCCACCAGCGAACCAGGGTCCAGGTCGCCAGCGCACATCACATTCGCTACATGTTCAGCCACCAAAAAATCATATTCCGAGATGTAGCCACCTATGTGCATATTGACCAGTTGCACTTTCAAGGTGGCCAAGCCATCACGACCCGCCACTGGGAAACGCCTGGGCACGGGTGCCCGCCAGCCTGCATCCGCCAAGGTTGCGGCCTGGCGCGCCGCCACATACAGCAGTTCGTTGCGATTCATGACGATGGTGTCTGACGGCAGTAAATAGCCCATATGCTGTGCATCGAGCGCGGATGTTGATACCTGAGCACTGGCCACAGCCAGTGCAAATTTCTTCACGAAAGCCAACAATGGCGCATCTGGCGCCGCTTCGGCCTGCAATTCAGCAGCCCGCCGAGCGCAATACGTTAAACCGCCTGCGCTAGGCACCAAACCCACCCCGACCTCGACCAGACCGATATAGGTTTCAAAGTAGGCTACCCGGTGTGCACAATGCAGGGCCAGTTCGCAGCCTCCGCCCAAGGCCAGGCCGGCAACTGCCGCCACCACTGGCACACGCGCATAACGCAAGCGCATCACCATGTCCTGCATGTCCCGCACCATCGGCTCCATGGCTGCCGCGCCACCAGCAGCAAATGCTGGCATCATGGCGTTTAGGTCAGCCCCGGCCGAAAACGGATCATTGATATGGCCTATGACCAGCGCTTTATAAGAGCCTTCAGCCAAATCTACGCTGCGCATAATACCGCTTACTACCTGCGGGTTTAGAGTATGCATCTTGGTTTTAAAGGACAGTAGTAATACGTCGGACGGATGCGGCGCAGGCAAGGTCCAGCAACGTACGGCTTCGTCCTCGAATACCACCTGAGCACGCAAGGTGTCGGCCTCGCCCACCAGGCGCGGCGCACCCACCTGACGCTGATACACCGGCAAGGCGCTGCGCCCCTGAAAACTTAGCGTGTGTGGATTCCACGACCCGAGATCTGTTTGCACCCCTTGCGCCTCCCAGACCGGACCGCTGGTCACCCAGCCAGGCAACGGTGCAGACGACAAGGTTTTACCCGACTTGATATCGTCCGCTATCCACCCAGCGACTTCGCGCCAACCCGCCGCCTGCCAGATTTCAAACGGCCCCTGACGATGGCCAAATCCCCATATCATGGCCAGATCGATTTGACTGGCGGTATCCGCGATATCGGCCAAATGCACCGCGCTGTAATGGAAGCAATCACGCAATACCGACCACACAAACTGAGCCTGCGGGTGGGATGAAGCGCGCAAGCCACGCAAACGAGCGGCAGGATCACGTTCTGCCAATAATGCCGTCACGCTGTCATCCACGCTGGCCTGCGCCGGGACATAGCCAAGTGTGGCCGGGTCCAAATGTAAAATCGCTTTACCCTGCTTGCGGTAGTAGCCAGCACCACTTTTTTGCCCCAACGCCCCCTGGGCGATCAAAGCGTCCAATACCGGCGGTACGGCATAATTCGCATGGAAGGGGTCACCCGCCAACTGGTCCTGCATAGTGTGTATGACCAAAGCCAGTGTATCCAGACCGACCACATCGGCCGTTCTATAGGTACCCGACTTGGCACGCCCCAGGCGCACCCCGGTTAGTTCGTCAACCAGATCGACACTAAGCCCAAAAGCCTGGGTTTGCGCAAACACCGACAAAATGCCAAAAACACCAATACGGTTAGCGATGAAGTTAGGCGTATCCCTGGCTCGCAACACACCCTTGCCCAGACGCGACACCAAAAAGGTTTCCAACGTGTCCAGCACGCCCGCGTCGGTATCTGCCGTAGGGATAAGCTCTACCAAATGCATGTAACGGGGTGGATTAAAGAAATGCACACCACAAAAGCGGTGGCGTAAGGCGTCTGGCAAGGCCTGCGACAACTGGGTAATGGACAAGCCCGACGTGTTACTGGCGATGATGGCGTGGGCTGCAATGGCTGGCGCCAGCTTTTCATACAGCGAGCTCTTCCAGTCCAAACGTTCGGCGATGGCCTCGATGACCAGATCGCAATCCGCCAGCAGGTGCAGATCATCGTCATAGTTAGCCGGCACAATGACATCGGCCAAGTCAGCATCGCCCAGGGGCGCAGGCTTCATTTTCTTTAACTGTGCGATAGCACGCTTAGCAATACTGTTTTTATCGCCTTGATCAGTAGGCAGATCAAACAGCACCACAGACATGCCAGCATTGATGCAATGGGCCGCAATCTGGGCTCCCATAACGCCGGCGCCGCACACCGCCACGCGATTTATACGCGGGCTGACGCCCACTGCAGAGGAAGCCGATGAAGTTATCTGCATCTATTTTGCCCCTATTTGACGATGATATCGCTAACGACGCACTGTCGCTATAGCAGGTAAAAATTGCTTTTTGTATCCCACTTTCGAACGAGAGTTGTTGCATCAATCATCGTAAATAACTTCATTGCTACCGTATCTGTTTTGCAAAATCGGTCCACCTAGCGAGACATCGGTTTGTTTTATTGCGATTTAAATTCATCATCCATAAAATTGCTTGCAAGAAGGCCCTGTCAACAAGAGCCAATCACCGTTCAGTTCCCCATCGAACAATCTTGGAGTAGACATTGAAATCACTACATAAATTCACACTGAGCATCGCTGCCGCCACCCTTGCTCTGTATAGCTATACGGCTGTAGCACAAGAACCTCCCTTTCGGATCGGTATTTCTAACGATCAGTCAGGCCCATATGCTGACCAGGGAGGCGCCGGCTCTGTGCTTGCCGCCAAAATGGCTGCCGAAGATTTCGGCGGTCAGGTACTAGGCCGCACCATAGAAATTTTAGTGGCAGACAATCAGAACAAGCCTGATATTGCAGGCCAAATTGCACGTCGTTGGTTTGATGTGGACGGCGTCAGCGCCATCGCAGATGGCGGTTCCAGCGCCGCCGGGATAGCTGCGCAGTTGGCCGCCGCAGAACGCAAAAAAGTCACTCTGATTTCTGCTGGTACCGCACCCGACTTCAGCGGCAAGCACTGCTCGCCATATGGCACACAGTGGGCTTCCAGCTCTTACTCTTTAGCAAACACTGTTGTGAAAGATCTAGTCAACAATGGCGGCAAGAAATGGTATTTCTTAACCACTGACTTTGTCTTCGGACACGCCTTAGAAGCCGAGACCACCAAAGCCATCAAAGCCGCTGGCGGTACTGTTCTGGGCAGTGTGAAACACCCCATCAACAGCTCGGACTTTTCGTCCTACTTGCTACAGGCTCAAAGCTCAGGCGCCGATGTGGTGGCTCTGGCTGCTGGCGGCTCCGATATGATTGCCGCCGTCAAGCAGGCACAGGAATTCCAGATTCCGGGCAAGCTCGTTGCCCTGTATGTCAGCCAACCCGAAATAGATGCCATGGGTCTGGAAGCAGCCCAGGGCTTATCCTTTGCGACGCCGTTTTACTGGAATCTGAACGACACTACACGCGCCTGGTCGCTACGTTTTCAGGAAAAGCATAAAAAAATGCCTAGCATGATACATGCCAATACCTACGCAGCGGTCAGCCATTATCTGAAGGCCGTCGCTGCGGCAGGCGTAGACGATGCCGCAGCAGTTAGCGCAAAAATGCGTGAACTGCCCATAGGCCCTGATACCTTGATACAAAACGCATCCATTTTGGCCAACGGCCGGGTGATTATGGACATGTATGTGGCACAAGCGAAAAAACCTCAAGACTCTAAGTTTGCTGGTGATTCCTTCGACATCGTTGCAACCTTGGCTGCCAAAGATGTTTATGAAGATATCAGCAAAACTGACTGTCCATTAGTCCAGCATTAAGGAAGTTAGCACCCATGCAGAACGGAATTTTTATCAACGGTCAATGGCTAAACCACGGCCCAGAGGTTCCCAATATTAATCCGTCGGATACCGATGATGTATTGGGTAGCTATAACTGGGGCAGCGTCAGCGACATTGACGCTGCGGCTGATGCCGCCCGGGCAGCTGAAGGTGCCTGGGCCGAAGTCTTGCCCGAAGCCAGGGCACATATACTACGTCGGGCAGGCGATGAACTAATTGCTCGCTCCGAGGAACTAGGCCGGGTTCTGTCGCGTGAGCAAGGAAAAACCTTGCGTGAGGGCCGGGCGGAAGTCATACGGAGCGGTGAGATTTTCCACTACTACGCTGGTGAAACCGTCCGCAACCATGGTTTTTTCACGCCTGGATTACGCAGTGGCTTTACCATCAGTGTCAGCCGAGAGCCTGTAGGCTTGATCGGTGTGATTACGCCGTGGAACTTGCCACTGGCAATTCCCGTCTGGAAAATTGCACCTGCTCTGGCCTATGGCAACACTGTAATTTATAAGCCTAGCGAACTCACACCAGCTTGCGCGTGGGTCTTGGTCGACATCCTGGAGCGCGCAGGTGTTCCCCCTGGTGTGCTCAATATGGTTATGGGCAATGGCCGCGAACTGGGCCAGGCGCTAATTGATCGCAGCGATGCCATCAGTTTTACGGGTTCGGGGCCTACAGGCAGCATTATCGTCGAGGCCGCTGCACGCCAAATGAAAAAGGTGCAGGCCGAGCTAGGCGGTAAAAGCGGACTAATTATCGACAACGACTGCAACATAGAGCTAGCGGTCGAAGTGGCTTTTCAAGGTGCCTACCATGGCACAGGCCAGCGCTGCACTGCCTCCACCCGCATTATCGCCTTAGACAGCGTACGCGACGAATTTCTGGAGCGGCTGGTGCAACGCATGGCCTCGTCCAAAGTGGGACATGCTCTGGACGCAACCACAGAAATAGGTCCAGTGGTTGATGACAGACAGCTCTTAAAAAACCTGGAATATATCGATATAGCACGCAACGAAGGTGCCGAATTGCTATTTGGAGGTCAAAGGGTAGAGCGCAGCCACCCTGGCTATTACTTTGAGCCCGGACTGTTCATCAACACCACCAACCAGATGCGCATTAACCAGGAAGAAGTCTTCGGCCCGGTCGCCAGCGTACTGGCCGCCCATGATATGGACGAAGCTATTGCCATCGCCAACGATGTGCATTTTGCCTTATCCAGCGGCATAATGACCAACAACCTGATCAACGCCGAAAACTTTCGTCGGCGCTCCAAGGCCGCTATGGTGACCATAAACGCCACCACCGCCGGACTAGACTTTCACGTGCCCTTTGGCGGTCGGTCGCCTTCAGGATATGGCGCCAGGGAACAAGGCATGGCAGCACAAGAATTCTTTACTGAATACAAAAGCTGCTACACCAACGTATCGGGCCGCTTGTAATGGCCGGCCCACTGGATGGCATCCGAGTACTGGATCTAAGTACCGTCATTGCGGGGCCTTACGCCACTCAGATACTAGGCGACATGGGTGCTGAAGTCATCAAGATAGAGCCTCCACAAGGCGATATCATGCGCGCGCCCGGTCCTGCTCGCTCACCGGGCATGGGTGCCTCATTTCTGAACTGCAATCGCAATAAGAGCAGCCTGGTCCTGGATCTGAAACAGCCTGAAAACCGTCAAACTCTGCTGGAGATGGTGGCTACAGCTCACGTCCTGGTGCACAATATGCGCCCTAAAGCCGCGGCAAGACTGGGCCTGTCATATCAGGACATTCAGTCAATTAATCCCGCGCTGGTCTATTGCGCGATTGTGGGTTACGGCCAGGACGGCCCTTATCGTGACCACCCTGCTTACGACGACATTATCCAGGCAGCCTCTGGCTGGGCTGGCCTCGAGCAGCAGTTAGGTAACGAACCTCGTTATGCCCCTACCGTCGTGGCCGACAAAACAGCCTCCTTGTATGCCGTTAGCGCCATTAATGCGGCACTGCTATATGCGGAACGCAATGGCGTCGGCCAGTACGTTGAAGTGCCTATGTTTGAAATCATGGCGTCTTACTTGTTAGTAGATCAATTAGGCGGTCGCACTTTCTCTCCGCCCGAAGGGCCTGCTGGCTATTCCCGCCTGCTTTCACCTCACCGCCAGCCCCACCGCACACGGGATGGCTATATCAGTGTACTGCCGTATAACGCGACACATTGGCAGCGTTTTTTTCAAGTAGCTGGCGACACGGCATGGGCAACCGACCCACGCCTGGAGTCCAGCGCCCTACGCACCGAAATCATTGATGAACTCTACCAACAACTGGCAATATTGCTTTTAGAGCGTAATACCGCCGACTGGCTGGACACGCTCTCCGAGGCGGATATTCCCTGTTCGGCAGTGAACTCTATTGACGATCTGCTAACAGACCGACATCTACAGGAAGTAGGATTTTTCATCCCTCTGACTCATCCTACTGAAGGAGATATCCTGACCACGCGACCGCCCGTCCGCTTCTCGCTCACGCCGTGCAGCATTGACAGCCACGCACCCAACTTGATAACACCAGACGCTGTAAGTCTACAAGCTGACACATGCTAATCACCTGGACCATGGGCACCTCATGAAATTATTCTATTCCACGGCGTCGCCCTTCGTGCGTAAGGTAATGGTGCTGGCCCACGAAACGCAGTTAATAAGCCGTATTAGCTTAGTTCATGCGGTCGTTAACCCGATCAATCGCGCTTTGGAAGTGGCCGCGCACAACCCAAGCGGGCACATACCCACCTTATTGCTTGATGATGGGACCGCACTGTTTGACAGCGTAGTGATCTGCCAGTACTTGGACACCCTGCATCTGCAGCCGCGACTACACCCCACCGAGCCGCTGCCGCTGGCCCGAGCACTGTGCCTGCAGTCCTTGGCTGACGGCATCCTGGATGCGGGGGTGCTATTACGCTACGAAACCGTATTACGGCCTGCGGCCTTACGCTGGACCGACTGGGAGCAAGGGCAATGGTCAAAAATCTTATCCAGCCTGAACACCCTTTCAGCCACAGGGCTGCCCTCTCTGCAAGACTCGCTAAACATTGGGGTGATTGCCGTCGGATGTGCTTTAGGCTATCTGGACTTTCGTTTCCCCCAGTTTGACTGGCGCAACAATCACCCTGGATTAGCACACTGGTATTTAGCGTTTGAGCAAAGACCATCCATGCAAGCCACCCAGCTGCGTCAGCTCACTTGACCATGATGTCGCAGTGTCAAACTCGCAATAAAAGATAAGGATTAGATAAATGGGTAAAGAATTCAACCAAAGCGTAGTGTTCATCACGGGTGGCGGCGCTGGTATAGGCAAGGCCGCCGCCGAACTCTTCCTTAGCAAAGGAGCCCGCGTCGCTGTGCTGGATCTGAATGTTGACCACGTCGCACCAGGTTGCGATGCGTATTCGGGCAGCGTTACTGACGACGAGGCCGTTAATCAAGCCATAGCTGCAGTCGCTCAGAAGCATGGACGTATCGACATACTCGTGAACAATGCAGGCATCAGCTTCTATGGCCCCGTGGAAGAAGGGACACTGGCCGATTGGCACCGCATACTTGATATCAACCTGCTGGGTGTAGTGCGTGCCACACGTAGCGCCCTTCCCCATCTGCGCCAGTCATCGCACGGCGCCATCGTCAATATTTCCTCGTGCCTGGCCCAAACCGGGTTGGCAAATCGAGCCTTGTATTCAGCCACAAAAGGTGCTGTCGAAGCATTAAGCCGAGCCATGGCGGTCGACCTGATTTCCGAAGGCATTCGTGTCAACTGCGTCAATCCAGGAACGGTAGATACCGCATTCGTCCATGGTTTGGCGGCTTCTATAGGTCGCAGCACCTCTGAGTTTGCTGCCCGACAAGTGACCGGTCAGATGGTGCAGGCAACCGAAGTTGCACAAGCGATTGCGTATCTAGCGCACCCCGAGGCACGCTCAACCATAGGTACCGTGCTATCGGTTGACGGCGGCTTTAGCAGCTTACGCTCTTAGCACATCTATCCAACACCACCTACTAAAACTATAAGAGACAGGCATGAGCGACTACATTCTTCAAACCAAAAACTTGAGAAAAGAGTTCAAGGGATTCGTGGCGGTCAACAATGTCAACCTGCAAGTGAAGCGCGGTAGTATCCATGCACTGATAGGCCCCAATGGCGCAGGCAAAACCACCTGCTTCAACTTGCTGACCAAATTCCTAACCCCCACCGCTGGAAAAATTCTATTCGACGATATTGAGATTACGCGTGAACAGCCTGCCGACATCGCCGGGCGAGGCATCATCCGGTCTTTCCAGATATCTGCTGTTTTCCCACAACTGACGCTGCTAGAAAATGTACGTATAGGCTTGCAGCGCAGCACTGGCCTGTCCATGAACTTCTGGCGCAGCGACCGCGTGCTGAATCGCTTAAACGACCAGGCCATGGCCTTACTGGCCGAAGTAGACCTAAGCGAATTAGCGCATGAGCATACCGTCAATCTGCCTTATGGCCGTAAACGGGCTCTGGAAATAGCGACCACCCTAGCCATGAATCCACAACTTATGTTGCTTGACGAGCCCACCCAAGGGATGGGACATGAAGACGTTGATCGCGTCACGCAACTAATTAAACGGGTCAGCAAAGGCCGCACTATCCTGATGGTGGAACATAATATGAACGTTATTGCATCAATCGCCGATAGAATCAGTGTACTGGCGCGCGGTGCCATCCTGGCAGAAGGCAGCTACCACGAGGTCTCAAGCAATCCGGATGTCATGCAGGCCTATATGGGTACGACGGCAAGCGATCCTGAGGGAGTGCAAACATGATGCACGCCTTGGAAATAACAGACTTACACGCCTGGTACGGCGAATCCCATGTGCTGCACGGCGTCAATCTGACGGTCGCCAAGGGTGAAGTGGTTACGCTGTTAGGCCGTAATGGCGCAGGCCGTACAAGCACCCTACGCGCCATTCTAGGACTTACCGGTAGCCGCAAAGGCTCGGTACGCATACAGGGAACGGAAGCCATAGCTCTGCCCACCTACCGCATCGCGCACTTAGGCATAGGCTATTGTCCCGAAGAGCGCGGGATATTCACCAGTCTGTCCTGTGAGGAAAATTTGCTGCTGACGCCAAAAATCGCCAACACGCAAAACACGGGCATGTCGCTAGAAGAAATCTACGCTATGTTTCCGAACCTGGAAGAGCGTAAGGCTTCCCCCGGCGGTCGCTTATCTGGCGGTGAACAACAGATGTTAGCGGTAGCCCGCATACTGCGCACGGGCGCCAGCCTGCTGCTGTTGGACGAAATATCCGAAGGCCTGGCTCCCGTCATTGTCCAGGCTCTGGCTCGCATGATAAATACCTTAAAGGCGAAAGGCTACACCATCGTCATGGTAGAGCAAAACTTCCATTTTGCCGCGCCCTTAGCCGATCGTTTCTATGTCATGGAACACGGTCGGATTGTTGAACAGTTCACAGCGGACGAGCTGCCAGCCAAACGCGAAGGGCTGAACCAGCTACTCGGAGTCTAGCCATATGACCACTTTATTTGGTATCCCCATACAAGCACTATTTGGCCAATTGCTATTAGGCTTAGTAAACGGGTCCTTCTATGCTGTCCTCTCGCTGGGACTCGCCGTAATTTTTGGTCTGCTGAACGTAATTAATTTTGCGCATGGTGCCCTGTATATGCTGGGCGCCTTCATTGCCTGGATAGGCTTGCAATACTTAGGACTCGGCTACTGGACCATGATGCTGTTAGCCCCGATTACCGTCGGGCTATTTGGCATAATTCTGGAGCGTTTACTTATACGCCGCCTGTATAAGCTTGATCACTTATACGGCTTACTTCTCACCTTTGGATTTACCTTAGTGATTGAAGGTGTATTCCGTGGCCTGTATGGCGTATCCGGAAAGCCCTACCCCACGCCCGCTCTGCTCCAGGGTGGTGTACATCTGGGTTTTATGTATTTACCTACCTACCGCATGTGGGTCGTGATTGCTGCACTCATAGCCTGTTTTAGCACATGGTTTGTGATCGAAAAAACACGACTAGGAGCCCTGTTGCGCGCGGGCACCGAGAACCCAAAACTGGTCGAGGCTTTCGGTGTCAACGTCCCTTTGATGATCACCCTGACTTATGGATTTGGCGTGGGCTTAGCTGGCTTTGCTGGTGTCCTAGCAGCCCCCATACTGCAAGTCTCGCCGCTGATGGGATCGAATCTTATTATCGTGGTTTTTGCAGTGGTAGTTATCGGCGGCATGGGCTCTATCATGGGCTCTATTTTGACGGGGCTGGGACTAGGCATCGTTGAAGGCTTGACCAAAGTATTCTGGCCCGAAGCCTCTAGCACCGTAGTCTTCATCATCATGGTTGTTGTTTTACTGATACGCCCCAACGGCCTTTTTGGAAAAGAGACATGAAGCACCATTTACTTGGCTACCTAGCGGCGGCATTGCTTATTGCATTACTTCCCGCCTTAGGCGCTTACCCCGTCTTTGTCATGAAAATCATGTGCTACGCGCTGTTTGCATGCGCTTTCAACCTGCTGTTGGGCTACACCGGCTTGCTGTCATTTGGGCATGCAGCGTTTCTGGGAGGCGCCGCCTATGCTACCGGCTATGCGTTAACCGAGTGGGGCTGGAGCACGGCCACCGGCCTGGCCTTCGGAACCGCGCTGGCGGCTGTCATGGGACTGCTAATTGGTGCATTGGCGATACGGCGTAGCGGCATTTACTTTGCAATGATCACTTTAGCCATGGCACAAATGGTGTTCTTTTTCTTTCTACAAGCAAAATTCACCGGCGGAGAAGATGGTCTACAAGGCATCCCACGCGGCGCCATCTTCGGTATAGACCTAAACAGCGATATCAATCTTTACTACGTGATTATGTTGATTACGTTTGGTGCCTACGGCTTGATCTGGCGCGTAGTGCACTCACCTTTTGGCCATGTTCTGAATGCCATACGCGAAAACGAACCCCGCGCTATATCTTTAGGCTACAAGGTCGAGCACTTCAAGCTGCTGGTTTTTGTACTATCGGCTGCCTTAGCAGGATTGGCCGGGTCCTTAAAAGCACTGCTCTTTGTATCCGCCACCCTGACCGATGCCGCCTGGCAAATGTCCGGATTGGTTATTCTGATGACATTAATAGGGGGCATGGGGACTCTGACAGGCCCAGTGATTGGCGCCTTCATTATTGTCATGTTGGAAAACAAGGTGGGGGCTTTTGGTGATTTCCTAGCGAGAACAACCAATATAGAATCATTCAAAATACTGGGTGAGTCGGTGACCATAGTTATAGGCTTGATATTTATTATTTGTGTCATGGCATTTAGACGCGGCATAGTGGGTGAGTTTTTTCACTTAATTAAGTCTCGTCGAGCCTAAAATTGACCCTTGCCAGATAAACATAAAATGATTACCACTGACTAAGAATTAATAAAAAATTAAATACTGTTATTTACAGAGTATTGATTATTTTATTTTCTCAATTAAAAGCACAATAAAGCATTGGGTATACTCAGATATTCACTGTCTTCATAAATCACTAAAATTATAGATATGCCATGAAAAAAAGCCATTTTATTCGTATGGAAGACGTTACCCCTTATCAGCCAGCCAATCATCACGGAACCAATAACTATCGTTTAATCTCAGAAGAAACGGTGGGCGCAAAGCATGTAGAAATGCTAATAGGAATTATCGAAAAGAACCAAGGGGCTCTACCACATGCACATCCCGGCATCGAGCAAATCTGCTATTTGCTTGAGGGTACCGCCACAGCAGAAGTCATGGGCGAGCGCCGCGACATGGTTGCCGGGGACTGCTGTTTCTTCCCTGCCGGAGAACCCCATGTGTTCACTGCAACTAGCGATACACCCGTCAAGCTAATGGTTATTTATTCACCGCCGTATGGTGAAGACCCTAAGAAAGTTATTCGTTAGGCGGATTATTTTTTGACAAAAGACCGGGTCAAACCGCTAGCAGAATGCCGCGTCACCATAAGCATATTGTCTTTTCTAAGTGGAAAGCGCTGCAGTAGGTCTTCCAGTTCGGCCTTGGCCTTCAGCAGCATAGGGACGTAGCGCTGTTCGACCTCTTCCAGGCTGATTACGGTGGCAATGACAATAAAATTTATGACACACACCACCGTGTCGCAATGCATAACCGCCACAGCGGCACCCCGATTTGTTTTCAGAAACTCTTGATCTGATAGGGCATAGCCGCGACTGGCCGTTTCATCCAACAGCTGGTCTGTCGCCGAGATATCCTTGGCGAGTTGTTCGAATGGGTCCGTGCTAAGGCGAAGTTCGCCCAGCAGTTTTTCACGCTCTGAGGCACCAATACTAGCAAGATAAACACGGCCTGTGGCCGAGGCCATCATGGGAACTCGTGAACCTATGCTGCGGTTTGCCGACAACATGCCCGGTTGGCGATTGGTGTCTACAATTACCATTTTGTCATGCTGAAACACAGCCAGATCAGATGGCCATCCTAAGGTTTCCCTGAAGCCCGTCATAACCGGAGCTGACATCTGCAACAACTGTCGTTCATACGATACGTTGTTTGACAAGGCAAGGGTACGCAAACCCACCTGATAGGTTTGTGCTTTTTCGTCATAAACCAAATAGCCGGTCGCACGCAAGCTTTCCAATAAACGAAACACCGTAGCCTTAGGCAAGCCAGTAGACCGCCATATTTGCGACAGGCCCGCAGGCCCCTGCGTATTAACAGCTTCGAGAACTAATAAACCGCGTATTAAAGCATTCACTGGTAAGGTGTCGACCATAGCCCCATCCATACATGATAGCAACGTAAATTCTACCACCGTAACGCAGGCAAAACAAACCAATTTAACATAATAAATTTTGCCTTAGAAAACTCAATAAAAAACAAAATACGTCACAATAAATTAGTTTGATTGGCGCTACTACTCAAACAACTAAAGGGCTTAAGTTACAAACTATGAACCAGTGATTGCTCTACTTAAAAAGCTCATTTAATATGAAAACCCCCAATATCTACAGAGCATATTAATATTATGAAAGCAAAGCGATACCCAATATATACGGCTGCTGCCATTCAGGCGGCGCCTGTTTTTCTGGACACCGTAGCAACCACAGAAAAAGCATGCTCCCTTATCCGGGAAGCAGCAGGTAATGGAGCCACACTTATTGCCTTCCCAGAGGTATTCATCGCAGGGTACGCCTATTGGAACTGGATAATGAGCCCGCTAGAGGGCAGCGCTTGGTTCAAGCGCCTATTTCTTGCCTCCATTGATGTCCCCGGCCCCGAAGTGCAGGCACTGCAACGCACGGCGCAGGCGTGCGGGGTTACGGTAGTTATAGGCGTCAACGAACGCAGCCCTGTCAGCATGGGTACCATATACAACACTACCTTGATTATTGGGGCCGATGGCACCTTGCTAGGACGCCACAGAAAAACCGTCCCCACCTTTGCCGAGAAACTTACCTGGGGTAGCGGTGATGGCAGCTCCATACGCACCTACGACACTCCAGGTGGCAAGTTGGGCACACTCGCTTGCGGCGAAAACACCAACACCCTGGCCAGGTTTGCGTTGCTGGCCCAAGGCGAACAAGTACACGTGGCGAACTATATTGCCTACCCTTTCAGAAACAGCTACGACATCATTGAACCAATAAAGATTCGTGCCAGCGCACACTCCCTTGAAGGCAAGGTCTTTACCATTGTGTCGTCGTCCGCCATGTCACAGGAAATTATTGACCTACTGGGAACCACCCCCGAACGCTTGGAGGCGTTGTCTGGCTCACCGAACGCATTCTCTGGCATCTTTGGTCCTGATGGGCTATTAATTTCCACACCCCTGATAGACTCCGAAGGCATCGTCTATGGGGAAATTGATCTGGAAAAAAGCATAGAGCCCAAGCAGTTCCACGACATCATCGGTCACTATAATCGCTTCGATATTTTCGAACTGCGCCTGCATCAGCGGCCGCTGAACCCTCTGAATATCGTCGATACCGCCATGCCCATACCATTGGCTACCGCCCCAATGGATCCTAGCGCCACACATCCGGCTCCCGAACTCTCCCGGGATTAAGCTGTAGTGCAAGACTGCGCAACCATCCTAAGCAATACGCCCTCCCGGATGGATGCGCACTTGGTCCCCGCCTAACGGCGCACCCACAGCTCCCATAGGCCAGCATTTACCGCCATGCTACGCGCCAAGTTACGCACGCGATACAATATCAAGCCTGCATCTATAAATTGATTGCGCCTACTAATGTATAAATTGCCATGAACCCGACCTCAGCCGTCAGCCCCACGCCCGTCGTAACCTTTACCGACGTTACGCTGGGCTATGGCGACTACACCGTCCTGCAAGGCATCAGTATTGATGTCCATCGCGGACAGGTTGTCGCCATGATGGGCGGCTCCGGATCGGGCAAAACCACGCTACTGCGGGCGGCCACGGGGCAGATCAAACCCACCCACGGCACCATACGCGTCTTTGGCGACGACATCACCACGTTATCGGCCGAACACTTGCGGCTTACACGCCAGCGCATGGGCGTGCTGTTTCAACAAGGCGCACTGTTTACCGATCTGAATGTCTTTGAAAACGTCGCCTTCCCTTTGCGCGAGCATGCCAAGGTGTCGGAAAGCCAAATTGTCGAGCGCGTGCTGGACAAGCTGGATGCCGTCGGCCTGCGCGCCGCTGCACATTTGGGCATTTCGGAAATATCCGGCGGTATGGCCAGGCGCGTGGCTCTGGCGCGCGCCATCGTCCTGGAGCCTGAACTGATCCTGTATGACGAACCGTTTGCCGGGTTGGATCCTATTTCGCTAGGGATTACCGCACAGCTTATACGGCGCTTAACTGACCAGCTTAACTGTGCGTCAGTGCTAATCACTCATGATGTGGCTGAGTCTTTCGCCATCGCAGACCAGGTGTATATGGTGGGACAGGGCAAGTTAATTGCCTCGGGGTCGCCCCAGCAACTGTCCGAGTCGCAAGACCCTTATGTGCAACAGTTCCTTAATGGCCAGCCCGATGGCCCCATTGCCTTTCACTACCCCAGTTCGCCAGCATTTTCGGCATGGCTGGAAAACCACTCGGGCCGACTATGATCAGCTTGATCAAAAAAATCGCTCAGTTAGGCGCCCGGATACGCACTGGACTCAGCACGCTGGGTGACTTTGTCCGTCTGTCGCTGGCCATCATAGGTAGCAGCGGCATTATTTTGCGACGTCCCGGCCTGGTCGCCCAGCAAGTCCATTTCATCGGCAACCACTCCGTGCTTATTATCGGGGTGTCCGGGCTGTTTGTTGGGTTCGTGCTGGGGCTGCAGGGGTACTACACGCTTAGCCGCTATGGTTCTGAAGAAGCCCTGGGCCTGTTGGTGGCGCTGTCCTTAACCCGCGAATTGGGCCCCGTGGTCACCGCCTTACTGTTTGCAGGCCGTGCTGGCACCTCGCTGACAGCAGAAATTGGCCTGATGAAGGCTGGCGAACAGCTTACCGCCATGGAAATCATGGCAGTTGACCCGATACGTCGGGTACTGACACCACGCTTCTGGGGCGGCGTCATCGCTATGCCCATATTGGCCGCCATTTTCTCTATGGTGGGTGTTATCGGCGGCTGGATAGTCGGCGTATTGTTGATAGGCGTCGATCCTGGCGCCTTCTGGTCACAAATGCAAAACGGCGTGGATATCTTCAACGACATCGCCAACGGCGTTATCAAAAGCCTGGTATTTGGGGTGGCCGTTACTCTTATCGCCCTGCATGCGGGCTTCACCGCCAAGGCCACGCCTGAAGGCGTATCGCGGGCTACAACCCGCACCGTCGTGCATGGCTCACTGACAGTACTGGGTCTGGACTTCCTGCTGACTGCATTAATGTTTAGCAATTAACTACGAGATTAACTATGTCGCGTGAAAGAACCGATTTCTGGGTAGGACTTTTTGTACTGCTAGGCCTGCTGGCGCTGGCTTTCCTGGCCTTGCGCGCAGGCAACCTCAGTTCATTTTCATTTGCACCCACCTATCAGATACAGGCCCACTTCGACAACATAGGCGGCCTTAAAATACGTGCACCGGTCAAAAGCAGCGGTGTGGTAGTGGGTCGGGTGTCTAAAGTCGCCTTCGACAACCAGCGTTACCAAGCCGTGGCCACGCTGGATCTGGATAATGGCTTTGAGTTCCCACTGGATTCATCGGCCTCAATACTGACCTCGGGTTTGCTGGGCGAACAATATATAGGCCTGACTCCCGGCGGCGACGACAGTATGCTGGTCGATGGTAGCGAAGTGCAGTTCACCCAAAGCGCCGTTGTTCTGGAAGAACTAATCAGTAAGTTCCTGTACAGTTCAGCTGACAAAGAAGGTGCCAACACGACAGTGGCGCCTGAACACCATACATCTACCGATGCAGCGCCAGTCGCTGCGCCGTCTAACCACTAACGTGTTACCTGCGGTTTACAATTCGATTCACCGCACTCCAGGCTGCCATCATGACAAGTTATGCTACATCCACAGTACAAAAAACGTCCCCGCGCTGGGCTCGCGTCGCACTGCTCTCGACCGCTACTGTGCTAGCTGCAGGCTGTGCCTCTGTACCCAACCCCAGCCCTAACGACCCCCTGGAAAGCTATAACCGCGGCATGTTCGCCGTGAATGAAGCCGTAGATAACGCCTTATTCAAGCCTATCGCCAACGGCTATGTGGCCCTGACACCCCAGCCCCTGCGCACCTGTGTCGGCAATATTTTCAACAACCTGGGTGATGTGTGGTCAGCCGCCAATAGCTTTTTGCAGGCGCGCGGGCACGATTTTTTCAATACCCTGGGCCGGGTAATGTTCAACACCACCATGGGATTAGGCGGTTGTATCGACGTGGCTTCCATGAACGGCTCCAAGCGTATTGTTAACGACTTCGGCATCACACTGGGTGTCTGGGGCATAAGCTCAGGGCCTTACATCGTGCTGCCCATATTGGGTGCCAGCGATCTCAGGGATGGCACTGCCAGATTAGGCACATTCGCCGCTGATTTCTCTGCCCTTACGCCCGTATTCGCCATTGACAACGTACCCGTGCGCAACTCGATACTGGGTCTGTACGCGGTCGATACGCGCGCAAATCTGCTGGACGCTGACAAACTAGTGGATGAAATCGCCCTGGACCGCTACAGCTTCATACGCGATGCCTATCTGCAGCGACGCGACGCGCAAGTCAATAGCCGCCGCAACACCGACACCCAATTGCCAGACTACGGCGACGACGAACTGCCTGACTATTCCGACCCTGACGCCGCCGATACCGGCACGCTACCTGCTACGCCTGTGGCTAACCCCGCACAGTAAAGGGCTATACCTCTATGTTTAAAACCTTGATTTCCCTACTTCCCCTGGCCCAAGCGCGTAAGCTGCTGGTCGCTAGCGCGCTGGGTCTGATGGCCTGCGCTACAACTACCCTGGCCCACGCCGCCATAGACCCCATGGGCAACCCAAACGACTTTGTGCTTGCTGTAGGCACTGAAGCCCTGGATGCCATCAAGGCGGACCAAAGCATCAAGTCCGGCGACATGAGCAAAATCAATCAGGTCGTGAACGATCATGTGCTGCCCTATACCAACCTGGAAAAAACTACCCGGCTGGCCGCAGGCCGTTACTGGCGTCAAGCGACCCCTGAACAACAAAAGCGATTGGTACAGGCCTTTACCGGCACCCTGATACGCACCTACAGCGGCGCATTCACCAAGGTCGATCAGTACTCCGCCCTGTCCATGCAGCCGTTTCGCGGCGATGCCAATGCCAATGACGTCGTGGTGCGCTCTACCCTGACGCAACGCAACTCACCCTCGGTCAACATAGACTATCGCCTGGAAAAAACACCTCAGGGCTGGAAGATCTACGACCTGAACGTCGAAGGCATTTGGCTGATACAAAACTATCGTAATCAGTTTGCTCAGCAAATTTCGCAAAACGGCGTAGACGGCCTGATCAACGCCCTGAACCAGCGCAATCAGTAAATCTTCGGGTGTGCGACTATAATACGAAGTCCGGCTCAATTTCGGGCCGGGCTTTCTGTTTACCATGCCTGCACTCTCTTTAGAACATATATCAAAAATCTACGCGCCACGCGCCCGTAGCTGGAAAGACTGGCTTCCTTCCGCCCCCAAAAGACACGGCTTTCAAGCCCTAGATGACGTCAGCCTCACTATCGAGCACGGCGAATTCTTTGGTTTGCTGGGTCCTAACGGCGCAGGCAAGACTTCTCTCATTTCCATCATTGCCGGTCTGGCTCAAGCCACTACCGGAAGCGCTCGCGTCTGCGGCCACGATGTCGTCACTGACTTCCGTCTAGCCCGCCAATCGCTGGGCGTCGTGCCCCAGGAAATTGTCTACGATCCGTTTTTTACGGTGCGCGAAACGCTACGCTTGCAGTCCGGCTATTTCGGCCTTCGCAATAACGATGACTGGATAGACGAAATCCTTGCCAACCTGGGCTTGGACGACAAGGCCAATACCAATATGCGCGCCCTGTCTGGCGGCATGAAGCGCCGCGTGCTGGTCGCCCAGGCGCTGGTACACCGCCCACCCGTTATTATTCTGGACGAACCCACCGCTGGGGTGGATGTGGATCTGCGCCGCACGCTGTGGGAATTCATCTCGCGCCTGAACAAAGCGGGTCACACCATCTTGCTAACCACCCACTACCTGGAAGAAGCCGAAGCCCTGTGCGGCCGCATCGCCATGCTGAAAAACGGCCAGGTTGTGGCGTTAGACACCACCCAGGCGTTATTAGCACGGGTAGGCGGCAACGATCTTGAAGACGCTTTCGTGCGCATCATGCACAACGAAGACCTACAAAGGGCCACAGCATGAGCACTGTCCCAGTTATCCAACCACGTACCGATATGGGTTCAGGCTTTCCTACGCTATTGCGCAAGGAACTGACACGTTTCTGGAAGGTCGCTTTCCAAACCATAGCTGCACCGGTAATCACTGCACTGCTGTATCTGCTGATCTTCGCGCATGTGCTTGAAGGAAGGGTACAAGTCTATGGCAGCATTCCCTATACCGCCTTCCTGATACCCGGCCTGATGATGATGAGCATGCTGCAAAATGCATTCGCTAATCCATCGTCCTCGCTGATACAAAGCCGTATTACCGGTAATCTGGTCTTTATCCTGCTACCGCCGCTGTCACATAGGGAAATTTTCAGCGCCTATGTCCTGGCATCAATTGCGCGTGGCTTGTGCGTGGGCTTTTTCGTCTGGCTGGTGGCCTTGTATTTCGCGCCGCTGCAGATAGCCAACCTGGTCTGGGTGCTGGTCTTCGCCGTATTGGCCTGCGGCATCATGGCCTCGCTAGGCCTAATTGCCGGGCTATGGTCCGAGAAATTCGACCAACTCGCGGCCTTTCAAAACTTTCTGATCATGCCTGCCACCTTCCTGTCTGGCGTGTTCTATTCAATACACAGCCTACCGCCCTTCTGGCAGGCCGTTTCGCGCTGGAACCCGATCTTCTACACCATAGACGGCTTTCGGTATGGTTTCTTCCACGTCTCTGACGTTTCGCCCTGGCACAGCCTGGCCGTCGTAAGCGGCGTCTTTGTTGTGTTGTGCGCCTTGGCATTACGCCTGCTGGCCAGCGGCTACAAACTCCGGAATTAATTGCTATGTTGCCTACCCCAGAAAACGTTCATCAGTACATTGCCGACAACCTGGCCTGCCAGCACCTCGAAGTGCAAGGCGACGGCTCGCATTTCGAAGCCCTGATTGTCAGCGACGCCTTTGAAGGTAAACGCTTGATCGCCCGCCACCAGTTGGTTTACGCCGCATTGGGCGAACGCATGAAAGCGGAAATTCACGCCCTGTCCATGCGCACACTGACACCCGCAGAATACAAGGCGAACCCCAATGGATAAGCTGCTGATTACCGGTGGCCAACGCCTGAACGGCGAAATCACGGTATCAGGGGCCAAAAATGCTGCCTTGCCCATACTGTGCGCCAGTCTGCTGACCGCCGACACGCTCACCCTGGAAAATGTACCTAGTCTGAACGACATAGGCACTACCTTGCGTTTGCTGGGTCAGTTGGGCGTACAGTCCGAACGGGGCGATGACAACACCGTCAGCCTGTCAGCCGCTCAGATCACCAGCGTTGAAGCGCCCTACGAGCTGGTGAAAACCATGCGCGCTTCCATCCTGGTGCTGGGTCCCTTGCTAACCCGCTTTGGCGAGGCGCGTGTCAGCCTGCCTGGCGGCTGTGCCATAGGCCAGCGGCCAGTGGATCAGCACATCAAGGGACTGGAAGCTATGGGCGCCCAGATCCATATCGAACACGGTTTTGTGGTGGCCAAGGCCACCCGCCTGAAAGGCACGTCCATACGCACTGATATGGTCACCGTAACGGGCACAGAAAACCTGATGATGGCTGCGGTGTTGGCCGAAGGCCGCACCACTCTTGAAAATGCCGCTCGCGAACCAGAGATCAGCGATCTGGCTGAACTATTGAACAAAATGGGCGCGCGCATTTCCGGCCATGGCACTGACCGCATCGTCATTGATGGCGTGGAACGTCTACATGGCGCCACCCACCGCGTGGTGGCCGACCGTATCGAAGCCGGCACCTTTCTATGTGCCGTCGGCGCCACCGGCGGCGACATCATGCTGCGCCAGGCAGCCCCGGACACCATGGGGGCCGTTATCGACAAACTGCGCGACGCTGGCCTGACCATAGAGTGCGGCGACGACTGGATACGCGCCAGCATGAACCAACGGCCTCGCGCCACCGGTTTTCGCACCCAGGAATACCCCGGCTTCCCTACCGACATGCAGGCCCAGCTAATGGCCCTGAACACAATCGCCGAAGGGACGGCCCTGATTACCGAAAACATCTTCGAAAACCGCTATATGCACGTCCAGGAACTGGTGCGCATGGGCGCCCAAATCGACATCGACGGCCATACTGCCGTAGTCACAGGCGTCCCCCAACTGTTGGGCGCCACCGTCATGGCCACCGACCTGCGGGCATCTGCCAGCCTGGTCATTGCCGGACTAGCCGCCACAGGCGACACCACCATAGAGCGCATCTACCATCTGGATCGCGGCTACGAACGCATGGAAGAAAAGCTGCGCTCGGTAGGCGCCGACATCCAACGCATACGCCGGAGCACCCCATGAGTCCCGCTAGCCACTCCAAGCCGCTGACCCTAGCGCTGTCCAAAGGCCGCATCTTTGACGAAACCATGCCTTTGCTGGCCGCCGCTGGCGTGCATGTTGCGGAAAATCCTGAAACTTCGCGCAAGCTGATACTGACCACCAGCAACCCAGACCTGCAACTGATTATCGTGCGTGCCTCGGATGTGCCCACCTATGTGCAATACGGTGCTGCCGACTTCGGTATCGCCGGCAAAGACGTGCTCAACGAACACACCGCTCAGGAACTGGGTGGTCTGTACCAGCCCATAGACTTGAACATTGCGCAGTGCCGTTTGTGTGTTGCCGTACGCGAAGGCTACGACTACGAAGCCGCCGTGCGTCAAGGCTCGCGCCTGCGCATCGCCACCAAATATGTACAAGCGGCCCGCGAACACTTTGCTCGCAAGGGCGTCTACGTGGATATCATCAAACTGTACGGTTCTATGGAACTGGCGCCCTTGGTGGGCCTGGCCGATGCCATCGTCGACCTGGTCTCTACCGGCAACACCCTGAAGGCCAACCACCTGGTCGCCGTCGAAGATGTCGCCTATATTTCGTCGCGCCTCATCATCAACCAGGCCTCGCTTAAAACCCGTGGTCAGCGCCTACAGCCTTTTATTGATGCCTTCGCACGCGCCTCTACGACCAACCCCGTGAATTAAGCGCGTTACGGTATACACTTGTTGAATACGCTTGTTATTGCCACACCATCATCATGCCTGTCATTAAACGTCTAAGTTCCGCCTCCGACCAGTTCAACAGCACACTGCGCCAGTTGCTGGCTTTCGATGCCTCGCAAGACGAGTCCATCGAGCTGGCTACGGCCGCCATCCTGAAGGATGTCCAGGCGCGTGGCGACCAGGCAGTGCTGGAATATACCCAACGCTTTGATGGCGCCACGGCTACCTCTATGGCGGCGCTGGAAATTACGCAACAACAATGTCAGCAAGCATTGGATACTTTACCCAAGGACCAGCGCCTGGCGTTGGAAACCTCGGCGCAACGCGTACGCGACTACCACCAGCGACAGCGTGCTGAAAGCTGGAGCTACACCGAAGCCGATGGCACGGTGCTGGGCCAGAAAATTACCCCGCTGGATAGAGTGGGGCTGTATGTGCCGGGCGGCAAAGCCGCCTATCCATCGTCCGTACTGATGAACGCCCTACCGGCCAAAGTCGCCGGTGTAGCTGACATTATCATGGTCACCCCTACGCCCGATGGCGTGCACAACCCCATGGTGCTGGCCGCTGCCGCCATCTGCGGTGTCAATCAAGTCTGGGGCATAGGTGGCGCACAGGCCGTTGGCGCATTGGCCTATGGCACTGACAGCATCAATCCCGTCGACAAAATTGTCGGCCCTGGCAACGCTTATGTCGCTGCCGCCAAGCGCCGTGTGTTTGGCGTAGTTGGCATAGACATGATCGCTGGTCCCAGCGAAATCCTGGTCATCTGTGACGGCAGCACGCCTGCCGACTGGATCGCCATGGATTTATTCTCGCAGGCCGAGCACGACGAGCTGGCCCAGGCCATATTGCTATGCCCAGATGCGGCCTATCTGGACCAGGTCGAAGCCGCCATCGTCCGCCTGCTGCCCAGCATGCCACGCGCCGACATCATACGCGCCAGCCTTAGCCAGCGTGGCGCGTTAATTCAGGTTAAAGACCTGGACGAGGCCTGCGAAATCGCGAATAACATCGCCCCTGAACACCTGGAAATTTCCACCGAAAATCCGCAGCAATGGGCGGACAAAATCCGCCATGCTGGCGCCATTTTCCTGGGTCGCTACAGTTCTGAAGCCCTGGGCGACTACTGCGCCGGCCCTAACCATGTTTTACCCACCTCGCGCACAGCCCGGTTCTCGTCACCGTTGGGCGTGTATGATTTCCAGAAGCGCAGCAGTCTTATTCATGTATCTCAAGACGGCGCCCAAACCCTGGGGCGTATCGCGGCCACATTGGCGCACGGCGAGGGGCTACATGCCCACGCCGCCAGCGCCAGCTACCGCCTTAACCCCACTGATTAAGTTTTCATTATGCGTACAGCAGACATTACCCGTAATACCAATGAAACGCGCGTGCGCGTTTCCATCAATCTGGATGGCACTGGCCAACAGACCATCAATACCGGCGTCCCCTTCCTGGACCACATGCTGGACCAGATCGCCCGCCACGGCCTGATAGACCTGGACATACACTGCGATGGCGACACCCACATTGATGACCACCACACCGTCGAAGACGTAGGCATCACCCTGGGTCAGGCCTTTGCCGCCGCCGTAGGCGACAAAGCCGGTCTGCGTCGCTATGGACATTCCTATGTGCCACTGGACGAAGCATTATCACGTGTAGTTATCGACTTCTCGGGTCGCCCTGGCCTGTTCTACAACTTGCCTTTCACACGCTCGCATATCGGTAAATTCGACGTGGACCTGACCCGTGAATTCTTTCAGGGCTTCGTCAACCACGCCTTGGCCACCATACACATAGACAACCTCAAGGGCGAGAACGCACACCACCAGTGCGAAACCGTGTTCAAAGCCTTCGGACGTGCCCTGCGCATAGCGACTGAATTCGACCCACGCAACGTCGGCGTGATTCCGTCCACCAAGGGCGTGCTCTAAACCTGCGTTTTTATAACGGCTTACCGTGAATACTATCGCCATTGTTGATTACGGCATGGGAAATTTCCATTCGGTCGCGCGCGCTTTGCAGGCCGCTGCGCCCGACGCCAACATTCGTATTTGTCGCACTGCGGCAGATATTGACCGGGCATCCCGGGTAGTATTCCCTGGTCAGGGCGCCATGCGCGATTGCATGCGCACCCTGAACGATTCTGGCATGCGCGATGCCCTGCTACGCGCTGCTCGCAACAAGCCACTGCTTGGCGTGTGCGTGGGCGAACAAATCCTGTTCGACCATAGCGACGAAGGCAACGTCAGTTGCCTGCAAGTACTACCCGGCAGGATCAAGCAGTTTGCTGGCCCACAATTTGCCACGGCCAGCACGGGCAACACCCCCACCGAATTACTGAAAGTGCCGCACATGGGCTGGAACCGTGTCATGCAGCAGATGGCTCACCCCTTATGGGCTCAGATACCGGATCAGTCTTACTTTTATTTTGTGCATAGTTATTACGCCCAGCCTGATGAGGACAGCCTTAGCGCTGGCCTGACCCAATATGGGGTAAGCTTTACCTGTGCCGTAGCACGCGATAATATTTTTGCTGTGCAGTTTCACCCAGAAAAAAGCGCGCACTACGGTTTACAGCTGTATCGTAATTTTGTTGACTGGCATCCTTAAAAAAATACCAACGTGCCTGCTACACCAGGCAATCTATACTCCCTTCCACATTATCTGACTTTACCGGCTTATCGACATGCTACTCATCCCCGCTATCGACCTTCAGGACGGACATTGCGTACGTCTGCGCCAGGGAGACCTGGACGACGCGACTATTTTTTCTGACGACCCGGCTGCCATGGCTACTCAATGGCTAGATCAAGGCGCACGCCGACTGCACTTGGTCGACTTGAACGGCGCCGTGGCCGGCAAGCCCAAAAACGAGGCCGCCATACGCGCCATCGTCAACGCCGTGGCTGACGACATCCCGGTACAAATCGGGGGCGGCATACGCGACCTGGACACCATAGAGCGCTACCTGGATAACGGCATTACCTACGTCATCATAGGTACGGCCGCCGTCAAAGACCCTGGTTTCCTACATGACGCCTGCAGCGCCTTTCCTGGCAACATCATTGTTGGCCTGGACGCCCGCGACGGCAAAGTCGCCACCGACGGCTGGAGCAAACTAACCCGCCACGATGTCCTGGATATGGCCCGTAAATTCGAAGACTATGGCTGCGAAGCCATCATCTATACCGATATAGGCCGCGATGGCATGCTGACCGGCGTCAATATCGAAGCTACGGTTGCGCTGGCCCGCCATGTACGCATCCCCGTGATTGCTTCGGGCGGTGTCACCGACCTTAGTGACATCAAAGCGCTGTGCGCGGTCGAACATGAAGGCATAGAAGGCGCCATATTGGGTCGTAGCATCTACGAAGGCACTATAGACTTCGCCACTGCCCAGCAGTTGGCCGACGACTTGAGGGTCGAGTAATGACTGCCAACATCACCGCGCCCGCCAGCGGGCTGGCCCGCCGCATCATCCCTTGCCTGGATGTCACGGCCGGACGCGTGGTCAAAGGGGTCAATTTTGTTGACCTGGTGGATGCAGGCGACCCCGTAGAAATCGCCCAGCGCTACAACGAACAAGGCGCCGATGAACTGACATTTCTGGACATCACCGCCACCACCGATGGTCGCGACCTGATACTGCCGATTATCGAAGCCGTAGCCAAGCAAATTTTCATCCCCCTGACCGTAGGTGGTGGAGTGCGTCAAGTCGCCGATATCCAGCGCTTGCTGAATGCCGGTGCCGATAAAATCTCCATCAATAGCGCCGCTGTCAGCAATCCTGAACTGGTACGCGAGGCTGCAGACTTCCACGGCTCGCAGTGCATCGTCGTGGCCATAGACGCCCGCAAGGTGTCCGCCCCCGGTCAGCCCGATCAGTGGGAAGTCTTCACTCATGGCGGTCGCAAGGCCACCGGGTTGGACGTCATCGCCTGGGCACGCCAAATGGCTGAATACGGCGCGGGTGAACTTCTGCTGACCAGCATGGATCGGGACGGCACCAAGGCCGGCTTCGATTTGGAACTTACCCGCGCGGTCGCCGATGCCGTTGCTGTGCCCGTGATTGCTTCAGGCGGCGTAGGCAATTTGCAGCATCTGGCCGATGGCGTACTACTGGGCCGAGCCAGCGGCGTGCTGGCCGCCAGTATTTTCCACTATGGCGAATACACCGTGCAGCAGGCCAAGGAATTCATGGCGGCTCAGGGCATTAACGTCAGGCTGCCCGCATGAACACCAGCACTGCCTGGATCGATGCTGTGGTGTATGACAGCCAAGGCTTGATCCCCGCCATCGCCCAGGACGCTGCCAGCGGCACCGTCCTGATGGTGGCGTGGATGAATGCAACAGCCTTGGCCGAAACCGCGGCCACAGGCCGTGCCGTCTACTGGTCGCGGTCGCGCCAACGCTTATGGCGCAAGGGCGAAGAGTCCGGCCATGTCCAGCACGTTCAGGAAATTCGCCTGGATTGCGATGGCGACGTGATCTTGCTGAAGGTCACCCAAGTGGGCGATATTGCCTGCCATACGGGCCGCACCAGCTGTTTCTACCGTCGGCTGGATGGCCAAGCCGATGACCCACACTGGGTTGTCGTGGACCCCGTCCTCAAAGACCCCGAGCTTATCTACAAATGACCACAGATTTCACCCTGCACACCCTGTCCCGCTTAGCTGATACACTGCAAACCCGTTTGCCTCAGCACGGCGGTGATCCTGGTACATCCTATGCTGCCAAGCTCTTGGCCAATGGCCCGGACTCCTTCCTGAAGAAAATCGGCGAAGAAGCCACCGAACTGGTCATGGCAGCCAAGGACAACACCCCCCAGCGCATCGTCAGCGAAACCGCCGACCTGTGGTTTCACTGTGTAGTAGCGCTGGTTCATTATGGCCTGCGTCCCGAAGATGTCCTGGCCGAACTGGCACGCCGCGAAGGCATTTCAGGACTGGACGAAAAAGCCAGCCGCACCAAGGACTAACATGAGTGATCACTGCTTATTCTGCAAAATCGCCAAGGGCGATATTCCTGCAAAAAAAGTCTATGAAGACGATGAATTCTTGGCGTTTCACGACATAAATCCTGCCGCTCCCGTACACTTACTATTGATACCCAAGCACCATATTGTGTCAATGAACGAAATTCAACCCGACGACTCTCTGTGGTTAGGTAGAATGCTAAGTCTGGTACCTAAATTAGCAATAGATAATGGCTGCCGTCCAGGGTCCGAAGGCGGTTACCGACTTCTGACCAATACCGGCGCCGATGGCGGGCAAGAAATTGCTCACTTACACTTTCATATTATCGGGGGCCCGCGCCCCTGGGATTTACGCGCGGCAAATGCCGCTTAACGGAGATACATTATGGGCAGTTTCAGTATTTGGCACTGGCTTATCGTGCTGGTCATTGTTGCACTGATTTTCGGTACTAAAAAACTACGTAACATGGGCGAAGACCTGGGCGGCGCCGTCAAGGGCTTCAAGAAAGGCATGAAAGACGCCACCGCCGACGACAGCACCACTCCTGACGCAGTTACTCAGAAACAAGTGCACACCGACGACACCATAGACGTTCAGGCCAAAGAAAAGACCGACGTCTAAACGCTTTTTATACGAGCCCCTGATACATGTTTGATGTAAGCCTTAGTGAACTTATGCTGATCGGCGTTATTGCGCTGATCGTCATCGGCCCCGAACGCCTGCCCAAAGTGGCGCGCACTGTAGGCCATCTGCTTGGCCGTGCTCAGCGCTACGTAAGCGACGTCAAAACCGACATCAAGCGCGAAATGGATCTGGAAGAATTCTCCAGTATCAAGGGGCAAATGGAAGATGCGGCCAAATCGGTCAAGGATTCCATGCAGCAGGCTGGTGACACCCTGCGCAACCCCCTGGAAGAGGCCCAAAAAGCCCTGAAAGACGCCTCGGCATCTATGGGCAGCCTAATCGATGAGGTCAAGCAGGAAGCCGCTACGCTTCCGGTAACGGACGCCGCGACGCCTGACACAGCCGCACCAGCAGCCCCTGCCGCCGACACGGCCACCTTGCCACTACCTGGCATGCCTATACCTCACCAAGGCGCTGCCAGCCCTGCTGCTGACCCTGTCAAGCAGCCTGATCAATCCACTGGGACGCCCACGTGACAACAGACGCCCCCCAAGAAGGTTTTATCTCGCACCTGATCGAGCTGCGCACGCGACTCTTGCGCGCCGTCATGGCCATACTGGTCGTCTTTGTGGTGCTGTTTTTATACCCTGGGCCTTCAGCGATCTACGACTTGCTGGCCCAGCCCATGCTGGCGTCCTTACCCGAAGGCACCCGCATGATAGCCACTGGGGTCATCACGCCCTTTATGGTGCCGGTCAAGGTAACAATGATGGCCGCCTTTGTGTTGGCGTTGCCTGTAGTGCTATACCAAGCCTGGGCTTTCGTTGCTCCAGGGTTATACAAGCACGAGCAACGCCTAGCCTTGCCCCTGATCGCATCCAGCACCTTGCTGTTCATCCTGGGCATGGCGTTTTGCTATTTTGTGGTGTTCCGCACGGTATTTCACTTCATCGCTGGCTTTGCACCACAATCCATCACACCCGCACCTGACATCGAAGCCTATGTCAGCTTTGTCATGACCATGTTCGTGGCATTTGGCGTGACCTTCGAAGTCCCTATCGCGGTTATTTTGCTGGTTAAAAGCGGCGTGGTTACGGTGCAAAAATTACGCGCTGCGCGTGGCTATGTCATTGTTGGCGCATTCGTCATTGCCGCCGTGGTCACCCCGCCCGACGTACTTAGCCAGTTCATGCTGGCCGTGCCGTTATGCCTACTGTTTGAAGTGGGCGTCTTGGTGGCCAGCACCATGAAAAAGCGCGAACCTAAGCCGGAAGACAGCGACAGCCAGGAAATCGCCCCCTAATCCCTGATCGCGACGCACCCTTAACGGGTGCGTGCCCTGGGGCGAGCACCCGCCACCACGCTGACCTTACGTTGCTTACCATCACGCACCACCGTCAGCGTCAATACTTCGCCAGGTCGAAATGGCGCAATCTGATTAAGAAATCCTATTGCGTCCTCGACTGGCTGATTATCTATTTTCAGCACGATATCGCCCACACGCAAGCCCGCCTGCCAGGCCGGTCCGTTACGCAAGACATGGGCCACGATCACACCATCCTGCTGCTTTAGTCCAAAAGCCTTGGCCAAGTCGGCATTCAGGTCTTGTGGCTCCATGCCCAGCCAACCGCGGGTGACCTCGCCCGTATCAATGATTTGCTCCATGATGGTGTGCGCCGCCGCAGCCGGAATGGCAAAACCTATCCCCATAGAACCACCGGTTTCAGAATAAATTGCGGTATTCACCCCGACCAATTGACCAGCGGTATCCACCAAGGCGCCACCAGAATTGCCTGGGTTAATGGCGGCATCAGTCTGTATGAAGTTTTCATAGATGTTGATGCCCAACCGATTGCGCCCCAGCGCCGACACTATCCCCATGGTGGTGGTCTGGCCCACGCCAAACGGGTTACCTATGGCCAAAACCACCTCGCCCACCTGTAAAACCTGGTCGCCAAAACGTATGGCGGTTAAATCCGTCATGTCGATCTTGAGCACGGCTAGATCGCTTTCGGGGTCGGCCCCCACCAAGCTGGCCTTGCCCTGCCTGCCATCGCTTAAAGCAACCTCTATGGCGTCAGCTGCTTCGATCACATGGTAATTCGTCAGAATGTAGCCGCTGTGGCGCACTATGACCCCAGAGCCCAGACTAGTGGTTTCCTTGCGACGGCTAAAACCAGGCAATTCCCGAAACAGCTTATCCAGTGCTGGATCCCCTTGAGACGGCAAAAGCGGTACATTGACGTGTTTGCGAGTATAAATATTCACCACAGAAGGGGCCGCCTGCGCCACCGCCTGTGCATATGAAGACACTGCGGCCACCGTCGATTGCTCAATAGGGGCCTGCGCCACAGGCGTGTCAACTACGGATGATACTGGCAAGGTAGGCGCAAGCTGTATCCAGCCTGGCCTTAAGGTCGCTACGATAAACAGCACGCCCAGGCAGACGGTTACCGTCTGCGCAAACAGCAGCCACAATCTATGCATGAATCCCGGAGGGTTTAAGTCAGTCATGAGTCAAATTTCCACACAAAAGCGCATTGCCACACAAGAGCTCGTTAACTGGCTGGATGCCACGCTAAATACCGCACGTTTCAAGGATTATTGCCCCAATGGCCTACAAGTGGAAGGCAAGTCATCCATAGGCCATATAGTATGCGGCGTCACGGCATCACTGGCACTACTGGAACATGCCGTGGCCAGCGGTGCCGACGCCGTATTGGTGCATCATGGCTGGTTCTGGAAAAACGAAAACCCCTGCGTACGCGGCCCCAAGCGTCGTCGCTTGGCCCTGACCTTACAGCATCAGCTGAATCTACTGGCCTACCACCTGCCTTTGGATGCCCATCCCGTACTGGGTAACAACGCCCAATTGGCTAGGGTATTGGGGCTAGAGCCAGATCGCAACGACGATGGTACGCCCATCACCTGCGGCCCCGATGGACTGGTGTGGTTGGGTTCCTGCAGCCCACGCAGCCTGCAAGAACTGGGTACGACTATTACAGATGCCTTACATCGCCCGGCGACTGTTGTTGGCAATTTGCAACAATCGGTACAACGCGTAGCCTGGTGTACCGGTGGCGCGCAAGGCATGATGGAAGCCGCCGTCGCCGCGGGCGCCGATGTCTACATCACTGGCGAGGCCTCGGAACCCAATTTTCATTTAGCCCAGGAAACCGGCGTGGGCTTTATTGCCGCAGGCCACCATGCTACCGAACGCTATGGTGTTCAGGCACTGGGCTTGGCCATCGCCGACACCTTTGGCATACGGGTAGAGTTTATTGATATCGACAACCCGATTTAACTACACCTTAAGCCGCCGCCTAGCTAATCGCAGGGGCGGCTTAAGGCTAAAAACCACCTATAACTTATAACTGCCCGGTGGCCTGGTTCTTAAGCAGGTCACGGATTTCCTTCAGCAACACCACATCATCAGGCGTAGGAGCCGGTGGTGCTTCGGCCGCCACCACTGCCTCGCGATGCATGACACGATTGCGCGCTGCATTCACCATCTTTACCAGCATAAACACCACCAAAGCCAACAGCACAAAGTTAATCAAAATGGTAATGAAGTTTCCCCATGACAAGACCACCGCGCCTGCGGCAACCAGCGCTTCGTGGGTCATAGGACCGGCATAACCCGCGGGGGAACGCAACACCAGGAACTGGTTGGTGAAATCCACATCGCCACCCAGAATAAAGCTGATTAGCGGCATGACGATATCACCTACCAACGAATCAATAATCTTGCCAAATGCTGCCCCAATAATTACACCGACGGCCAGGTCTATCATGTTCCCCTTGACGGCGAACTCCTGGAATTCTTGCAGGAAATTTTTTGCTTTGCTCATGTCTTCTATCCTAGGTCGTGTACCCCGAATCGGGCAGGCGCTATAATACGCGGTTAATAACATACTACACAGCTAAAAACAGTGAAATGGTATGCTCAACGCGAGCATGAATAAGGATACTAGAATGAGTCAGATTACGACACAGCTCGATGACAACGGTGCAGTTGATCCCAACTTGCCACCCGATCCATCGCGCCGTTTCTGGGTGGGTACGGCCTGTGCCGTGGGCGGCGTGGCAGGTGTGGCTACAGTGGTTCCACTGGTCGGCTCATTTGCTCCTTCGGAAAAAGCCCGTGCGGCAGGCGCTCCAGTGGAAGTCGATATCTCCGGCATTGCAGCTGGTCAGATGCGTACCGTGGAATGGCGCGGCAAGCCCGTATGGCTGCTGCATCGCACCGAAGAACAGATTAAAACCCTGAAGGATAATGATCCTTACTTGGCGGACCCTCATTCGGACCGCCCAGGCTTCACCCCAGAGTTCGCCAAAAACGAATATCGTTCGCGCAAGCCGGAACTGATGGTTGCTGTGGGTATCTGTACTCATTTGGGCTGCTCGCCCACGCCCCATTTTGAAAGCGGCCCCCAACCAGGCGCGCCAACCGATTGGCATGGCGGCTTTTTCTGCCCATGTCACGGTTCATATTTCGACCTCGCCGGTCGTGTGTACAGCAACGTACCCGCGCCCGACAACCTTGAAGTTCCACCCTATGCGTTTTCGGCCGACGGCACCCACGTCACCATCGGCGTAGACGACCAGGCATAAAATCTGGACCCCGGCTGTCTAAACACAGCCACCAAACCGAATCCGTTATACGCCTTGTAAGATAGAATAAGGAGCCGTTTCATGGCTGGCGAGAAAACCGTCGAAACAACAGGGCTCTTGGGCTGGATAGATAAGCGCTTTCCGCTGTCTACCCTGTTCAAAGAGCACATGTCCGAATATTACGCACCAAAAAACTTCAACTTTTGGTATTTCTTTGGATCGCTTGCACTATTAGTGCTGGTCATTCAGATCGTGACGGGTATTTTCCTGGTCATGAACTACAAACCGGACGCCAAGCTGGCATTCGACTCTGTCGAATACATCATGCGCGAAGTCCCGTTTGGCTGGATGATACGTTACATGCACTCTACAGGTGCCTCCATGTTCTTCGTGGTGGTTTACCTGCACATGCTACGTGGCCTGTTCTATGGTTCTTACCGCAAACCCCGTGAATTGGTGTGGATTTTTGGCGTTGCCATTTTCCTGTGCCTAATGGGCGAAGCCTTCTTCGGCTATCTGCTACCTTGGGGACAAATGTCCTTCTGGGGCGCTCAGGTGATCGTCAACCTGTTCTCTGCCATTCCTTTTATCGGTCCTGAATTAGCTATCTGGATACGCGGCGACTATGTGGTCTCTGACGCCACCCTGAACCGCTTCTTTGCCTTCCACGTCATTGCCATTCCCTTGGTACTGATAGGTCTGGTTGTTGCACACATCATCGCTTTGCACGAAGTGGGCTCCAACAACCCTGACGGTGTTGAAATCAAAGACGGCCCCAAAGACCGCTATGGCCGTCCCAAAGATGGCATCCCCTTCCACCCTTACTACTCGGTGCACGACATCGTAGGCGTGGCTGGCTTCCTGATCGTCTTTGCAGCCATTATGTTCTTTGGCCCCGAAATGGGCGGCTACTTCCTGGAATACAACAACTTTATTCCAGCTGACCCCATGAAGACCCCACCGCATATTGCGCCGGTCTGGTACTTCACGCCCTTCTATTCCATGCTGCGTGCCACTACCGCAGACTTCACTTGGATACTGGCAGGCTCGGCCGTGCTGGCAGCCATAGTGCTATTCGCCAAGGGCAACCTGAAAGGTTTATGGCGCCTGGGTGTACCAGTTATCCTGCTGGTCGTGGCTGTTGCCTTCCGTGTTATCGACGCCAAGTTCTGGGGTGTGGTTGCCATGGGCGGCGCCGTGGTTATTCTGTTCTTCCTGCCATGGCTGGATTACTCACCGGTCAAGTCCATACGCTATCGTCCTACCTGGCACAAATACCTATACGGCATCTTTATCGTTAACTTCCTGATACTGGGTTATCTTGGCACGCAGCCGCCCAGTCCAGTCTTTAACGTGATGAGCCAAATCGGCACCGTTATTTATCTGGCGTTCTTCCTAGCCATGCCCGTCTGGAGCCGGCTAGGTACCTTCAAGCCAGTGCCTGACCGCGTCACGTTTAACGCTCACTAAGGTATTATAAAAATACGTTACGGAATGATCATGATTAAAAAGCTGCTCGGTGTTGTTGCGTTATCCCTGACCTGCGCGCTTTCGGTTGCCGCCGAAGGCGGATACAGGCTGGAATCCGCACCTAATCGCATCAACGACATGGCTGCCCTGCAAAACGGCGCCAAGCTCTTCGTCAACTATTGCCTAAGCTGTCATAGCGCTACTTCCATGCGCTATAACAAGCTTACGGACATAGGCCTCACCGAAGAGGAAATCAAGCGTAACCTGCTGTTCACCACCGACAAGGTCGGTGATCTCATGCAGATCGCCATGACCCCTGCCGATGCACAGAAATGGTTTGGCGCTCCACCACCCGACCTATCGGTGATAGCACGTGCTAAATCCACCACCATGGGTCCATCGGGTGTTGACTACGTCTATACCTTCCTGCGCTCTTTCTACCGCGATGCCTCACGCCCCAGCGGCTGGGACAACCTGGTATTCCCCAGCGTCGGTATGCCCAACGTTTTGTGGCAACTGCAGGGCGAACATGGCCTGAACCACGTTAAAATCGCTGAAAGCACGTTGGCTGATGGCACCAAACAATGGATGCGCACCACCGCCGACTACGATGCCCAGGGTTTTTCCGTCATTTCGACCGAAGCACTGAATGGCTACAACGGCAGCCCTGTCAACAAAGCCACCATGATTCCGGCCAACGCCAGTCAATCTGCAGTCTTTGATAGCAACGTTGCCGACCTCAGTAACTTTCTAGGCTGGATGGCCGAACCCGTGCAACTACTGCGCAAGCAGATAGGCGTTTGGGTCTTGCTGTTCTTGTCTATCTTCTTTGCCGTAGCATGGCGTCTAAACGCTGTCTTCTGGAAAGACGTCAAGTAATACTTATCTACCGGTAGTGCCGCTACACTAGGCACAGTCTCAATACCACCGGTCCGGAGCAGGCGTAATCTACTACGCCTGTTTCCCTTTTCGGAGCCGCCGCCTTGCGGCGTGCTCTTGTCTTTATTTCTACGATTGGAAACTGCGACATGATGGTGCTCTATTCTGGAACGACTTGCCCGTTCTCCCAACGCTGCCGCTTTGTGTTGTTTGAAAAAGGCATGGATTTTGAAATCCGCGATATCGACCT
>JAGOAJ010000052.1 GCA_017983955.1 Burkholderiaceae bacterium
CGATGTACGAAATGACTTCGAAACCGTTGGTAAGACGTACTTTGGCGACTTTACGCAAAGCAGAGTTAGGTTTTTTGGGGGTGGTGGTATACACACGAGTGCAAACACCACGGCGCTGTGGGCAGTTCTCGAGCGCTGGGCTCTTGCTGCTTTCGCGGCTGACTTCGCGCGGCTTGCGCACGAGTTGGCTAATGGTTGGCATGACCTTTACGCATCCTATTAACGTACTTGCGTACTGATTTACGTATTTGAAAGACGCCTGCAACAGAAACGCCGATGCCCATGGGGCCGGACCGCTTATGTTGCTTGGGCGGTTTTACGCAAAAACCGCCTGACACGAATAACGTAAAAGAGCGGGTCTTGCATGCTGATAGCTAAACCTCCCATTGGCAAAACAGGAAATTTAACAAGCTCGCTATCGTAGCACGTAAAAGAAAGGACGGTCAAGATTCTATGGGACTTACAGCCTATTCGGTTAACATTAGCATCATGTCAGAACTTTCACTAACCAAACGGACGGTATCACACATGCATATTGCTTCGTTAGAAGACGATCCAGTACAAGCACAACTTATACAAAGGACGCTGGAAGATGCAGGTTATCAGTGCACTATTTACGCTAAAGGTAAAGACCTGATTGCCGCCCTGCCACGGGTACAACCCTTTGACCTGCTGTTGCTGGACTGGGAAGTGCCCGATCTTAGCGGGTTGGACGTTGTGCGCTGGGTACGCAGCAATCTGGGACATAACCTGCCAGTTATGTTTCTGACCAGCCGCACCCAGGAAGAAGACTTAGTCGCCGGTTTCCAGGCCGGGGCAGACGACTATGTTGGCAAGCCATTGCGCAGCAGGGAATTGCTGGCACGCATCAGCTCATTATTAAGACGCCATCAGCCCACGCAAACCCAGGAACAATCCTTCACTTGCGGCGCTTACGCCATTGATGTCGCCAACGAGGTAATACGTCTTCATGAAGAGGCGATCGTGCTCGCCCCTAAAGAATACGACCTTGCACTGTTGTTTTTTCGCAACCCCGACCGCCTGTTTTCACGTGATGTTTTAAGCAACAACGTATGGAATCGTGAAATACCTGCAACCTCGCGCACGTTGGATACCCACTTGTCGAATATCCGTCGGAAGTTGCAACTACGCCCCGAACACGGGGTGCGCCTAAATGCGTCTTACGCCTTGGGCTACCGTCTTGAACTCGTATCTGATCAGCCCGAAGGCAACTCTTTATGAATACCATGTGTTTTTTACGTCGCGGCCTGTTTGTCCTGGTCTCGATCTTTTCCCTGGGGTGGTTATCGGCAACCAACGTTCATGCCCAACCCTCCGGTGCGCGCCATACTGATTTCATCTACCGTGTCATCGCCCACGACACCCTGATTGATTTAGCACAGAAATACACCAATACGCCACAAAACTGGCCTTTGCTCCAGACTCTGAATAATGTGGATGACACCTTGCAACTAAGCATAGGCAAATATCTGCGCATTCCCTTTGAGCTTATCCCTGAGCAACCCTCACAGGCCCGCGTCAGCTACCTGACAGGTCAAGCCACCGTCAACGGCAAGCCATTGGCGGTGGGCGACATGTTGTCCGAAGGCGACCTACTAGCAACCGCAGCCCGAGGCTATATAACGCTAACCCTGGAAGACAACAGCATTTCCACGGTCACTGCATCTAGCACAGTGCGTATCCAACGTCTGCGTACCTTCAAGGGCACAGGCCTGCTGGACGCCATATTCACCATGGAGCAGGGTTCTGTGGAATCCGCTGTGGCACCGGAAAACACCGGCGTAGGCCGTTTTGAAATTCGCACTCCTATTAGCATCACCGGCGTACGCGGCACTCGCTTGCGGGTTCATGCCGGCAACCAAGGGGTACAAACCGAGGTTGTCCAAGGCGCGGCTCAGGTTGGTTCCGGCGGCTTTAGCGACCCCTCGGTATTGCAAGGCCAGGGAGCAGCCTTGGCTACAGACGGTCGTTTCCTGGGCATACGCCCGCTGTTGCCCGCACCACAGCTGGAAGCCATACAGCGTGGGCCACAGGGCTGGCAGATACCCTTTGCCCCGGTTGGGCAGGCGCAGTCCTACGTCGTTCAGGTCACCCAGGACGCCGATGGCACACAACTGCTTTCCCGCCAGGCATTCAGTGCGCCGCCCGCTACCTTCAGTACTCAAGGTCCAGGCACTTATTATGTCATCGTTCGCGCTGTAGACAGCGATGGCGTCATGGGTCAGGACAGCCGCCTATCCTTTCAGGGACAGTCGGCGCTGCAATCCGGTACCGGCCTGCCTATCTCCACTGGCTTTGGTGATATTGTTCTGCTAACCGTGCATTAACGTGCCCGCATCAGCACCGCTACATGCCCAGTTCTGGGGCAGCCTGGAACGTCGCATGCAAACCGAATGGCTGCTGGTCACCGCTACGCTATTGGCGCTAACCATAGCGCTTAGCTACTTGGCCAGCACCACGGACTTGGCTCGTCTGGATCACACCTTTTATGACCGTGTCTTGTCGGCAACCATGCAAGAAGCTGCCGACCCCGACATAGTTATCATCGCCATTGATGACGGGAGCATCAATCAAGTAGGCTACTGGCCGTGGCGCCGCAGCATACACGCCCAGTTATTAGATCGTCTGACGCAAGCCAAAGTCGTGGGCATGGATGTGGTGTTTAACGAAGTGAACCCAGCCTACCCCCAGGATGATGCCACTCTGGCTCTAGCCATACGCCAGAATGGGCGAGTGGTTCTACCCTTGATGCTGGCGACCCACGACCATAGTGTGTTGGAACCCTTACCTATACTGGCACAAGTCGCTGCTGCAACCGGCTATATCAATGTCTACCCCGACACCGATGGCATCATACGGTCGCTTAGGCTACAACAAACAACGCCAGGCCAGCAGCTGCAGCACCTGACGCTTGCCATGCTGCAGGTGGCCGGCCAATCCACCAGCCCCCATTACCTAAGCCCCGCCGCTGCCGAAAACTCATTGATACCTTACGCAGGCACCACGGGTCACTTCACTATCTATCCCTATGCCAGCGTGCTGTCAGGTGAAATCCCCCCAGAACAGTTCCGTAATAAATACGTGCTGGTGGGTTCCTGGGGATCGGGCTTGGGCGATACCTTCCCCACCCCGGTCTCACAGGCAGGCATACCGATGGCAGGGGTGGAAATTCTGGCCAACGGCTTACAAGCCAGTTTGCACCAGCGCTGGATAGTTACGCCACAACCTTGGCAGGCTGCGCTGCTGGCCTGTATTCCGGTACTTCTGGCCTGCCTGGCCTTACGTCGCCTATCGCCACGCCAGTCCCTGCTACTGATACTGCTTATCCTGATACTCACCTTGGTCAACAGTGCCTTGTTGATGCGTTACGCCTTGCTATGGATGCCCGTTACCGCCAGTCTGGTCGGTGTGGTTCTGGCCTACCCTGTCTGGAGCTGGCGCAGCCAAGAAGGGTCTTTGCAGCACATAGACCGCGAACTTAAGGCGCTGGATCAGCAAGGCCGCTTGCTGACCGGCTACGACCCGCACAACCAACCATCTAGACGCGATAACTCATTGCCAGCACGAGTTACTCAGTTGCACCTGGCCTTGAATCAGCTACGCTTGGCCCAAAAGTACCGCAACGAAACGCTACGATTTTTGTCCCATGACATGCGTGCGCCCCAGAACTCAATACTGGCGTTGACCGAACTGCAAAAACAACCAGACAGCGCCCTACCTGAACGCGAACTGCTGGAACACGTCAACTTATACGCCCGACGCACCCTGGGCCTGGTTGACGGTTTCGTGCAACTGGCACGGGCAGAAGCAGCCACGATAGCCTCTAACCCGCTAGATTTAGTTGATCTTATCGAACAATGCTGTGATGAATTCTGGGCACAAGCCAAACAACGCCATATAGGCATCAGTTTCACGGACCGCCCTGACGAAGCCTGGATTATTGGCGACGCCGCCCTGCTAACCCGTGTCTGGTACAACCTGATAGACAACGCCCTGAAATACAGCCCCGACCATACAGACATCAGTTGCCACCTGTATCAGGAAAACGGGATGTGGATAGCACTGATACAGGATCAGGGGCGTGGCATCAGTGAACAACAGCGCGATACACTATTTGCCGCCTTCACCCGTCTGGAAGAAGACACGCCCAACAATCCATCGGGCGTTGGTCTAGGCCTGGCATTTGTAAAAACGGTGATAGAAAGGCATCAGGGAAAAATCAGCGTACAAGCCCGGGCAGATCGAGGCAGCAGCTTTATTATTCAATTGCCGTTGTCCAAAGCGGAGTAAGCGCTTAACCCGACGCTACGATCACCCGATTACGCCCTTGGACCTTGGCATCATACAAAGCCGTGTCAGCCCGACGCAGTATTTGGTGATGGTCAGGGTGCCCGTTATAAAAAGCCAGTCCCATACTGACGGATAAACTAGCCGTCAGTCCTTGAGGTAAGCGGAAAACCTCATTTTGTATCTTTTGGCGTAATGACTGAACCATGCGTAAGGCCCCATCGGGCTTGACATCTACCAGCACGATCAGAAATTCCTCGCCCCCCAGGCGGAATACATAATCGCCACCACGGGTGCTGTTATTCAAGATAGCCGCCACCTGCTGCAAGACAGCGTCACCTGCCTCGTGGCCGTTCTGGTCATTGATACGCTTGAAGTAATCGATATCCAGCGCAGCTACCGCAAATACCGTACCGCTGCGCCGTGCGTATTGAACTTCCTTGTTCAACACCACCGACAGGTATTTACGGCTTAACAAACGGGTCAGCACATCGCGACCGGCTTCTAGCTCGTTGTGCTGCTCGAACAAATTATCCAGATGAAAGGCTATTGCCTTAGTCTGTTCATGCAGTTCGCGTAAATTTAAGACCTGAGTTTGCCGATTCGGCATAGCCTTAGGATCAAAGCGCTGCAGCAGGACGTTATCTATGTGCTTTATGCTCTCAAGGATTTCATCGGTTTCTACCGTACCCTGAAAGGCGTGGGCGCCCTTGTGTCGAAACCACAGGCCAAACTCGGATGCACCCAAGGCAGGCAATACCGTCCCGCCCTGGCCGACCGCATGCTCAAACATAATCTGATTTTCCCAGTCCAGCAGTGCTGCGCGTTGCTTTTCCCTTTCGGTAGCCAAATTTTGAGCGACAGAGAACAAACGATAGGACTCTTCTGCACGCGCATTACGGTCATGAAAACTGCTGTAGGCCTGGCTCATGATCTCTATGGCCAGGTCAATAATGGAAAAACTTAGCTGCAAAATCTGCGAACGTTTACTGTCCTCTAGTTCACTCGTGGCATTAAGCACTTCATGAAATCGGTTCTTTAGCCCTCGTGCACCACGCAAAACGACATGTACAGGTAAATCTATGCGCGCATGGACTTCACCGACCTTGATCTGTAAGGCCACCACAGCTTGTAGGTCATCTTGCGGGCCGATAGCAAAAATAGTGCTCAACCAGTTTTGCATGGAACCATGCAAGCGGGTTTTGACCTGATCATGTGACAGAAACTGCGAAGCCACTGGGTCTTGCAACATATAGGTATAGAAATGTGTCGCCATTTCACCTGCGTGCTGGCTAATCAACCATTGGATGCGCGCCATAACCCCCGGCGGTGCACCAAGCAGCAAGCTTTTCCATTCTTTCTCAAGCTGTTCCGAAGAAAAACGACTCATTTCATTCCTGTGAGATGATAAAAAGCCAGGCTCGCTGGCCTGGCTTTCTTTAACAACAACGAGCTGTAGGACGTTTACAGGTCGGCAGGATCTTTAGTCAGATCGGTTTCCGAATCCTGATTTTCAACCGCTACTTCAGCGGGTGAGTCCTCGAAGGGGTTAGCCATCGCTCGTGCTGCGTCACGCTCGGCTGCCTCGTTGGCTTCCTTGCGTTTACGCGCCACGTGGAAGGCCATACCAGTACCTGCAGGTATCAAGCGGCCAACAATGACGTTTTCCTTCAAGCCGCGCAGGTCATCACGTTTGCCCATGATGGCTGCTTCGGTTAGAACACGTGTAGTTTCCTGGAAGGAAGCCGCTGAAATAAACGAGTCGGTAGACAGCGAAGCCTTGGTAATACCCAACAATACGTTGTCGTAATTGGCAGGTATTTTGCCTTCGGCTTCCATGCGATCGTTTTCGTTCAACAGTTCAGAACGCTCAACCTGCTCGCCGGTGATAAAGCCGGTGTCGCCGTTGTTCGTGATGTTGACACGACGCAGCATCTGACGAACGATAACTTCGATGTGCTTGTCGTTGATCTTCACGCCTTGTAAGCGATAAACGTCTTGCACTTCGTTGACGATGTAGGAAGCCAGTCGCTCTATACCCTGCAAGCGCAGAATATCGTGCGGATCGGCGGGTCCATCGACAATCATTTCGCCCTTGTTGACTACCTGACCATCGTGTACCAGCACCTGTTTTTCCTTGGGAATCAGGAACTCGTGGCTGATGCCGTCCAGGTCAGTAATGACCAGACGCTGCTTGCCCTTGGTGTCCTTACCGAAGGAAACCGTACCCGTGACGTCGGCCAACATGCCAGCGTCCTTGGGTGAACGTGCTTCAAACAACTCGGCCACGCGAGGCAGACCCCCGGTGATGTCACGTGTCTTCTGCGACTCTTGCGGTATACGCGCCAGAATCTCACCCACGTTGACTTGCTGACCGTCACGCACAGTGATCAGCGCGCCCACCGGGAAGGAAATATTCACGGAGTGGTCAGTACCGGCAATTTTGATTTCTTCGCCGGTTTCGTCAAAGATCTTGATTTGCGGACGCATCATGATCTTGCCGCCACGAGTCTTGGGCGTAATAACTACCAGCGTGGACAAGCCAGTGACTTCGTCCATCTGACGGGCAACAGTAACGCCCTCTTCGATGTTCTCGAAGCGCACCATACCGGTGTATTCCGACACGATAGGACGTGTCAGTGGGTCCCAACCTGCCAGACGCACGCCAGCTTTGACGACATCTCCGTCGCCCACGGCGATAGTCGCGCCGTAGGGGATTTTATGACGTTCGCGTTCGCGGCGGGCATCATCAAAAATGATGATTTCGCCGGAGCGTGAAATAGCCACACGTTCGCCCTTGACGTTGGTCACGTAGCGCAGACCGATTGCGAAGCCCACAGTACCAGCCGACTTGGTTTCCACCGAGCTGGCCATAGCGTTACGCGATGCAGCACCCCCGATGTGGAAGGTACGCATAGTCAGCTGCGTGCCTGGCTCACCAATGGACTGAGCGGCAATAACACCAACCGCTTCACCACGGTTAACCATGCTGCCTCGACCCAGGTCACGACCATAACAATGGCCGCACAAACCGTGGCGGGTTTCGCAAGTTAATGGCGTACGTACTTTGACTTCGTCAACGCCTATGCTGTCAATGAACTCAACCCAGTCTTCGTCCAGCAAAGTGCCGGCTTCAACAGCGGTTTCTTGAGTCTCGGGGTTGACGATATCAACCGCCGTAACACGACCTAAAATCCTGTCGTGCAAGGGTTCGATAACTTCACCGCCCTCGACCAAGGCCTTCATGGTGTAACCACGCGTGGTACCGCAATCTGGTTCAATAATAACCAGATCCTGGGTGACGTCCACCAGACGACGCGTCAGGTAACCCGAGTTCGCCGTCTTCAGCGCCGTATCAGCCAGACCTTTACGCGCACCGTGAGTAGAAATAAAGTACTGAAGTACGTTAAGACCTTCACGGAAGTTCGCGGTAATAGGCGTTTCAATAATAGAGCCATCAGGCTTGGCCATCAGACCGCGCATACCAGCCAGCTGACGTATCTGCGCCGCCGAACCCCGAGCACCCGAGTCAGCCATCATGTAGATGGAGTTGAATGACTCTTGGCGAACTTCTTCGCCGTGGCGGTTGATCACAGGTTCTGTGGACAACTGCTCCATCATGGCCTTGCCGACTTTATCGCCTGCCTTGCCCCAAATGTCGACCACGTTGTTATAACGTTCTTGCGACGTCACCAGACCCGACGAGTATTGCTTGTCGATTTCCTTGACCTCGGCGCTGGACTGAGCCAGGATTTCTTCTTTGACCGACGGTATCAACATGTCGCCCATGGCGATGGAAATACCACCACGCGTTGCCAGCGTAAAGCCAGCCTGCATGAGTTTGTCAGCGAAGATCACCGTGGCGCGCAGACCGCAGCGACGGAACGACTGGTTAATCAGTCGTGAAATTTCTTTTTTCTTCAGCGCACGGTTCAAGACCGAGAACGGCAGACCGTAAGGCAAGATTTCCGACAGCAAAGCACGACCAACCGTGGTCTCGAAACGCTTAAGCTGTGGCTGCCAATTGCCCTCTACGTCTTTTTCGTACTCGTTCAGACGCACGGTGATACGTGATTGCAATTCGACTTCTTTCGAGTCGTAGGCACGCTTGACTTCAGACACGTCCGTAAAGAACATGCCCTCGCCCTTGCCGTTGATACGTTCACGTGAAGCGTAATACAAGCCCAACACGATATCTTGCGACGGTACGATGGACGGTTCGCCGTTAGCCGGGAACAGTACGTTGTTGGACGCCAGCATCAGCGTGCGGGCTTCCATCTGAGCTTCCAGCGACAGTGGCACGTGTACGGCCATCTGGTCGCCGTCAAAGTCAGCGTTAAACGCAGCACACACCAGCGGGTGCAGCTGTATAGCCTTACCTTCGATCAGGACGGGTTCAAATGCCTGAATACCCAGACGGTGCAGCGTAGGCGCACGGTTCAGCATGACGGGGTGTTCGCGTATGACCTCGTCCAGGATGTCCCAAACCACGGGTTCCTGAGTGTCGACCAGCTTCTTGGCAGCCTTGATGGTGGTAGCCAGACCCATGATTTCCAAACGATTGAAAATAAAGGGTTTGAACAGTTCCAACGCCATCAGCTTGGGCAGGCCACATTCGTGCAGTTTTAGCTGCGGGCCCACCACAATAACGGAACGACCGGAGTAGTCCACGCGCTTACCCAGCAAGTTCTGACGGAAGCGACCGCTTTTACCCTTGATCATGTCGGCCAAGGACTTGAGCTGACGCTTGTTGGCGCCTGTCATGGCCTTACCGCGACGACCGTTATCCAGCAGCGAGTCTACGGACTCCTGCAGCATGCGCTTTTCGTTGCGCAAGATAATGTCGGGTGCTTTCAGTTCCAACAAACGCTTCAGGCGGTTGTTCCGGTTGATGACGCGACGATATAAGTCGTTCAGGTCGGAGGTAGCAAACCGGCCACCGTCCAGCGGCACCAGCGGGCGCAGGTCGGGCGGCAACACGGGCAGCACTTCCATGATCATCCAGTCAGGTTTAATACCGGACTTCTGGAAACCTTCCAGCACTTTCAAGCGCTTGGAAATTTTCTTGATCTTGGCGTCTGATGCCGTGGCTTTCAGTTCGGCGCGCAGCGTTTCAACGTCACGGTCTATATCGATAGAGCGCAACAGTTCGCGTACGGCTTCCGCACCCATCAGGGCGTGGAAGTCGTCGCCGTATTCCTCGGTTTTGGCCAGGAAATCGTCGTCGGACATGATCTGACCGCGTTTCAGCGGGGTCATGCCGGGTTCGATTACGCACCATGCTTCAAAGTACAGGACACGCTCGATATCGCGCAATGTCATGTCCAGAACCATACCCAAACGCGAGGGCAGACTCTTCAGGAACCAGATGTGCGCAACTGGGCTGGCCAGTTCGATGTGAGCCATGCGTTCGCGACGCACTTTGGCCACGGTAACTTCTACGCCACACTTTTCGCAGATCACACCACGATGCTTGAGGCGCTTGTACTTACCGCAAAGGCATTCGTAGTCTTTGACTGGGCCAAAGATTTTGGCGCAGAACAGACCATCGCGTTCCGGTTTGAAGGTACGGTAGTTGATGGTTTCCGGCTTGCGAACTTCACCGAAAGACCACGACCGCACTTTCTCGGGCGATGCGATACCAATTTTAATGGCGTCGAATTGCTCGTCTTGCGAGACTTGTTTAAATAAATCGAGTAGCGCTTTCATTATTTACGCTCCAAATCCATGTCCAGAGACAGAGATCTAATTTCTTTGACCAGAACGTTGAACGACTCTGGCATACCGGCGTCGATGACGTGGTCGCCCTTGACGATGTTCTCGTAGACCTTAGTACGGCCTGCGATGTCATCGGACTTGACCGTCAGCATTTCCTGCAAGGTGTAGGCGGCGCCGTAAGCTTCCAGCGCCCAGACCTCCATCTCACCAAAACGCTGGCCACCGAACTGAGCTTTACCACCCAGCGGCTGCTGAGTTACTAGCGAGTAAGGTCCAGTAGAACGCGCGTGCATCTTGTCGTCAACCAAGTGGTGCAGTTTCAGATAGTGCATATAGCCTATGGTGACAGGACG
>JAGOAJ010000053.1 GCA_017983955.1 Burkholderiaceae bacterium
GGTGAGCGACAGATATTACCCGTGCAAACGAAAAGTACCTTATTCATGAGGCAAGAGTCTGAGGGAAAACCCGGAATAAGGCAAGAGTTTTTATTGATTTTGCATTGCAACATATTTGAAACACTAGGGAACACGTAGCCATGTATTTGATCTGTTGGAATTTTCCAACAGAACTAGGACAACAAGGCTTTTTGCTTCAAATGATTCAATGCATCTCGGGCGGCAGCGGCCTGTTCAAACTCCAGATTACGCGCGTGGTCCATCATGGCTTTTTCCAGACGGCGTAATTCTTTGGCCAATAACTTATCGTCACGCAAAAGAGCGGCCGGTATATCGTCATAGGCGGGATCCATAGCTGGCGTTACCATCACACCATCTATCATTTCCCGCACCGCCTTGGTGATGCTGCGCGCCGTAATGCCGTGTTCTACGTTAAAAGCCAACTGTTTGTGCCTGCGCCTATCCGTTTCATCCATGGCCCGGCGCATGGAGTCCGTAATACGGTCTGCATAGAGTATTGCCCTGCCATTCAGATTACGCGCCGCCCGCCCTATCGTTTGTATCAGGCTGCGCTCGGAACGCAGAAAGCCTTCTTTGTCGGCATCCAGTATGGCCACCAGCGACACCTCGGGGATGTCTAGCCCTTCGCGCAGCAAGTTAATACCCACCAGCACATCAAATACGCCCAGACGCAGGTCACGAATGATCTCAACGCGTTCGACGGTATCGATATCCGAGTGCAAATAACGCACCTTCAAGCCATTTTCAATCAGATAGTCGGTCAGGTCCTCGGACATGCGTTTGGTCAGGGTGGTAACCAACACGCGTTCGTGGACTTGCACCCTAAGCTTGATCTCGCCTATCAGGTCATCAACCTGGGTAACGGCGGGCCTGACCTCGATAATCGGGTCAACCAGCCCTGTGGGTCGTACCACTTGCTCTACGACATTGTCAGTGTGTTCATTTTCGTAAGCGGCCGGAGTCGCAGAGACGAACACGGTCTGACGCATGCGCTGCTCGAACTCTTCGATCTTCAACGGTCGGTTATCCACTGCCGATGGCAGACGGAAACCAAATTGCACTAAGGTTTCCTTGCGCGAACGGTCGCCGCGGTACATGCCGCTTAACTGCCCCATGGTGACGTGGCTTTCGTCAATGAACATCAAGGCGTCAGCTGGCAGATAATCAATCAGCGTAGGTGGCGGCTCGCCCGGCAGCGCCCCGGACAAATGCCTGGAGTAGTTTTCAATGCCTTTGCAAAAACCCAATTCCTGCAGCATTTCCAGGTCAAAACGAGTACGCTGTTCCAGACGCTGCGCCTCGACCAGCTTGCCGTCCGACACCAAGAACGCCACCCGTTCACGCAGCTCAACCTTGATGGTTTCTATGGCGCGCATAACGGTTTCACGCGGAGTCACGTAGTGGGAGCTAGGAAACACCGTGAAACGCGGTATTTTCTGCTTGATCTTGCCAGTTAAGGGATCAAACATCTCCAGGGACTCGATCTCGTCGTCAAACAAGGTAATGCGTACGGCCAGTTCGGCGTGCTCGGCGGGGAAAACATCAATAATTTCACCCCTGGCCCGAAATACCCCGCGTACGAATTCCGTATCATTACGTTCGTACTGCATGGCCACCAGCCGCCCCAGCAGTTCCTGGCGAGCAATGCGATCACCAGTGCGCAGCAGCAGCACCATGGCGTGATAATCGCCTGGGTTACCTATACCGTAGATACATGACACCGTGCCCACGATAATGGTGTCGCGGCGTTCCAGCAGGCTTTTGGTGGCCGACAAGCGCATCTGCTCGATGTGTTCATTTATGGATGAGTCTTTCTCAATAAACAGATCGCGCGCAGCCACGTAGGCCTCGGGCTGGTAGTAATCGTAGTAAGACACGAAATACTCGACCGCATTATTCGGGAAGAAATCGCGCATTTCGGCATAGAGCTGCGCTGCCAGGGTTTTATTGGGCGCCAACACGATGGCCGGCCGTCCCGTACGGGCGATGACGTTAGCCATGGTGTAGGTTTTACCCGAACCTGTGACTCCCAATAAGGTCTGGAACATCAGCCCATCGTTTATCCCCTCGACCAGAGCATCGATGGCCGCGGGTTGATCTCCCGCCGGTGCAAACGGCTGGCATAACTGAAACGGACTGTCGGGATAACTGATGAAACCGGGCACAGAGCTACTCATTCGCTAGACACATTCAGGGTAAACCCCTTATTATCACATTATTATCAGTCTATTACCTATTCCTCTACTAACCTTCCTGACCTGCCCAATGACATCACTCTTCGAAACCGTCGAGCTTGCCCCTCGCGACCCTATTCTTGGCCTTAATGAGCAATACAACGCAGACCCCCGCAGCGGCAAGGTAAATCTTGGCGTCGGGGTGTACTACGACGACGAAGGCCGCCTGCCCTTGCTGGCTGCCGTGCGCAAAGCCGAAATCGCCCGCGCCGAATCTGGCGCCCCACGCGGCTACTTGCCCATCGAAGGCATACCAGGCTATAACAGCGGCGCTCAGACCCTGCTGCTGGGCGCAGGTTCGGCGTTGATGGCATCGGGCCGAGTACTGACTGCCCAGGCACTGGGCGGCACTGGCGCCCTGAAAATTGGCGCTGACTTCCTGAAACAGCTGTTACCGCAAGCTAAGGTTGTCATCAGCAACCCCAGCTGGGAAAACCACCGCGCTCTGTTCGAACGCGCTGGATTTACCGTAGACACCTACCCCTATTACGACGCTGCCACACATGGCCTGGACTTCCCCGGCATGCTGGCCGCCCTCAAGGCACTGCCAGCTAAAACCATCGTGGTCCTGCACGCCTGCTGTCACAATCCTACTGGCGTAGACCCCAGCTTCGCGCAATGGCAGGAAATTGCCCAGGTCGTGAAAGCCCAAGACCTGGTGCCCTTCCTGGACATCGCCTACCAAGGTTTTGGCGATGGCCTGGAAGAAGACGCCTCTGTGGTGCGTCTATTTGCTGATCTGGACATGACCATGATGGTCAGTTCATCGTTTTCCAAATCGTTTTCGCTGTACGGCGAACGCGTGGGCGCGCTGACGCTGATTTCATCCAGCAAAGATGAAAGCGCCCGCGTGCTTAGCCAGTTAAAACGCGTGATACGCACCAACTACTCCAACCCGCCCACGCATGGCGGCACCATAGTCTCCACCATACTGAACACACCAGAACTGTATCAACTATGGGTAGACGAACTAGGCGAAATGCGCGACCGCATCCGCCAGATGCGCGTCCAACTGGTTGCTAAGCTTAAAGAACACGGCGTTACGAAAAACTTCGATTTTGTCTTGCAGCAACGTGGCATGTTCTCCTACTCTGGCCTGACCTCCGCTCAGGTCGACCGCCTGCGCGAAGAGTTCGGCATCTATGCCGTCAGTAGCGGCCGTATTTGTGTAGCCGCCCTGAACAGCCGCAACATCGACTACGTTACCGCCTCCATCGCCAAAGTTCTCGCCTAAGTCGTTTGCCTTGATTTTTTAGTCAAAATGCCGGACAATCCAGACTGTATATAAATACAGTCTGGATCAGGCATGGCTATTAAACTTACTACGCGTCAAAAAGAAGTCCTTGAACTTATACGCAGCGAAATCGTGCGTACGGGTTTCCCGCCTACTCGTGCGGAAATCGCTCGGGCTCTGGGCTTTAAGTCAGCCAACGCTGCCGAAGATCATCTGCGCGCTCTAGCCAAAAAAGGCGCCATAGAACTGACCCCAGGGGCTTCACGTGGCATACGGCTCACCGACGCCCCAGATGCCTCTCCAGCCCGCTCAACGGCCCTGGACTACGTCTCGCAAGCCAGCCACGCCCTAACCCAGCTGCTAGTGCCTATAGTAGGCCGTGTGGCCGCAGGCAACCCCATCTTGGCAGCCGAACACATAGAACGTGAAATTGGCATAGAACCTTCACTGTTCGTCAAAACCCCAGACTATCTGCTGCGTGTACAAGGCCTTAGCATGCGCGACGCGGGCATACTGGATGGCGATCTGCTGGCCGTCCAAAAAGCACCCGAAGCGCTACACGGACAAATTATCGTGGCTCGCCTGGGTGAAGAAGTCACCGTAAAACGCCTGTTCAGATCCGGTAAGCGTCTAGAGCTATTGCCGGAAAACCCCGACTACCAGCCTATAGTCATAGGCCCCCAAGACGACTTCTCCATCGAAGGCATCGCTGTAGGCCTGATACGCAACTCACCGCTGCACTAGTACTGTCATCCCGCACTGACTGCTTCTGCTGCCAACACCGCCCTCTTTGTACTTAGCACATAAAAAAAGCCCCCGTAAGCAGTTTGCCTACGAGGGCTTTATCACGCCTTAAGGCTTGATATCACCAACTAGTGCTTCATTACGCCGCCAGTCGACGCCTCTGGCGTCTTGGCGGCGGCTACCGCTTCCGCAGCCAGACGCGCTACTTCCTCGTCAGACAATGGCGTAGGCATATTCTGCAATGCTACCTCCAGGACTCGGTCTATCCAACGCACAGGAATAATTTCCAGGTGGTTTTTAACGTTGTCAGGAATTTCGGCCAGGTCCTTGACGTTTTCTTCGGGAATCATCACAACCTTGATCCCGCCACGCTGAGCCGCCAACAGCTTTTCTTTGAGTCCGCCTATGGGCAAGACCTCGCCACGCAGGGTGATTTCGCCTGTCATGGCAACATCAGCCCTGACGGGTATGCCTGTTAGGGCTGACACCATGGCCGTCGTGATCGCGATACCTGCTGATGGACCGTCCTTGGGCGTAGCACCCTCGGGAAAGTGCACGTGGATATCACGTTTTTCAAAGGCACTATTGGCTATGCCCCATTGCTGGGCGCGAGCGCGCACCACAGTGCGTGCAGCCTCTACCGACTCTTTCATAACGTCGCCCAACAACCCTGTACGCAGCACCACGCCCTTACCAGGCATATCAGCGGCCTCTATGGTCAGCAAATCGCCGCCAACTTCCGTCCAGGCCAAGCCAGTTACCTGACCCACCTTGTTTTCGGTTTCAGCCAAGCCAAAGGAATAGCGCCTGACGCCCAAAAATTCGTCCAAGTTAGTGCCATTGACCACCACTTGGTCCGCAGAGACTACCGGAGCTGGCTTGCGGCCGCGCGATTTCGTAGCTTCAGGGTTGGCTGCCAACAGCTTTTTGATGACTTTGCGGCAGATCTTGCTGATTTCACGTTCCAGCGCGCGTACACCAGCTTCACGAGTGTAATAGCGCACGATATCGCGAATTGCTGATTCTTCAATCAGCATTTCGCCTTCGCGTACGCCATTGTTCTTCATGAGCTTGGGCATCAGGTGATCTATGGCGATGTGCACCTTTTCATCTTCGGTATAACCCGACAACCGTATTACTTCCATCCTGTCCAGCAACGCTGGTGGGATGTTCAGCGTATTGCTGGTTGCCACGAACATGACGTCGGACAGATCGAAATCGACCTCGACATAGTGATCCTGGAAGGTATGGTTTTGTTCGGGGTCCAGGACCTCAAGCAAAGCCGACGAAGGGTCGCCACGGAAGTCAGCGCCCATTTTGTCAATTTCATCCAGTAGGAACAAAGGATTGCGCACGGCCACCTTGGACATGTTCTGCAAAATCTTGCCTGGCATAGAGCCTATGTAAGTACGCCTATGACCACGGATTTCAGCTTCGTCACGTACACCGCCCAAGGCCATGCGCACGAACTTGCGGTTAGTGGCACGGGCAATGGACTGCCCCAAGGAGGTTTTACCTACGCCGGGAGGGCCAACCAGACACAGTATGGGAGCTTTGAGCTTGTCGACACGCTGCTGCACCGCCAGATATTCAACAATGCGTTCTTTGACCTTTTCCAGACCATAGTGATCTGCATCCAGGACTACTTCAGCATTGGTGATAGAGGCGTTGATACGGCTTTTTTTGCGCCAAGGCAAACCAATCAATGTATCAATGTAGTTGCGCACCACAGTGGCTTCTGCCGACATAGGTGACATCAGCTTAAGCTTTTTCAATTCAGCGTCGGCTTTCTTCTGAGCTTCCTTGGGCAATTGCGCATCGGCAATTTTCTTTTCCAGCTCTTCGATGTCAGCGCCTTCTTCGCCTTCGCCCAATTCCTTCTGTATGGCTTTGACCTGCTCGTTCAGATAGTAATCGCGCTGGCTTTTTTCCATCTGTTTTTTGACGCGGCCGCGTATCCGCTTTTCGACCTGAAGAATGTCTATTTCAGATTCAAGCTGGGCCAATAGGCTTTCCAGCCGTTCGGCCGTGCCCAGGATTTCCAGCATGCGCTGTTTTTGTTCCAACTTAAGCGGCAGATGGGCGGAAATGGTATCAGCCAGTCGGCCTGCATCGTCCAGGCCGCTAAGCGACGCCAGGATTTCCTGAGGAATCTTTTTGTTCAGCTTGACGTATTGCTCGAATTGACCGACCACGGCACGGCGCAAGGCTTCTGCCTCGGACTCTTCGCCTTCGTCGGCTTCCACAGGAACAACCACAGCCATGAAATGACTGTCGGCATCACTAACAGAACGTATACGAGCGCGCTGCACGCCCTCGACCAGCACCTTGACTGTGCCGTCGGGCAGCTTAAGCATTTGCAGTATGCTGGCCGCACAGCCGATTTCATACAGATCGTCGGGTGTGGGGTCGTCTTTGCCGGCGGACTTCTGAGCCACCAGCATAATATTGTTGCCTGCCTCCATGGCAAGTTCCAGCGCTTTGATGGAGCGGGGACGGCCAACGAACAGGGGAATCACCATGTGCGGAAATACGACGACATCGCGCAAAGGCAATAGTGGCAAGTCCGTTGGTTCTGAAGAAAGAATCTGGCTCGCAGACATAGTAATTTCCTTAAGATTTACTTGAGATGCAAAAGGGAAGCCAGGGCCTCCCTTTTAAGTACTACCTGTAGCTGTATGTAGTGACGATAGCCAGAATTTCAAGGGTAGCGACCGCATTAGCCGACGCCATCCACCCTGTACGCCCTTTTATGCAGCAGCACCTTTGAGTTTCTTACCGTCCAAGGGTGGAGCTCCCTCTGGACTGGCCGCGTCTTTGTCCGCGTAGATAAGTATAGGCTGGCTTTTGCCTTCTATGGTGTTTTCATCCAGCACTACCTTGACCACATCTTTGTTGGATGGCAGATCATACATAGTGCCCAGCAAGGCTTGTTCCAGGATAGAACGCAAGCCACGGGCGCCGGTGCGCCGCTTGATCGCCCGTTTTGCGATCGCTGTCAACGCATCGGGTTGGATTTCCAGTTCGACTTCTTCCATATGGAAAAGTTTCTGGAACTGCTTGACCAACGCATTTTTTGGTTCCGTCAAAATACGGACCAAGGTGTCTTCCTGGAGTTCTTCCAGAGTAGCCACCACAGGCAAGCGCCCTACCAGCTCAGGGATCAGCCCGAACTTAATCAGGTCTTCGGGCTCTACTTCGGCAAATAGTTCGCCCACGCCTCGTTCGTTTTTGGCACGCACAGACGCCGAAAACCCTATGCCGGATTTCTCGGTGCGATCGCGTATGACCTTTTCCAGGCCATCGAATGCACCACCAACAATAAATAAAATGTTAGTGGTATCTATCTGGACGAAGTCCTGATTGGGATGCTTACGACCGCCCTGGGGTGGGACCGAAGCCACTGTGCCTTCGATCAACTTGAGCAAGGCCTGCTGTACGCCCTCGCCCGAGACATCACGGGTAATGGACGGATTATCAGACTTACGCGATATCTTATCGATTTCATCGATATAGATAATGGCACGCTGGGCTTTTTCAACATCATAATTACATGCTTGCAGCAGCTTTTGCACGATATTTTCGACGTCTTCACCCACATAACCGGCTTCGGTCAGTGTGGTGGCGTCGGCCATCACAAAAGGCACATCCAGCATGCGCGCCAAGGTTTGAGCCAGCAAGGTTTTACCCGAGCCTGTAGGCCCTATCAGCAAAATATTGCTTTTGGACAGCTCGACATCATCACCCTTGACCTCGCCATAACGTATGCGCTTGTAGTGGTTGTAAACAGCCACAGCAAGATTACGTTTGGGCGTGTCCTGGCCTATGACATAGCCATCAAGGAAACCCTTGATTTCATGTGGCGTAGGCAATTCGTTACGAATGGCATCCCGTGCAGCATCCTGCGATTCCTCGACGATGATATCGTTGCAAAGGTCAATGCATTCGTCGCATATAAAGACAGACGACGGCCCGGCAATGAGCTTGCGTACCTCATGCTGGCTTTTGTTGCAAAAAGAACACTGCAACACTTTATCGTCGGCCGATCCTTTTTTTTCGGACATAGAACTCTTTGATCAATTCAATAAACAAGTAAACCAGGGTTTACCTGTGGGGTGACTCGGCGGTGCACAACAAGCGCCCCGCCGTCCGGATAACCCTAGACTTCGTCGCGACGAGAGACCAGTACTTTGTCCACCAGCCCATATGCTACCGCTTCTTCTGCCGACATGAAGTTATCACGTTCGGTGTCTTCAGCAATACGCTCTATGGTTTGACCAGTATTTGTAGCCAGTATGCCATTGAGTCGGTCGCGCAGATTCAGGATTTCACGCGCCTGTATCTGTATGTCCGTGGCCTGGCCCTGGGTACCGCCAGAAGGCTGATGGATCATGATGCGCGAGTTGGGCAGACTGTAACGCTTGCCCTTGGTACCCGCGGACAACAGGAAAGCGCCCATGCTGGCCGCAATGCCCGTGCACAAAGTAGATATATCTGGTTTAACGAACTGCATGGTGTCGTAGATAGCCATCCCCGCATAAACCGACCCGCCTGGCGAGTTGATATACAGGGAGATGTCCTTATCAGGATTCTCTGATTCCAGAAACAGCAGCTGCGCCACCACCAGGTTGGCCGTATGGTCGTTGACCGGGCCAACAAAAAAAATGATGCGTTCGCGCAGCAAGCGGGAATAGATATCGTAAGAACGCTCGCCACGACCCGACTGTTCGATCACGATAGGCACATATCCCAACCCAGAAGGAGTTACGGAGTTGCCACCATTCATTGATGCGTAAAAATCGGTAAAACGCGACATTAGTTTGTTCCCATGAGTTCGTCAAAAGCGACGTCTTCGTCAGTAACCTTGGCGTTGGCAAGAACGTATTCAACCACGTTGTCTTCCAGCACGATGGCTTCGATTTCGGCGCGACGCTGGCGGTCTGCCAGGTAGTAGGCAACCACATCAGCAGGCTGCTCGTAGTTTTGAGCGAATTCCTCGATGCGGGCACGTACTTGTTCGGGCTTGGCTTGCAGATCTGCGGTTTTCACCAATTCAGACACCAACAGGCCCAGACGTACACGACGCTCGGATTCTGCGGCAAAGGCGTCAGCAGGTATAGGCATAGTGTCGGCATTAGGCACGCCACGCTGCTTGAGTTCTTCGCGAGCCTGAGCAACACGACCTTCGCTGTCGCTGGCGATCAAAGCCTTGGGCACGTCAAACGTGCATGCCACGGCCAGAGCGTCCATAACGCTGCCCTTGGTGCGAGCCTGAGCGCGCGCCTTGGTTTCACGTTCTATGTTGCTACGCACTTCAGTCAGCAGCTTTGCAACATCGCCTTCGGGTTGACCCAGCGATTTGGCAAACTCGTCGTTCAGTTCAGGCAACACGGCAATAGCCACGTCTTTGACCGTAATCTTGAATTCGGCGGTTTTACCGGCGACTTCGTCGCTGCCGTAGTCTTCGGGGAAAGCTAAGGGGAAAGTTTTACTTTCGCCAGCTTTCATACCACGCACGGCGGTTTCAAATTCGGGCAGCATACGGCCTTCACCCAATACAAAGGGGAAGCTTTCGGCAGAGCCGCCTTCAAAGGCGACACCGTCTATGGTGCCTGCAAAGTCCAGCGTAACGCGATCGCTGTCTTGAGCCTCGCGACCTTCGGTGACTTCGTAGCTGGCGCGTTGCTTGCGCAGGATATCTATGGTGCGCTGCACTTCGTCGTCGCCCACCTGAGCCTGCACGCGCTTGACTTCTAATGTAGCCAAGTCGGGAACAGTCACTTCGGGATAAACCTCAAAGGTAGCGGAGAACGCCATGGAACCTTCGTCCACGCCTTCAGTTTTGGGCTCTAGTGTTGGCGTACCAGCCACGCGAACGTCGGCCTCTTCAAGGATTTTGTCCAGCGTACGTCCAATTTCCGAATTGACGACGTCATAGCGTATGCCTGGGCCATGGCTACGCTCTATAAGCGACAAAGGCGCCTTGCCGGGGCGGAAGCCCTGTACTTTTGCAGTACGCGCTACACGCTTCAGCTGGGCCTGGACTTCTTTTTCAATATCGGCGACCGAAACTACCAGATCGACACGGCGCTCCAGGCCGGACACAATTTCAACCACGGGTT
>JAGOAJ010000028.1 GCA_017983955.1 Burkholderiaceae bacterium
GCGCTGGCCAGCCGTGGTTGTTGGAAATGAACACCTCACCAGGTATGACTAACCATTCCTTGGTACCCATGAGCGCCGCTGCTGTCGGCATGAGCTACGCCCAGCTGTGCGTGGCGATACTGTCTGATGCATCGTGCAAAGTTCAGACGCCACCTAAGCGTTCCGGAGGCTGATGATGTTTACAGACGCCCGTCTCACCAACCTGATTGCGAACTCGCTGGCTTTGCTGGCGGTGTTTGCTCTGTTGGCGGGCGCGGTCGTCTGGGTGGCGCAACGCCCTTACTTCACGATAGCCAAAGTGGAAATCGAAGGGCAGAAGGCCGATGTGCTTAGTTTTGTGTCCACGGAATCGGTACGTACTACCTTGGCGGGCAACCTGACCGGCAATTTCTTCTCGGTCAATCTTGAGGACGCTCGTCGCTTGATAGAAACCGTGCCCTGGGTGCGACGTGCCAGCATACGTCGCGTCTGGCCGGATGCATTAAGTGTGCAAATAGAAGAGCAGCAACCGTTGGCGTTATGGAATGAAAACCAGATGATTAACACCTGGGGCGAAGCCTTTAGCGCCAATCAGGGCCAGTTGCCGGATGATGCCAATTTGCCGCATCTGAATGGGCCTGAAAGTTCGGAGCGTCTGGTGGTTCAGCGTTATGCGGAAATTACCCGCTGGTTTGCGCCTTTGAATCTGGGTATTCAAGAGGTCACGCTGAGCCCGCGCTATGCCTGGGAAGTCATGTTGTCCGATGGCCTGCATCTAAGCCTGGGACGAGATCCCGCCGCCGACGTGGCTGACCCGCATGGCCGCTCTGGTGCCTTGCCTTTCGCCGCGCGCATAGAGCGTTTTGTCGAAGCCTGGCCCACGTTGGCACAACGTTTGGATGGACGTGCCATTAGCAGTGCCGATTTACGTTACCCCAACGGATTTGCGATTACGTTGGCTCCTGTTACTACTTTATCTGTGAAATAAAAGAACTATGACCCGTGACATCAAGGACCTGATCGTTGCACTCGATATCGGCACCAGCAAAGTGGTGGCCGTTGTAGCTGAGATCTTGCCCGAAGGACGTTTCGAGGTGCTGGGGCTGGGCCAGCATGAGTCGCAAGGAATGCGCAAAGGGGTGGTCGTCAGCATAGAAACTACGGTTAATTCCATACAGCGTGCCTTGGAAGAGGCCGAGCTGATGGCTGATTGCAAAATCCGTGAGGTGTATACCGGCATTGCGGGCAGCCATATCAGTAGCTTCAACTCCAGTGGCATGGTTGCCGTCAAGGACAAAGAGGTCACGGCGACCGATGTGGCGCGTGTGATTGAAACCGCCAAGGCTGTGAATATCCCCACTGACCAGCAAGTGCTGCATGTGCTGACCCAGGAGTTCATTGTGGACTCTCAAGAAGACATACGCGAGCCCATAGGCATGAGCGGCCTGCGCCTGGAAGTCAGGGTGCATATTGTGACTGGCGCGGTCAGCGCGGCCCAGAACATCGTCAAGTGCGTACGCCGTTGCGGCCTTGAAGTCCAGGATCTGATGTTGCAGCCACTGGCCTCCAGTCAGGCGTGTCTGACGGCGGACGAAAAAGAGCTGGGTGTGGTGCTGGTGGACATAGGCGGTGGCACTACAGATATCGCAATTTTTACGGGTGGCGCCATACGCCATACCGCGGTCGTGCCTATTGCAGGCGATCAGATTACCAACGATATCGCTGCCATGCTGCGTACGCCTACGCCAGACGCCGAGGAAATCAAACTGCGTTACGGCATAGGCAAGCAGGTGCTGGCGGGTGCGGATGAGCAGATTGAAGTGCCTGGCTTGGGTGATAGGCCAAATCGTCAGGTCAAGCGTCAGGCACTGGGCGCGGTCATAGAGCCGCGTGTCGAAGAGCTATTTACTTTTGTACAGCAAATCGTCCATGAGTCGGGCTACGAGGATTTGCTGGCTTCCGGTGTGGTGTTGACCGGTGGCACGTCGTTAATGCCCGGCGTGGTGGAACTGGCTGAAGATGTATTTTTAAAGCCAGTGCGTATGGCTGTTCCTATTTACCAGGGCAGCCTGGCTGATGTCATGCGCAATCCGCGTTTTTCTACCGTGATGGGGCTGTTAGGTGAAGCTCGCGTTCAACGGGCGCGCGGACGTAAGGTAGCACAGCAAAAGGGCAGCTTTAAAACCCTGCTGGCACGCATGAAAGAGTGGTTCATGAATTAGTGCAAATAAGAAAGTAGTACCGGGGAATTTTTTTGTATTTATCGCTTTTTTGGATATGTGAGGGAGTCGATCATGATGAAATTTGAAATGCTGGACACTAGTGTTAGCGGCACAGTAATTAAAGTAGTGGGTGTGGGCGGTGCGGGCGGTAATGCCGTGTCCCATATGATACGTTCAGGCGTTAGCGGCGTAGACTTCATTTGTGCCAATACCGATGGTCAGGCACTAGCCACCAGCGAAGCACCTGTGCAAATTCGTTTGGGCCGTACTGGTCTGGGCGCTGGCGCCAAACCCGAGCAAGGTCGTGCTGCCGCTGAAACTGCACGCGAAGAAATTCGTGCGGCATTGACTGGCGCCAATATGGTGTTCGTCACGGCGGGTATGGGCGGCGGTACGGGTACCGGCGCAGGTCCTGTCGTGGCTGAAGTTGCCAAGGAACTGGGCATACTGACGGTAGGCGTGGTGACCAAGCCATTCCTGTTCGAAGGTAACAAGCGCATGAAAATGGCCGAGGACGGTATCGCTGAACTGTCCAAGCACGTCCATTCCCTGATTGTCGTACTGAACGAAAACCTGTACGACTTGATGGATGAAGACGCTACACAGGAAGACTGCTTCAAGTCGGCTGACGATGTCTTGCACAACGCTTGCGCAGGCATTGCCGAGATCATCAACGTCGAAGGTAACGTCAACGTTGACTTTGAAGACGTGAAAACCATTATGGGCGAACCTGGACAAGCCATGATGGGTACATCGATTGCCGCTGGTTCGGATCGTGCGCGCGTCGCCGCCGAACGTGCTATTGCCTGCCCATTGCTGGAAGGCGTGGATTTGCATGGCGCACGTGGCATGCTGGTGAATATTACATCCAGTCGCTCCCTGAAAATGCGTGAAACCCGCGAAATCATGGACACCATACGTGGTTATGCCGCTGAAGATGCAACCGTCATCTTTGGTACGGCCTACGATGAATCCATGGGTGAAAACCTGCGGGTTACCGTCGTGGCGACAGGCCTGGGTGGTGGTGTGGCAGTAGCCAAGCCACAACTGGTGCATAGTGAAGTACGTCGTACTGGTACGTACGACGAGATCACGCATAGCGGTCACGATTTCTCGAATTCGGACGTCCCTGCTGTAATCCGCACACGTAGCCAGGCTTCCAGCCAGGTGCGTGCGCTAGAAACAGCGGGTATGGATCACTTCGATATCCCCGCTTTTTTGCGTAAGCAAGCCGACTGATTAGGGGCCGTGTTATTACGGCTTAGTTAGTAGGACTCACATATCCTGTCCCGAAAACGTGTTTTCATGACAGGGCGCAATGGTCGCGTCTCTCACTTCCCCGGAGAGGCGCGACTTTGCATTTTTTAGTGGTTTACCCTGAAAAACGTTACAATGACCTATTCTTCATCGTTCCGGTTTTTCGGCTGGAAGCAATAGCACCAATTATGATTCGTCAACGCACCATACAGAAAACCATCAGCACAAAAGGCGTCGGCCTGCATTCGGGACGGCGGGTTGAAATCACCTTGCGTCCTGCCGCACCTGATACCGGCATCGTTTTCCATCGGGTAGATTTACCTGAAGTGGTCGATTTACCTGCGCGTGCCGACCAGGTGGGTAATACCCGCATGGCGTCGGTCTTGCAACAAGGCAATGTGCGCGTTTCTACGGTTGAGCACCTGATGTCGGCGTTGGCTGGCTTGGGTGTTGATAATCTGCACATCGATATCAACGGCGAAGAAGTCCCCATCATGGATGGTAGTGCTGGTACGTTTGTGTATCTGCTGCGCTCCGCCGGTTTGGAAGAGCAAGCTGCACCCAAGAAGTTCCTGCGTGTGCTGAAAGCCGTTGAAATCCGCGAAGGCGAAGGCGATGATCTGAAGTGGGCACGCCTGGAACCCTATGATGGCTATGCTTTGTCATTTGCCATTGACTTTCAGCACCCAGCAATAGATTCCACCGCTAATTTTGCTCAAGTGGACTTTGCCACTGATTCTTACGTTAAAACCATAGCTCGAGCCCGTACTTTTGGCTTTGTCAGCGAAGTCGAGGCCCTGCGCGCTGCTGGCCTGGCGCGTGGTGGCAGTTTGGATAACGCCATCGTTATGGATGAATACCGTGTACTGAACACGGATGGCTTACGTTACGACGACGAGTTCGTAAAGCATAAAATTCTTGATGCCATCGGTGACTTGTACTTAATCGGCAAGCCTTTGGTCGCTCGCTATGTAGCGTGCAAATCTGGACATGGGCTGAATAACCAATTGGCGCGGGCCTTGCTGGCCCAGCAAGATGCCTGGGAAATTGTCACCTATGAATCGTCGGAAGCACCCAAGGCATTCACCCGGGAATGGCAGCTAGCCTAACTTCTGTGACGCGACAGCAGCTTGCTGATCGCGTCAGACAAGGGGCCAGGGCTCAAGCCCAGCCTTAGGGTGTCAAAGGCCGCAAGTGCCTTGTCATCCAGCGGCACAACCTGGCGTTGTGTTACTTTTGTCTGGGTTTTGTGTAACCCGCCTTGAACCTTGAAGCTTATTTCAGTAAGGTTCCATCCATTGTCTTTCAAGTGCTCCAGGATGCGTGGTCCAAGCTGACGAAGCTTGGAAGCGTATGCTGCGCTGGGAACTGCCAGGGTAATGTGCTGTCTGTCTATACGTGCAACCTTGCAGCCCAGATTTAAGGGCGTGGGCAATACGTGCTGTATTGCCTGTTCAGCAGCCAGCAAATGGCGTGCTGTTGCCAGCACTTGCGACCCGTGCTGATCCCCATCCAGCCAGCTTAGCGCTAATGTAGCGGGCTGAGAGTGATGTGATCCGCGGACGTTGGCGTCGGACATAGTAAATATCTATAGGAAAAATACGTGAAATTAAGGTTTATGCAGCAATCTTCATCTGATTCTACAGCCTATGCGCGACCTAATACGCTAAAGCGTGGCTTCATGGCGCTGGCGGCATGTGGCGCCCTGACGTTTGCGGCCATGGCAGGCGCATGGGCGCAAGCCTATTTTAATGCGCCGCCCGTGCTTAGTATGGATCAGCAACGTCTGATTAGCCAGCAGGCCGCCCGTGATTCGGCCTATATCCGTGAAAATGTCAGTGTGCTGGCCACTCGTATTGGTGATTTGCAGGCGCGTGTGATTGCCATGAATGGCCTTAGCAAGCGTGTCGCCGAAGCCGCTGGTGTGTTCTATACCGACCCCGAAATTCAGGCTAGCCTGGATCAGCCCCAGGTAGCCGTCATGGATTACCTGACCCCAGAGGACAATGCCGACTGGACGGCCGAAGGGGTGGGGCGTCAATTGGATAGCCTACAGCAGCAGTTGCTGGCGCAACAAGATGGCCTGACCATGCTGGATCTGGTCATGACCCGACGTGCAGGCTTGGAAGCCAGCCTGCCTACGTACACCCCGGTAAATTATCCATGGTTAAGTTCTTCGTTTGGCTGGCGGCGCAATCCGGTGACCGGGCGTCACGCTATGCATGAAGGACTGGATTTTGCTGCGCCCAGAGGCACATCCATCCATGCCGCATCGGGCGGTGTCGTTGCCCAGGCGCGTGCCGTGTCCGGGTACGGGAAGATGGTTGAAATTGATCACGGCAATGGCTTGGTGACACGTTACGCCCATGCGTCCTCGCTGCACGTTAAGCCCGGTGATGTGGTTGAAAAAGGTCAGTTGGTAGCAAAGGTCGGCTCGACTGGACGCTCTACGGGTTCGCACTTGCATTTCGAAGTTCGCATGGCCGGACACCCCTTGGATCCCACCTTGTTTTTAGCTAAACCGGATACTTCGGGACAGTTGATGGCAGGCGCTACGCTGCCTGAACTTACCACACAGGCGCAGGTGCGTTAAACTGTACCGTTTTCCTGCGGTTCCATCCGCCAACCCCCAATGACAGGTGTGTGAACCTTACGCTGTATGGCGTTGTGGTTTGCAGCAACGACACAAGAATGGTTTCTTTGCTAAAAAAGCTAATTGGTAGTCGTAACGACAGATTACTTAAGCAGTACCGCAAGCAGGTCGCGCAAATTAATGCGTTGGAACCTGGCATGGAGGCGCTAAGCGATACTGAACTACAGGCGAAAACTGCGCTACTGCGTCAGCGTGTTGCTGATGGCGCGTCGCTGGACTCGCTGCTGAACGAGGCTTTTGCCATAGTGCGCGAAGCCAGTAAACGTGTTTTTGGCATGCGCCACTTCGATGTCCAGTTGTTGGGCGCGATTGCACTGCATGACGGGAAAATCGCTGAAATGCGTACCGGCGAGGGTAAAACCCTGATGGCCACGCTATCGGTCTACCTGAATGCGCTGGCAGGCCAGGGCGTGCACGTAGTGACGGTCAACGATTACCTGGCACGTCGCGACGCTGAATGGATGGGCAGGTTATATACTTTTCTGGGTATGTCGGTAGGTGTGGTTGTGCCACAGCAAGACAACGACGAAAAGCGTGCTGCGTATCAGGCCGATATTACCTATGGCACGAACAACGAGTACGGTTTTGACTATCTACGCGACAACATGGAATACCGTGCTGAAGACCGCCGTCAGCGCCCCTTGTTCTTCGCTATCGTGGACGAGGTTGACTCCATTCTGATTGACGAAGCCCGCACGCCATTGATTATTTCTGGCCAGGCTGAAGACAACACCGAGCTTTACACCAGCATGAATGTGGTACCGCCCATGCTGACACGCATGGCCGAAGAGCCCAAGCCCCAGGAACCCGAGCCAGAGGGCGATTACTGGGTAGACGAAAAAGGCCAACAGGTTCATTTGTCCGAAGCTGGCCACGAAAAAGCCGAAGGCCTGCTGGTGCAGCAGGGCATATTGCCCGATGGCGAGTCCTTGTATGACCCGCGCAATATATCGCTGATGCACCACTTGATGGTGGCATTGCGCGCCCACACCTTGTTTTTCCGCGATCAGCAGTATGTGGTCCAGGACGATGAAGTCGTTATTGTTGACGAGTTCACCGGTCGCCTGATGGCGGGACGGCGCTGGTCCGATGGCTTGCACCAAGCGGTGGAAGCCAAAGAAGGCGTGCGCATCCAGAACGAAAACCAGACGCTGGCGTCGATTACCTTCCAGAACTACTTCCGGATGTACGAAAAGCTGGGCGGCATGACGGGTACGGCTGACACCGAAGCCTACGAGTTCCAGGAAATCTATACGCTGGAAACCGTGATCATTCCCACCAACCGTCCTATGGCGCGCGTGGATCAGAATGACCAGGTTTTCAAGACGGATAAGGAAAAATACAACGCCATCCTTGAGGACATCAAGGACTGTCACAAGCGCGGTCAGCCTGTGCTGGTGGGTACCACCAGTATCGAGAACTCCGAGCTGCTGTCGGGGCTGTTGGATCAAGTCAAACTGCCTCACGAAGTGCTGAACGCCAAACAACATGCTCGCGAAGCCGAGATCGTTGCCGAAGCGGGCAAGCCAGGCCACATCACAATAGCGACCAACATGGCGGGTCGTGGTACTGACATCGTGCTGGGTGGCAGCGTAGAAAAGCAGGTTGCCATTATCCATGCTGATAACAGCATCTCTGTTGAAGAACAGGAAGCCCGTATTCAGCAGATCAAGGATGAATGGGCGCCAGCCAACGCGGCGGTCAAGGCCGCGGGCGGTCTGCGTATTATCGGTACCGAGCGTCATGAATCGCGCCGTATTGATAACCAGTTGCGTGGCCGTGCCGGGCGTCAGGGTGACCCGGGCTCATCGCGCTTCTATCTGTCGCTTGAAGACTCGCTGATGCGGATCTTTGCGGGTGATCGCGTGCGTGCCATCATGGAGCGCTTGCGTTTACCAGAGGGCGAACCCATCGAGGCTCGCATGGTGTCGCGCTCCATTGAGTCCGCTCAGCGCAAGGTGGAAGGCCGTAACTTCGATATTCGCAAGCAATTGCTGCAATATGACGACGTAGCCAACGATCAGCGCAAGGTTTTGTACACCCAGCGTAATGAAGTCCTGGAAACTTCGGATGTGGGCGATACCATCGCCAACCTGCGTCAGGCCACCATGGTGGAAGTCGTGCGTTCCTTCATCCCTGAAGAATCCATGGAAGAGCAATGGGATGTAGCAGGTTTGCAGGTGACGCTGGAATCTGATTGGCAAATTGTCATGCCATTAACCGAAATGCTGGAAAAAGAACCCAGCTTGACTGATGACGACGTGCTGGAACGCATCGTCGACGAAGCCGACCGTTTGTATCAACAAAAGGTGGACTTGGTTGGTCACGAGCAATGGGCGCCCTTCGAGCGTTCTATGCTGCTGCAATCCATAGACACGCACTGGCGCGGTCATCTGTCTTCATTGGATCACCTGCGTCAGGGTATACACCTGCGTGGCTATGCCCAAAAAGACCCCAAGCAGGAATACAAGCGCGAAGCCTTCGAATTGTTTTCCAGCATGCTGGATCGTATACGCAGCGAAGTTGTGCGCGTTTTGCTGACGGTCAAGATACAGTCGCCCGAACAAGTCGAGGTCGAAGAGCCCATCTCCGACAATCTGGAAAATGTGACTTATCATCACTCTGACTACGATGCCGTCTTAAGTGGCGAGGATCTGGGTTTGGGTATGGAAGATAACGCTACGGGGACGGCCGTGCCCAAAGTAGGGCGCAATGAAGCCTGCCCTTGTGGCAGTGGCAAGAAATACAAGCACTGCCACGGCAAACTGGCATAAGTCCATTTCCTGATCTAGCCCATAGGGCTAGATCAGGAACAAGGTCGCCAGGCCCAGGAAAATAAAGAAGCCCAGCGAGTCAGTCGCAAAGGTTAGCAGTACCGAAGATCCCACTGCAGGATCTTTGCCAAAACGATCCCGCATTATGGGGATCAGCACACCTAGCGTTGCCCCTATCAGCATATTGCCTATCATGGCTGCCATCATTACCAGCGCAATCGACACTGAACCCGAAATGGCCCAGGCGAAGCTGGCCGCCACCAGGCTGCCACAGGCGCCCACCAAAAAGGTTACCGTCATTTCCCGTTTCACCAATTGCCAGGTGTTGGCGCCAGTGACGCGACCTACTGCCAGGGCGCGTATGATCATGGTCATGGTTTGATTGCCCGAGTTCCCGCCTATACCCGCGACGATAGACATCAGAAAGGCCAGTATGACAATAGTGCTGACGGTTTCCTCGAAGCGCGAGGCCACCAGTGATGCTATGGATGCCGTACATAGGTTGATCAGCAGCCAGGGTGCTCGGTTGCGCAAGGCACTGTAAACAGGAGCGAAGATGTCTTCTTCTTGCAGACCTGCACGTGACAGAGCTTGTTCTTGGGAGTCTTCCTGGAGGACGTCAACCACTTCAGCAATGGTTACGCGGCCTATCAGGCGGTTTTTATCGTCAGTGACAGGGGCTGATACCAGATCGTAGCGTTCGAAGGCGCTGGCGGCGTCTGCGTCAGAGTCCAGTGGGTTCAGCGTCAGGTAATCGGTGCTCATGACGCTGGACACGGTACGTTCGGGTTCATTAACCAGCAGCTTGGACAAATACAGCGTACCTTGCAGCTTGTCTTCCCGGTCAACTACAAAAATCTGGTCAGTATGGTCGGGCAATTCCTGCAGGCGGCGCAGATAGCGCAGCACGACTTCCAGGGTAATGTCTTCGCGTACCCTGACCATCTCGAAGTCCATGATGGCGCCCACCGTGTCTTCGGGGTAGCCCATGGCTTCCAGCAGTTGCGCACGCTCTTCGTCTGTCAGCCCTTTTTGGACTTCGGCAATGACGCCTGGAGGCAGGTCGTCGACCAGGTCGGCGATTTCATCGGCATCCATGGTGCTGGTGGCAGCCACCAGATCATCATGGTCCATGGACTTGATCAGGGACTCACGCGCCCAATCATCGACTTCCAGCAAAATGTCGGCGTCGTGTTCGGCGCCCACCAGTTGCCAGACAGCCTGGCGTTCTTGTTCTGGCAGCGACTCCAGTATGAAGGCGATATCCGCAGGGTGCAGATCATTGATCAGTGTGCGGATTTCGTCTTCATGCTGGCGGTTCAGCATACCTTCAAGCAGATTGGAGCCGTCTTCGTCCTCTTCGTGGCGACGTGACAAAGCGTCCACGACCTCTTGGCGCTTAAGTATGCCCTGCAGTTGTTGCAGAGCCAGCTGTGCGTCTTCGGGGTCTAGCCGGCGCAAAATTACGATGGGCGCGGACTCAGGCTTGACTTGAGTATCCAACATAGGCAAACCTTGTGGTGTTAAACGGTGGGTAGCGGGCGGCGCTGGCGCTGGTCGTCAGTGGCAACGTAAGTAAGTACCGCTTCGGTAACCTTGATGACGTCATGGTCCATGCGCTGACGTTCGGCATAGACTTCGACTGACACAGTAATCGAGGTCGTTCCAGTACGCAGGATTTCGGCGTAAAAACTGACCAGGTCGCCGACAAATACAGGGTGTTTAAAGGTGAATGCATTGACTGCAACGGTAGCTACGCGTCCCATGGCCCGACGCGTGGCAGGTATGGAACCTGCGATGTCTACTTGCGACATGATCCAGCCGCCAAACACATCGCCATGTATGTTGGCGTCGGATGGCTGCGGCATGACGCGCAGAACAGCGTGGCGTTCAGGCGGTGGCAGGCCGTCTGATAGGGGTTGTTGACTCAAGATGATTGCTCCGTGTGGACAGCTAGCCACTGTTTAGCCAGCTCTATCCAATAGGTGACCCCAATAGGGATGATGGTGTCGTTGAAGTCGTAGCTGCCATTATGCAGCATACAGGGGCCTGTGCCGTGGCCGCCTGTGCGATGATCGCCGTGGCCGTTACCTATCCATACATAACAGCCTGGAAGTTGCTGCAGCATAAACGAAAAGTCTTCAGCCCCCATGGATGGACGCACTGCGGTATCGACATTATCCTGGCCCACCAGGCCTTGCATAATTTTGATACAAAAATCTGTTTGGAGGGCGTCGTTGATGGTGGGTGGGTAGTTGCGCGAAAATGAAAAGCTGGCCTGGCAGTTCAGCGCCTGGCTGGTGTGGTGCGTAATTTCCTGCATACGCTTTTCTATCAGGTCTAGGGCTGAGTCGGAAAAAGTACGCACTGTTCCACGCAGTACGGCATCGTTGGGGATGACGTTGTCCGCCGAGCCCGTATGGATTTGTGTGACGCTAAGTACCGCAGGTTCCAGGGGATCTAGATCGCGGCTGACTATGGTCTGGAGACTAAGCGTCAGCTGTGCTGCGGCGATGACGGGGTCGGTACCCAGGTGTGGCATGGCAGCATGAGCACCTTTGCCCTCCAGGCGGATTTCGAAGGTATTGCTGGATGCCATGATGGGGCCCGCAACCACGCCGAATTTTCCGGCTTCCATGCCTGGCCAGTTGTGCATGCCAAATACGGCATCCATGGGGAATAGGTCGAACAGGCCGTCTTCTATCATTTTTTTGGCGCCGCCTTGGCCTTCTTCGGCGGGCTGAAAAATGACATATACCGTGCCATCGAAATCGCGGTGCGAGGCTAGGTAGCGCGCAGCGCCCAGCAGCATGGCGGTATGGCCGTCATGGCCACAAGCGTGCATTTTTCCGGGGTGGGTGCTGGCATGGGCGAAGGTATTAAGTTCGTCCATGGGTAGGGCGTCCATGTCGGCACGCAGGCCTATCGCCTTGCCCGGGCGACCTGTGCCGTGAATGGTGCCAACGACGCCAGTAATACCCAGGCCACGATGTATGGGTATGCCCCAGGAGGTCAGTTGTTTAGCCACGACATCGGCGGTGCGGACTTCCTGATAGGCCAATTCAGGGTGAGCATGGATATCACGTCGTATGGCGGTGATGTCGGCGGTCCATTCTTGGATAGTAGCGGCAGGGGTCACGGTGGCTTTCCTTACATGGGAATCAGGTGTGGCTGGATCATGGCAAGTAGTGCGGGGGCAGTGTCTTGGTTGCCTGCATAGACATTGCCTTTGGATGGCCAGGGTTCGCTGTGGCGCAGGTCGTCACATATGCCGCCAGCTTCACGCACCAGCAAGGCGCCGGCGGCTACATCCCATGGTGCCAAGCCCATTTCCCAATAGCCATCATAGCGGCCGCAGGCCACCCACGCCAGGTCTAGTGCCGCTGCGCCCAGCCGTCGCACGCCGCGTGTGTTGTAGATGGCATGGTGTAGCGTGGGCATATACTGATCGGCAAATGAAAAATCCCGGAAGGGAAAGCCGCTGGCCAATAGGGATTCAGACAGTGATTCTGTTTTGGAGCACTGGATGCGATGCTCGTTCAGCCAGGCGCCTACGCCATACATGGCGGTAAAGAGCTCTTCGCGGCAAGGGTCATACACCACGGCGATTACGGGCGTGTCTTGTTCCAGCGGCTTGTCGTTGGTCAGCAAGGTGCCCGCGTGGGCGATCAAGGCGATGGATACCGCATAGTGGGGGATGCCATGCAGGAAGTTGGTGGTGCCGTCCAGCGGATCTATATACCAGGTGGCCAGGCCAGATTCCTGGCCGCCAGACTCTTCGGCCACTATGCCAAGCTGCGGAGTACGTTCGCGCAAGATGTCTATGACGGCCTGTTCGGCCTCTTGGTCGGCTTGCGAGACCAGGTCATTCAGGGCTTTTTTACTGATGACCAGCTGGGCCCGGTTACGTGCGTAAGCTTGTAAAATAGCGGCAGCAGCATGTGCTGCAGTTACTGCGGCGTCTAGACAGTCGCTAAGGGGAAGTCGGGAAGATTGCATGCCGTAGGCCCAGTTCAGAGTGTTGTGCGCTCAATGACTTAGTATTGTACGTGACCCCCATCGTTTTTTTTACCGGCCCATGTCGTCAAATTACCAGCCCCTAGTACCTGCTACGCTAGAAATCAATCCTTATGGCGTGCCGGCCAGCGCAATTTATGGCGATGTCTACCATACCGAGTCCGGTGGGTTGGCGCAGGCCCAACACGTTTTTCTTAAGGGCAACGGCTTGCCGCAGCGATGGCAGGGTCGTGATAGCTTCACGGTTTGCGAAACGGGCTTTGGGCTAGGCATTAATTTTATTGCACTATGGCAGGCCTGGCGCCAGGATCCAGCGCGATGCGCGCGATTGCATATTGTGTCGTTCGAAGCTCATCCCTTCCGGCATGCCGACCTGGCTGCCATGCTGGCACGCTTGCCGGACGCGGAACAAGGCTTGGGTGCGCAGTTGCTGGCTGCCTGGCCGCCTTTGACGCCAGGGCTGCATAGGCTGGAGTTCGATGGTGGCGCCGTGACCTTGACGCTTGCGTTCGGGACCATAGCACGCATGGCCAAGCAAGTAGAGGCGCGTGTTGACGCATTTTTTTTGGATGGTTTCAGTCCGCGCCTTAATCCGGAAATGTGGGCGCCATCGGTGTTCGGGCAGTTAGCGCGTATGGCCAGGCAAGGCGCTACCTTGGCAAGTTGGTGCTGCGCTGTGGCGGTCAGGCGTTCTTTGGCCGATGCAGGCTTTTTGGTTAGTAAAAAGCAAGGTTTTCGCGGCAAGCGCGAAATGATGGTGGCCATACTGCGGCCCGGCATGGGGAGCGCCATACCGGCGCGTGTAGGCGCTGAGCAGATCGCTATTGTGGGCGGAGGCATTGCCGCTGCAGGTATTGCGCATGCGTTGGCGGCGCATGGCCATGAGATCACGGTGCTGGACCCGCTGTTTGCCTTGAACCCCGCAGCATCGCATGGCGGTCATCTGGGCGCTGCTATGACGCCAGCGCTTAGTCGCGACGATGACATGCGTTCGCGTCTTAGTCGCGCAGGCGTGGCAAGGGCTTGGCAACGTTGGCAAGCGCTGGGTGTCGACGCCAGGCCCAGCCGTTGCGGCACCTTGCATCCAGTGTCCGCCAGCCAGGAACTAAGTTGGCGGGCTGCCTTGCAGTCACTGCAGTTTCCCCAAGACTGGGTGCAGTGGCTAGATGTTGGACAAGCATCTGAAAAAGCCGGGATTCAGCTGAAAAATGGTGGATTATGGTTCCATTATGGCCAAAAGGTGCGTCCTGATCGGCTGTTGCCTGCGTTATTTGCACATCGTCGTATATACTGTAGGACTGCCACGGCGGCGCGCTTGCAGTGTTTGGCGGACGGGAATTGGTCAGTTTTAGACCATCACGGACGCGAAATCACCAGGGCGTCGCAGGTAGTGTTGGCCAACGCCGCAGGCGTGGCTGATATGTTGTCAGGCGTTGCAGCACCTACGGGTTTGCCAAAAATAGCGGCCATGTATCGATTGGCCGGGCAAATCAGTTACTTTCGCAGTCCCCATCTATGTGGTTCCAAGGTGGTTGTGGCAGGCGAGGGTTATTGGTTGCCGGCGACGTCCGAGATCCATGTCGGTGGCAGCACCTACTGTGCTGACGCCACCGCTAGTATAATAACAACCCAGGGGCATCAGGATATTATCGGGAAATTGGCTGCTTTGCTTAATGTTAGGCCATCTTGGTTCGGCGCGCTGCCTGGACCCGCCGATGGCTGGGCAGGTTGGCGAGCCGCTATACCAGATAGGCTACCCGTTATTGGGTCGCTAGCTGCGGCACCAGGTGTGTGGCTGGCGTGTGCCTATGGTTCACGCGGCCTGACTTGGTCGGCACTGGCCGCCGATATCATGGCTGCCAGACTGCACCACGAACCTGTGCCCCTAGAACGCGAATTATTGCAAAAAATAGCTCCCCGTTAATCCATGTTATCTGACGGTAGCAACATCATGAAGCAGGATTTTATTTTATGCTGCAAATCCGTCAGAATAATGGTTTTTGAATGTTTTTGGGCTTATGCCCCGAGGATTGCGCTGTGCCGCTCAAGTCTGACCTTGCTCACGTGACGCAACTTGTTACTTTGAATTTTCTTACCGCAAAATCAACGCGTGCTGATTTCGACGTTGATGATGGCGATTTGCTGCTACAGATAGAAGCGCATGCGCCGGGCGTATTTCGGGTGCGTTGCGCGCCGGCCGATGTTTTGCAGAATCCCAAGCCTAGCGCGCGTAGCCGCGTGCTGGCTGATATGCTGCTGGCCCGTCACGACCCGATTAGCGAACTTTATACCAGCTGCATTGCCAGCCCAGCAGACGCCGGGTGGTTGCTAGAGCAGGGCGATGCCAGGCTGGAAATCACCCGTTCGCCATTGCAGTTTGCTCTGTACCGGGGTGATAACTGCATAATGCGCACCCAGCCGGGCGCCAGCTTGGGCTGTGCGCGTACCGAAGACGACCCATCGTGGCGCTTCGATGTGCAACTGGATATAGATGATGCCATACACGGCTTAGGTGAATCTTCCGGACAGCTAGACCGTCGCGGCACTCGCCTAGTGTCTGATCTGCCGCAGCAGCGTGCGTTGCCCTTGGCCTGGAGTACCGCGGGCTGGGGTTTGTATCTGAATTCCCTGGAACGCGTGCAGCATGATGTAGGCGCCTCTGATCCGGATGCCTGGACAGTGGCTGTGCAAGACAGTGTCTTTGATCTGTTTCTGTTTGTGGGCGACCCCTCTGAAATATTGAATCAATACACCGCATTAACTGGCCGTGCCGGACAGCCTGGCTTGTGGCCTTTGGGTGTCTGGTTGGACCAGGCGCCAGGACACACGTTGGACCAGACTTTGCAACAGGTACAAATGTTCCGCGACCAGCAGTGGGGTCTGGACGCCGTATCTTTGGCTGCACCTTCAGTGTATGGTTTTCAACCTGATAAGCCGTCCTTCGAATGGGCTCCCGACCGGGTGTCGGATTCACGCGGTATGTTTGCGCGTGCGCAGGCCCTGAATGTGCAACTGGCTGCCCCATCGTTTCCTGGTGTATTAAGCAACAGCCGCATGTTCGAAGAATGGGAAGACCGTGGCTGGTTGCTGATTCGTGACGATGATGGCTGTGCACAAGTATTCGAGGGCACTGAGGTCACAGGCGGTCAACCTTTTGGCTTATTGGACCTGACCCACAAGGACGCTTATAAGTTGTGGTCGGATCGCCAGCGCCAGACGGTGGACGAAGGTCTGGGCGCCACAGTGTGCGATGCCCGTTTCGACATTCCTGATGGCATCACTGCCCGTGGCGGTGAGTCCGGCGCGCGCTTGCGTATTCTGTACCCCATGTTGGCTCGCCAAGCCATGTTTGACGCTGTTGCTGGTCATAAAACTCCGCAGGAAGGCGTGGTGTTCAGCACCGACCTATTCCCTTCCGTGCAGCGTTATGCGTGGCAAACCGGACCGCGTGTCAGCAATGATTGGGACGGGCTACAGCAAAGTCTGCGTACCGCCTTGTCGCTGGCCGACAGTGCCGTTCCCATGCAAACGCACACTCTGGGTTCGTCGCATGCGCCTACTGCCAGCATGACCCCTGAGCTATATGTACGTTGGCTTGCCACTTGTGTGTTTTCGGGTAATTTCAGTTTCCAGGGCATACCGGCCTTATTGCCAGATGCCTTTGACGAAGCCACCCAGGAACTGGTGCGGCATTGGTTGCAATGGCGCTACCGCTTGATTCCCTATATTTTGGGGATACTCGAAGACGCTGTGCGTACCGGGTTGCCTGTGCAGCGCTCTATGGCATTGGCCTTTCCTGACGATGCTATGGCTCAACTGTGGGACACCCAGTATCTGTTGGGGCCAGCACTGTTGGTGGCGCCTGTCACCCAGCCAGGCAACAAGGTTCAGGTGTACTTACCCGAGGGTGAGGCATGGTGGGATTTAAGCACAGGCTGGCGCTACGAAGGCGGCACGACCTGGACGGTAGAGGCCGGCTTAGATACCTTGCCTATATTTGGGCGCGAAGGGCATATGCTGTGTCTGGGACCTATTGCTCAGCACACGGGTGACTTCAACTCGGCGCGTATCCTGGACGAAGTCTGGATGTTCGGCATGCCCGAGCACAGCCCAGTCGTTATGCGCAATAAAATTCGCGTCATGCAAATGCAGGGTTCTAGCTACATCAAGGGCCTGGAAGGCTTGCGCATACTGCCTTGCGAAGGGCTGGAAGTGAAGCGCCGTGGCGCCGAGGTGCGCATCTCGCGGGCCAGGTAGCCGCTACACGGTGGCCTGTGCCCAAGAAACAGGCACAACAAAATCAGGCTTGAAAGCGGGGTTCTCTGGAACCCCGTCTTTCATATAGCCTCTGGGGTTACAGACCACGCGCGTGCCGTTGATCTGATAGTCAAAGCTATCATGGGTATGGCCGTGTATCCACAGGCAGGCCTTGTCTACGCCTAGTAAGTCTTCGCTATTGGACACAAAGCAGGTATTGATGGGCGAGCCCTCGAATCGGGGATGTACGCTGGACAGCGACGGAGCATGGTGGGTGATGACCACGGTGGGGCCGTCAAAGGATTGGTCCAACCGCTGTCTTAACCACTGACGGTTAGTCCGGAACAGTGCTTCGAATTCGTCAGGTGAAAATGGTGAGCCAGGATTCAAGTCGGACTGTATGCGGGAAAAATCATGAATAAACCCCACAGCCTGTTCTATAGCTGTGTCGCGTTCCACGCCTGTGCCATACAGATTGAAGTCACCCCATAAGGTACTGCCCAAGAATCGTACGCCGTCAAGAATAAGAACGTCGTTGTCCAGTATATGTATGTTGCTACCCAATGCGTGTGTACGTAGCTGTTGCACTGTGGCTGCCAGGCTGTTGCCATAGAATTCGTGATTGCCTGGAACATACAGTACCGGTTGGTGAAATGTACGTGCCCAGGCGATGGCCGCTTCTGGTCTAGCGATGTCGCCAGCCAAAATGACAACATCAGCATCGGTATCTGGTACCAACATGCCACCACGGCTTAGATGTAAATCGGAAAGTATGTGCAGCTTTAGCGTATTTTGGTGTGCAGGCATAGTCTCTTTGTTGGTATATAGTCACAAAATGTGTAGGTTGGTCGGGGGCAATAGTACGCGCGTTTGACAACAATTTAAAATTGCGCCATAATCTCGTTCTTCGGTTGGGTCGTTAGCTCAGTCGGTAGAGCACCGGACTTTTAATCCGTTGGTCGCGCGTTCGAATCGCGCACGACCCACCAACCAGTTTTACTATGAAACCAGCCCTTAGTGGCTGGTTTTTTAGTTTTAGCATACTCGCGGGCCTTAGGGCGACTGTGCCCGTTCTGCACCGCCGCGGTAAAATCACTTTTCTTATAACTAAATAGTCTGAACTTTCAAAAAAGAAACGGATACTGTTATGTTAAATTGGAGTTTTTAGCGCCGCCTGCGCCGACACCATTCTTGTTAAAGCCACAGCCTTGATCCGACTGGAAAATATTCATAAAACGTACGAATCACCTGGCCGTGTGTCGCATGCGCTGGCCGGCGTTGATTTGCATATACGCCAAGGCGAAGTCTTTGGGATCATAGGGCGCTCGGGCGCTGGCAAAAGTACCTTGATTCGTATGCTGAACTTATTAGAACAGCCTACTAGCGGCAAGGTCTGGGTAGACCAGCAAGACATTACCCAATTAAGTAGTGTCCAATTGCGCACTTTCCGGCAGGGCGTGGGCATGGTGTTTCAGCACTTTAATTTGTTGCGCTCACGCACAGTGCTGGATAACGTACGTTTCCCTTTGAAGCTGGCCGGCTTGGGCAAGACACAACAGTTGCAGCGTGCCCATGAAGTCCTGGATTTGGTTGGGCTGACCGAGCACACTGATAAGTACCCCAGGCAACTGTCAGGTGGTCAACAGCAGCGCGTGGGTATAGCCCGCGCACTGGCTAACCGTCCCGGCCTGCTCCTGTGTGATGAGGCCACGTCGGCACTGGACCCGGAAACCACCCAATCGATATTGCGGCTGCTGGTGGATATCAACAAAAGTCTGGGCCTGACAATAGTATTGATTACCCACAGCATGGATGTCATACGCACGGTGTGTGATCGCGTCGCGGTGATAGATGCCGGCTTGATTGTTGAGTACGGCGATGTTACCGATGTATTCCTACATCCCCAGCATGCCGTTACGCAGTCGCTGCTCTCTGAAAGTGGTATGGATGCCGATGGCTGGCGCGACATGGCTCAGGGTGTGCGTGGTCGTTTGCTTAGATTAAGCTTTCGGGGCGATGCAACGGCGCAACCTATGCTTAGCCGTGTCAGTCGCACGTTTAACCTTGACCTTAGTATCTTGCAGGGGGCGGTAGGCCGTATCAAGGACACGCCCTATGGGCAATTGGTGGTTGCTGTCGAAGGTGACGTCTCGCAAGATGAGTTAAGCGCCATGTTCGCCGCTGAAGGCGTTGAGTGCGAGGTATTAAGGCCATGATGTTTGCTAATGTTGATTGGCCCTTGATTGCCGAGGCCACGATAGACACCCTGTTGATGACAGGGTTTTCCTTGTTGTTTACCTTGCTGATAGGGTTGCCGCTGGGCATAGTCCTGTTCTTGACCAGCAAGCAGCAGTTGCTGGATAACGCGCCTGTTTATCAAGCCTTGTCATTTGTGGTCAATGTCTTGCGCTCAGTGCCGTTTTTGATTCTACTGATTGTGATGATACCCATGACCCGTATGCTGGCGGGAACCTCTCTGGGCGTGCAGGGCGCCATTCCGCCGCTGGTGGCTAGCGCTGCGCCGTTTTTTGCCCGTCTGGTGGAAAACGTGTTGCGTGAGCTGGACCCCGGAGTATCCGAAGCCTGCCGGGCTATGGGTGCCAATTCACGTCAGACGGTGCTGATGGCGCTGGTCCCCGAGGCCACCACAGGCATAGTTGCTGCCACCATAGTGACGGCGATTACGCTGGTAGGGTATTCGGCGATGTCCGGGGTTATAGGTGGTGGCGGTTTGGGTGACCTTGCTTTGCGTTTCGGTTACCAGCGTTATCAGACTGATGTCATGGTCGTAACGGTGGTGCTTCTTGTTGTCATGGTTCAGGTGTTGCAAGTGGTCGGTGACCGGCTGGTAGCAAGGCTGAATCGTAAATAAACCTGTATTGGAGTCCTTATGTTGCTGAAGAAATTTGCCCCTGCCCTGGCCTTGAGCCTGGCTGCTGTGTTTGGCACTGGCGCCGCACATGCAGAAAAACTGAGCGTCGCTGCTACGCCAGTGCCTCATGCAGAATTGTTGGAGCTGGTCAAGCCTGTTTTGGCTAAAGAAGGCGTTGAGCTGGACATCAAGGTATTTACAGATTACGTACAGCCCAACGTCCAGGTGGCCGATGGCCATATTGATGTCAACTTTTTCCAGCACAAGCCTTACCTGGATTCCTTTAATGCCCAGCACAAAACCGATTTGGTGATAGTGGGCAAGGTACATGTGGAGCCCTTTGGTGCCTACTCGAAAAAAATCAAAGACATCAAGGACCTGAAAGAGGGCGCTTTGATTGCCTTGCCTAATGATCCATCCAACGGCGCGCGCGCATTGTTGCTGCTGCAAAAAGCGGGCATCATCACCCTGAAGGACCCGAGCAATATTTTGGCCACTTCGCGTGATATCGTCGAAAACCCTAAGAAACTGAAATTTCGCGAACTGGAAGCGGCAGCTTTGCCACGTATTTTGCCTGACGTTGATGTGGCACTAATCAACACGAACTACGCGTTGGAAGCTGGGCTTAATCCGCTCAAGGATGCGTTGCTGTTGGAAGGTGCTGATTCGCCCTACGCAAACATCGTGGTTACCACGCCTGCCAAGCTGGATACGGATGCTGTTAAAAAGCTGATGGCCGCATTGAACAGCCCAGAAACACGTCAGTTCATTCTGGAAAAATACAAAGGCGCTATTGTTCCTGCCTTCTAAGTAACTCCCCTTGTTATTGGGGTAAGTCCGGGTAAGCCCAGCCAGTTTTCAGCCTTTTTTTGCTGTTGACTGCCTGGGCTTTCGGTTACCATAGCTGTTCAAGTTATCGCCAAAAAAGCGTCAGCTTTCGGGAAAAGCGGTAACTTATACGAATGCTGAACCAGTAGCTTGTCGAAAAAAGGAGTCCTTAATGTTCAAAAATAAGATCAAAGTGGTATTGGCTGGACTGGCCATGGCGTTAGCCCTGCCCGCAATGAATGCAACGGCGCAGGATAAAGAGCTGATCGTAGCCACTGACACCGCCTTTGTACCGTTTGAATTTCGCCAAAATGGTAAATACACAGGGTTTGATATTGACTTGTGGGACGCCATCGCCCAACAGGCAGGCTTGAAGTACACCCTGAAACCCATGGACTTCAATGGCATTATTCCCGGCCTGCAAACCCGCAACATTGATGTGGCTCTGGCAGGTATCACCATACGTGATGACCGTAAAAAAGTAATCGATTTTTCTGATCCTTATTACGAAAGCGGTCTGGCGGTGCTAGTGGCCACCAACAACAATGACATCAAAACAGCCCAAGATCTTCAAGGCAAGACCGTGGCTGTAAAAATTGGCACAGTGGCTGTCGATTACCTTAAGGAAAACGTTACTGGCGCCAAGCTGAAACTATTCCCCAATATTGATAATGCCTTCCTGGAATTGGACACCGGACGGGTTGACGCCGTTGTTCACGACACACCCAACCTGCAATACTTTGCCAACACCGCCGGCAAAGGCAAGGTCAAAGTGATGGGTTCCTTGAAAAGCGGCGACTTTTACGGCATAGCCTTTCCTCAGGGCAGCAAACTGGTCCCTGTGGTGAACCAGGCGCTTAAAACGCTACAAGACAATGGCAAATACGATGCCATTTACCAGAAGTGGTTTGGTCAAAAGGCCGGCCAGGTCGAATAAACCGCCACTCAGTACGTGGTAAGCAAGCGGCGAACGGTGTGCTTTCAGGCCGCCGTATCGCCGCTTTCCGTTGCATGGTCAGGCCGTACGCTGCGGCTAGCACTGTGGTTCTTTCAAGGTAAACAACGTGATATTTGAATGGTCAGTCATTTGGGGCGCTTTGCCCAGCCTGTTGGAAGGCGCCAAAATGACCGTATACATCACCTCGCTGGGGCTGATAGGCGGTACCTTAATTGGTTTTCTGACAGGTGTCATCACCACCTATGTCAAGGTGCCGGTCACGACTAGAACGGCGCTGCTGGCACTAGGCGTGCTGATAGCTCTGTACTTGTTGGCGCAGGGTGCAAGTTGGGTCGGCGTACACTATCTGGCGGGTGTGCCTGAATGGGCATGGCGGTCGATACAGGCGCTAATTGCTTTGGCCGTGCTGTGGCGTTTTAGAGCATATATACCGATAGCTTTGTCATTTTTGGCGCAGGTTTATATTCTGCTGATACGTGGCACGCCCATTGTGGTCCAGGTCATGTTTATTTACTTTGCCTTGCCCTTGATCATGGGCTGGCGCATAGACGCTGAATTTGCCGCTATTTTTACCCTGATATTGAACTCTGGGGCATATATCGCTGAAATCGTGCGAGGTGGCCTGCTATCAGTGCCTAAAGGCCTGAAAGAAGCTGGTCAAGCCATGGGCCTGCCTTTCTACAAGATACTGTTGTACATCATAGGGCCTGTGGCCTTGCGCCGCATGATACCGGCCATGGGTAATCAGTGCATCATCAGCCTGAAAGACTCGTCATTGTTTATCGTCATTGGCGTGGCTGAACTAACCCGTCAGGGGCAGGAAATTATTGCCAGCAACTTCCGCGCCGTAGAAATCTGGGGCGCGGTGGCGGTTATTTACCTGATACTGACAGGCCTTATCGCCTTGACCCTAAAGTTTGTTGAACATCGGACGCAAATCAAATGAGCATTGTCGAGTTTACCCATGTCACCAAGCGCTTTGGCACGAATACGGTCCTGGACGATATCAGTGTCACGATAGAGCAAGGCGAGGTCGTCGTGGTAGTGGGCCCGTCGGGCTCGGGCAAGTCTACCTTTCTGCGCTGTATCAATGTCCTGGAAACCATAGAGGGCGGGGATATCACCGTTAATGGCCTAAGCGTTCTGGGCAGTGGCGCCCAAGTGCGCGAGCTGCGCCGCGAGGCAGGCATGGTGTTTCAGCAATTCAATCTGTTTCCCCAGCTAACAGCCCTGGAAAACGTAATGTTTGGGCCCGTGCATACCCGTGGCGTAGCGCGTAAGCAGGCCCGTACCGAAGCGGCCGCCTTATTGGATAAAGTCGGCTTGGGTGAAAAGCTGCAACACTACCCGGGTGAGCTGTCCGGCGGCCAGCAGCAGCGCGTAGCCATCGCCCGCGCTTTGGCGATACGCCCAAAGTTAATGCTGTTTGACGAGCCTACCTCTGCCCTGGACCCAGAGCTGCGTCACGAGGTATTAAAGGTCATGCAGGACGTCGCTGAAGAAGGCATGACTATGGTGGTCGTAACCCACGAGATGGAGTTCGCCCGCAAGGTAGGCAGCCGCCTAATTTTCATCGACGGCGGAAAAATCGCCGAAGATGGCAAGCCAGAAGAGTTGTTAAGCAACCCACCCACGCAACGACTCAGGGATTTTCTTCAGCATGTGGCGTAGTGTAGTGGTTTCTTAAGCAGCATCGGCCATCAACCGCCGCACTCACTCTGCACCCCCGCTTCGCAAAGGGTGCTGCCGTGAGCGCAACGTTTGCCGGCCTACTAGGCTTGCATAAGACTTCCCTGGCGATGCTACATTGTTAACTCAGCGGGTGTTAGTAGCTCACTTGAAACCACGATTTGCGCACAATCGCTCCTAAAAGCTCTGTTCTGAACTCGCGCCTAGCCCGTAGTGGTGGGACCTTACGGCAGTCGCTTCGCGTAGCGGGCGACCGAGTAAGGTGCCCACCGCGAAAGGGCGAAGCTACTTAAAGTACCAACAATGCCACCCCCAAGAACGAAGGTACATCAAAGACCCACGATGCTCCTTAAAAAACGGCCTACGCCTATGGTATTCTTTCTGATTACCCAACTGACCCTGGCTGTTTCCCCCTCATGTCGACCGACTACCTTAAACGCATACTGACCTCACGGGTCTATGACGTTGCAGACGAAACCCCCCTTGAACTTGCACCCGGCATCTCTAGCCGCATAGGCAACAGCGTATACCTGAAGCGCGAGGATACTCAGCCAGTATTCAGTTTCAAAGTGCGTGGCGCGTACAACAAAATGGCCGGGTTAAGTGCTGCTGAACTTAAGCGTGGAGTTATTGCCGCCTCGGCCGGTAACCATGCGCAAGGCGTGGCCTTGTCGGCTCGTAAACTGGGCTGCAGGGCCATTATCGTCATGCCGGTGACAGCGCCACAGGTCAAGGTCGACGCGGTTCGCGCCCTGGGTGGCGAGGTGGTGCTGGTGGGTGAAAGCTTCACCGACGCCTACGATCACGCCAAAGAACTTGAAAAACAAGAAAAGCTGACCTTCGTTCATCCCTTTGATGACCCTGATGTCATCGCCGGGCAGGGCACGGTGGGCATGGAGATTTTGCGTCAGCACTCGGGCCGTATAGATGCTGTTTTTGTACCTATCGGTGGCGGTGGGCTGATTGCGGGCGTGGCTGCCTACATCAAGCAATTGCGACCAGAGATAAAAATCATAGGCGTGCAAACGGTGGATTCCGACGGCATGGTCCGCAGTGTCAAGGCGGGCAAGCGCGTTACCTTGACTGATGTGGGGCTATTTTCTGACGGTACAGCAGTCAAACTGGTGGGTTCTGAAACCTTCCGCCTGACTCAGCAATACGTCGACGATTTTGTTTTGGTGGATACCGATGCGCTTTGCGCCGGGGTTAAAGACGTTTTCCAGGATACGCGCAGCGTACTTGAGCCGGCTGGCGCGTTGGCGGTGGCGGGGGCTAAACGCTATGCCGCATTGCATAAATGGAAGGGTAAGACGCTGGTGGCGATTACCAGTGGCGCTAATATGAATTTTGATCGGCTGCGTTTTGTGGCCGAGCGCGCTGATGTCGGTGAGGCTCGCGAGGCGCTGTTTGCGGTGACTTTGCCCGAAGCCCGTGGTAGTTTTAGGCGTCTGTGCGAAGCCGTGGGCAAGCGTAGTGTCACGGAATTCAACTATAGAATTTCGGATGCAGAGCAAGCCCATGTGTTCGTGGGTTTGCAGATCAAATCGGAAGCCGAGCCACTAAGATTGGCGGAAAGTTTTCGTAAAAAAGGCTTTCCCATATTGGACCTGACCGGTAATGAAATGGCGAAAACCCATTTGCGTTATATGGTCGGTGGACACTCGGCGTTGGCCCACGATGAAGTGCTGTTTCGCTTCGAGTTCCCCGAACGTCCAGGGGCCTTGATGCGGTTTCTGGGCGCCATGAGCCCAAACTGGAATATCAGCCTGTTTCACTATAGAAACCAAGGCGATGATTATGCGCGGGTGCTGGTAGGCTTACAGGTGCCTCCGGCTGACAAGAAAATCTTCAAGACATTCCTGGATGAGCTGGGCTACCCCTATTTCAATGAAAGCGATAACCCGGCCTATCGGCTGTTTCTGTAGACACGTGATGTCGCCCGTAGATGGATAAACAATAAATCATGAAAACACACAAAATTGCAGTGATTGCTGGCGACGGCATAGGCAAGGAAGTTATGCCCGAAGGCCTGCGTGTGGTGCAGGCTGCCGCTAAAAAGTACGGCATCAACTTGGAACTGGTGCATTTTGAATGGTCGTCAGTTGACTATTATTTGCAGCATGGCGTGATGATGCCTGAAGACTGGTTCCAGCAATTGCGTGATTTTGACGCTATTTTGTTTGGCGCCGTAGGCTGGCCAGATGTGGTCGCGGACCACGTGTCGCTATGGGGCTCGTTGTTGTTGTTTAGGCGCAGCTTTGATCAGTACATCAACCTGCGTCCTGTCAGGCTGATGCCTGGCGTGCATTGCCCGCTGGCCAATAAAAAACCTGGCGATATTGATTTCTTTGTTGTGCGTGAAAACACCGAAGGTGAATACACCAATCTGGGTGGCCGCATGTTCGAAGGCACGGACCGCGAACTGGTGATACAAGAATCTGTTTTCACCCGTCAGGGCGTGGATAGGGTCTTGGACTTTGCCTTCCGTCTGGCTGCTAGCCGTCCCAAAAAACACCTGACGTCGGCCACCAAATCCAATGGGCTGGCTATCAGCATGCCTTATTGGGACGAGCGAGTGGTGGCGATGGCCCCTGACTTTCCGGACGTGCGCTGGGACAAATACCACATTGATATTCTGGCAGCTCGCTTTGTGCTGACCCCAGAACTGTTTGACGTGGTGGTTGCGTCCAATCTGTTTGGCGATATCTTGTCTGACCTTGGGCCGGCCTGCACGGGCACCATAGGCATAGCACCTTCGGCCAACCTTAATCCCGAGCGTAATTTCCCATCGCTATTTGAGCCAGTGCACGGCTCGGCGCCAGATATCTACGGACGTAATATTGCCAATCCGGTTGCCATGATTTGGTCGGCGGCGCTGATGCTGGATTTCCTGGGCGATGGTCAAGGCGTATATCGTCAGGCTCACGATGGCATCCTGGCTGCTATCGAGACGGTGCTGGAACATGGACCACGTACACCTGATGTGGGCGGCGCTGCCAGCACTACCGACATGGGTGTAGCCATTGCGGATGTTCTGGTGGCTGCTTAAGCGGGTATGGCACTGGCCTTTAGCATTTCACGCAAGGGCTTTAGTGTCTGATACAGGCGATCAAAGGCGGCTTCGCGCTCCAGGTCCAATTGCTGGGCCTGTACTAAAGAAATCTCGGTGAATTGCAGGTGTTCGCCGGGCATCGCTTGTGCAACCAAGGGTAAGTCAGTGGTGACGACGTGGGCGATTTTGGCATAGCCGCCCGTGGTCTGGCGGTCGGCCATCAGCACGATGGGATTGCCGTCTGGCGGTACCTGCACGCTGCCGAAGCTGGTGGCTTCAGACAGCAGCTGGGTGTTGGACTGCAGCAGCGACAACGTAGGGCCGTCCAGGCGATAGCCCATGCGTTCCGAATTGGTGCTGATACGGTAGGAGCTATTAAAAAAACTGCTGATTGATGCAGCCGTAAATAATGCAGTATGCGGTCCACGTATGGCGCGTACGGTGAATTTTGGGTTGAAGCCCAGTATGGCAGGCAAATAAACCCTTAGTTTCCATAGCTGGTCTTGCAGGCTGTCCAGCGTCAAGGCATCGAGGGTGACCCTAGGGGTCAGGGTATCGCCCTTGAGTAAAGCGCGGCCTTGGTAGCCACCCAGATGACCACGTAAATAGGTGCTGCGGCTGTTCAATACCTCGGGTAGATCATAACCGCCGTGCCAGGCCAGATAGGCGCGTAGTCCAGATGTCCGTGATCCGAAAGCCAGGGTGTCGCCCGCGCGTACGGTAATCGGGCGATTGTTGGGGATGGCGTCGCCATTCAAGGTGGGGTTAAGCTGGGCGCCGCTGATGGCAATGCAGCCGGCAGTATGGAATTGCAGGACGGGCCCGACCAGGGTGATTTCTAAGGTGGCCTCGTCTTCGGGGTTGCCTGCCAGCAAGTTGGCCAAGCGGTGGGCGCGGCTGTCCATAGCACCGCCTACGGGTACGCCCAGGTGCTGATGACCAAAGCGTCCTAAATCCTGGAAGCTGGATAAAAGACCGGGTTTAAGTACAGAGATCGTCATAAGGGCTGGGCCTGCAAAGCCAGGTATTCGGCGGCTGTGATGGGTATGAAACGTACCATGTCGCCTGCCTGCAGCAGGGTGCTGGGTTCAGCTTCAGGGTTGAACAGGCTGATGGGCGTAGCGCCAATAACGTGCCAGCCGCCCGGGGATACGTTGGGATAGATAATGGTTTGGCGGTTGGCCATTGCAACCGACCCACGTGGTAGTGCCAGTCTGGGGGTGCTGCGTCGTCCTATGTCCAGGCGTTGGTCGTGTATCCCAACATAGGGCGCGCCCGGCGCAAAGCCCAGCATGAATACATAGGCGCTGACCGAGCTATGCAGGGCGATGACTTCAGCCTGGATTAGGCCGCAGTGGCGGGCGACATCTTCCAGGTCGGGGCCGTAGTCGCCGCCATAGCACACAGGAATATCTATGGTGCGTGCAGTGGCTTGCGTATCAGCGGCCTGGTCCGCGCTGGCCAGAATCTTCTGTACCTGGATTGCCAGGTTTTTGAAATTCGGACTAGGTCCAAATAACCTAGGTTTGAAATGTAAGGCGACGGTATTGAAGGCTGGGACGATATCGCTAATGCCTGGAATGTTTGCGGCACGTAATATCTGTGCAATATGAGCGCATGTGCGCCCGACGTTAACGTCGGGCACACCATCGGACTCATGAATCAATAGCAGGGTGCGATCGCCTTGTGGTCCTATGGACCATGGCGAGTCCACATCGCCGGAAATGATTAAACCATCGGTAGATATCATTTTGCGAATAACGAGGTCAGGTCATTAAAGGCCTTGAACTCTAGCGCATTACCGGAAGGGTCCAGCAGGAACATGGTGGCCTGTTCGCCAGGCTCGCCTTTGAAGCGGATGTAGGGTTCGATCACAAACTTGGTTTGTGCATCTTGCAGTCGTTTGGCCAGCGTTTTCCACACGTCCATGGTCAGAATTACGCCGAAATGCCGTACTGGCACATTGTGCTTGTCAACTTCGCTGGTTTGGGCTGTGCCGCACTCTTCGGGCGCCAGGTGGGCCACTATCTGATGGCCGAAAAAGTTGAAATCTATCCAGTCTTCAGAGGATCGACCTTCGGGGCAGCCGAACAGTTCACCGTAAAAGGCGCGGGCGCTGGCCAGATCGCGCACCGGAAAGGCCAGGTGAAAGGGTTGCAAAGTGGCGTGTGGATTCATTTCGTGTCCCTATGTGGCATATGTCAACCAGTATGACAGTATGCCTGGGATTTTAGACTTGTTTTCTAGCTGCCGCTGTAACGGGTGCGTGCTGCCGGAAATTCTATGCTGAACAGGCTGCCGGCGCCTAGCCAACTGCGTATTTTCAGCTCGGCATCGTGACGCATCGCAACGTGCTTGGTAATCGCCAGGCCCAAGCCAGTACCGCCCGTAGCGCGCGAGCGACCCCGATCCACTCGGTAAAAACGTTCCGTGAGCCTGGGGATGTCCTGCATGGCTATCCCTATGCCGGTGTCCTGCACTGAATAACAGCTGGAGCCGCTTTCGGTGGCAAACCAACTGACGGTGATGGTGCCGTCCCTGGGCGTATAGTTGATGGCATTGGTCAGCAGATTGGAGATGGCGGAGGACAGTTCCGACTCCACGCCTTCCAGATAGAGATCTTCGGTGACATTCACCACAAATTGATGGCGTCCGCCAGACATCGCCTGGCCCTGCTGCAGGGCAGTGCGTATTAGGCTTGCCATGTGGATAGGTTTGCTCTGGGCGTGGGGCGACGACTCCAGGGCGGATAAGGTTAGCAAGTCGGTGACTATCACTTGCATGCGGCTGGCTTGTTCCTGCATCAATGCCAGATATTGCTGGCGCTGATCGTGGCTTAGCGATTCTTCTGGCAGGTCGTGCATGGTTTCCAGGAAACCAGACAATACGGTTAGCGGCGTGCGCAACTCATGTGACACGTTGGCGACAAAGTCTTTGCGCGTGACTTCCAGTTTTTCCATTTGAGTCACGTCGTGGGTCACTATCAAGAACTGGCCTTTACCATAGGGCGTAAGCTTCACCAGTAAGGATTTTTCTTGATTGTCTGTGTTCAGGTGAAGCAACACCGGGGCCGGCCAGCTTCCCTGACGGGCGTAATTGGTAAATTCGGGTGTACGCAGAATATTGAAGATGCTGTGGCCGCGATCCGTCGCCAGGTTCAGGCCGGTGTGTTCGGCGGCAGTCTGGTTGCACCACATTAATTCCATAGCAGCGTTCAGAGTGATCGCGCCGTCAGGCAGGGCTTCAGCCGCCAGCATCATGCCGCTGAAGTGTTGTTCCAGATCAACGATGTCTTGGCGGTTTTTACGTAGCTTGCGATAAATAGGCGCCAGCACATCGTCCCAGGGCCCTACGGACGGTGGGGGGGGGGAGTCTATGTCCTTGACCCACAAGCCGATGCGAGCCAATTGCCAGCCGCTGACCAATATCATGCAGGTCAGACCTAGAGCGATAACGCCCCAGCCAATGTGTGGTCCCAGCCATTCGCCCAGTAGCCAGCCTAGTATGGCCCACAGGGTTAAGACAAACAGGGTTTTAATCATGCGTAATTGTTATGAGGGCTGAGCGGTAAACCGGTATCCGGCGCCGCGTACGGTTTCTATGTGATTTTCCAGCTTGACGGGTTCAAGCGCTTTGCGCAGTCGGCGTATGTGTACATCAACGGTGCGTTCCTCAACAAAAACATGGTCGCCCCATACTTGATCCAACAATTGCGCGCGCGAATAAACCCGTTCAGTGTGCGTCATGAAAAAGTGTAGCAGGCGAAACTCGGTTGGGCCTAGAACCAATGCTTGTTCGTGACCGGTAATGCGGTGAGCGCGCGGATCTAGACGTAAATCACCTATTTGTATGATGTCGTCGGTCAGTTGGGGCGCGCGGCGGCGCAGCACGGCCTTGATGCGCGCCATTAATTCCTTAGGCGAGAACGGCTTGGTAATGTAGTCATCGGCGCCCGCTTCCAGGCCATCAACCTTATCGTGCTCGGCCCCTTTGGCGGTCAGCATAATAATAGGAACCTGGCTACTGCGTTCGTCCGAACGAAGTTGGCGCGCCAAGGCGAGGCCTGACATGCCTGGCAGCATCCAGTCTAGCAATATCAGGTCGGGAAGTTCGGCCTTGATGAGTTGGCGGGCTTGGTCGGCGTTGGCGGCGCGTAGCACCTTGTGTCCGGCGAAGGTCAAGTTGACCGCAATCAATTCCTGGATTGCTGGTTCGTCTTCTACAACTAGTATGGTGGTGCTCATAATGGGATAGTAATGCAAGCTAAGGCGTACTGTGCCTGGGGTGGTCAAGGATAAGCAATCGCCATCATAAGGATGAAATATGACAGGTTTGTGAATATAGAGCGAAATTCCACGCATCAGGACTGGTAGCTATGGCCAGGAATGCGGTACGATTTACCCATCATGAAAAATACTACCCATTTTGGCTATAGCACCGTCGCTGAAACCGAAAAAGCCGCCAAGGTGGCCGAAGTCTTTCATTCCGTGGCCAACCGCTACGACATCATGAATGACTTGATGTCGGCTGGCATGCATCGTGTCTGGAAAGCATTCACCATAGGTCGCGCCGCTATCCGCCCTGGCATGAAAGTGCTGGATATTGCAGGTGGCACGGGCGACTTAGCCAAGGCATTCGCCAAACGCGCAGGGCCTTCGGGCGAGGTCTGGCTGACGGACATCAATAACTCCATGCTTACGGTAGGGCGCGATCGCTTGACCGACCAAGGCGTGTTAGTACCCGCCGCGGTATGCGATGCCGAACAGCTGCCTTTTCCGGATGCTTACTTTGATCGTGTCAGCGTCGCCTTTGGGCTACGTAATATGACCCACAAAGATCGTGCTCTGGCTGAAATGCGGCGTGTGTTGAAACCGGGTGGCAAGCTGCTGGTCTTGGAGTTTTCCCAGGTGGCGCGTCCTTTGGCCCCGGTGTACGACTGGTATTCATTCAAGGTGCTGCCATGGCTGGGTAAAAAGGTCGCAGGCGACGAAGCCAGTTATCGGTACTTGGCGGAATCCATACGCATGCACCCCGATCAGGCGGCTTTGGCTACCATGCTAGAAGAAGCAGGCTTGTCGCGCGTGCAGTATTTCAATCTAAGTGCGGGTTTGGTGGCGTTGCACGAAGGCATTAATCTGGGTTAGTTGCCCAGTGGCTAGGTGCTGTTTGGCGTGTAATGTCCTGTACTGACAGCGTTTTTCTTTTCGTTTTCCGCCATTCATGGTAATGTTCAGCTTCCCGTAAGCTTGCATTTATCCCATTGTGGCAAGCCTAGACTGTTATTCTCGTGGGGCGGCTTAGTGCCGCTAACCCTGGAGCCTGTAATGTCCCGACGTTTTTCCCGTTTTTTCGCTACATTTTTGTTGGCTGTATCCGCCTTCGCTATGCTGTCTGTGTCTTTCGACGCCGAGGCACGTCGCTTTGGCGGTGGCCGCAGCTTTGGCAAGCAATCCAGCAACATCAGCAAGCCGCGTCCTGCCGTGACGCCACCTGCCGCGTCCACCACCACCCAGCGTGCCGCGACTGCGCCCGCTGCGGGTGCTAAAGCCGGCGCTGCTGGCGCTGCCGCTAAAACAGGCATGTCACGCTGGTTAGGCCCGCTGGCAGGTATCGCTGCCGGTCTGGGTATCGCAGCGTTGTTGTCCAGCATGGGCCTGTCTGGCGCCTTCTTGGACATTATTTCCAATCTCTTGATCATAGGCCTGTTGGTTTTTGGCGTTATGTTCCTGATACGTCGCTTCCGTGGCGCAGCGGCTCGTCCCGCTATGCAGCACTCGGGCGCTAGCCCTATGCAGCGTCAGAATGCTCAGGACCTGAAACCTCAGCAGCCATGGCGTCAGTCTGATGCGTCCTTCTCTGGCTCGGCTGCAGCGCCTGCCGTTGCCGCCGCACCTGCCGCGCCAGTGGACCCGTCTTGGTTTATTCCTGCCGATTTCGATACTGGTTCTTTTCTGGCCAACGCCAAGTCGCAGTTTCACACCATACAAGCGGTTTGGGACAGTGGCGATACCGATAAGCTGCACAACTACCTGACCGATGACTTGATTGCGGAAATGCAGCAGGACACCCCCGTACGTGCTGAAGGCAGCAAAACAGAAGTGCTGTTGCTGAATGCCGAACTGTTGGGTATAGAAGAGGTTGCTGGCGGTCACTTGGCCAGCGTGCGCTATTCGGGCATGTTGCGCGAAGAGCCCCAGGCTGAAGCCTTCCGCTTCGAAGAAGTCTGGAATCTATACAAGGCTGATAACGCTGGCTGGCTATTGGCCGGGATACAGCAAATACCTGTAGATCAGGCCAGCTGATAAAACCGTTAAACTGGTGGTCTTTTATGACCACCTGTCACACGGCTTGCGCCGTACCTCTTTGACCATGCTTCCTTTGCCTGCGTTTCTTGCCCCTGCCGCTGTTTATGCAACTGCGCTAAATACCTTGCTGCGGCGCGAGGACTGGGCCCGGCACCGGCTTACCCCGCACTCCGGGAAAACGGTGCGCTTCGTGGTTGGGGGGCTGGTCGTCGGGCTGTCCATACAGTCCGACGGTCTGGTGCAGGTGGCAGACGCCGCCATCGTGCCCGATGTGACTCTGACTATGCCCGTCAGCAAGCTTGGAAAATTGCCAGGCGTGCTGCAAGCTCGTGAGCCTGCTCTGATTGCCGCTTTGCTTCATATTGAAGGCGATGCCGGTTTGGCGTCTGTCGTATCGGATCTGGCCAAGGACCTGCGTTGGGACATGGCCCATGATCTTGCCCAGGTGGTGGGCGATATCCCAGCCACCCGCCTGATAGGCGTGGGCAAGTCCATGCTGGATGCTGCTCGCACAGCGACTCGTCGCCTGGGCGGAAATGTGGCTGAATATCTAGGCGAAGAAAGCGGCATGATGGCCAGTCAGCCAGCGTTTCAGGTCTGGCAACATAGCGTGCAATCGCTGCAGCAGCGATTAGATGCCCTGGAAGCCAGGGTAACTGCACTGTCATCAGCAAAATCTGCTGTGTCTAACCTGTCGCAGGCTAGCTAATGTTTAGTCTGTTTCGGCTTGTTTATATTATTTTCACAGCACTGCGTTTCAGGCTGGATGAACTGGTGTTGTCCAGTATCAACCATCCCGTGGCGTTTGGCTTATTGCGTATAGTTCGCCTGGGACGTACGCCTAAGATGGCGCGTGGCATGCGGTTACGCCTGGCACTAGAGTCACTAGGGCCTATTTTTGTTAAGTTTGGCCAAGTGCTGTCTACTCGCCGTGACTTGATACCGCTGGATGTCGCAATTGAGCTTGCTCTTTTGCAAGACAGGGTGCCGCCGTTTCCGTCGGATCAGGCTGCAGCGTGTATAGAAGCTGCGTTGGGCGCCTCGCCGCATGTATTGTTTAAGCAGTTTGATACCGATCCGGTGGCCTCGGCGTCCATAGCCCAGGTTCACTTTGCCGTGCTGCACGATGGGCGCGAAGTCGCCGTCAAAGTGCTGCGCCCCGGCATGCGTGAAATTATCGAGAAAGATCTGGCACTGATGGGCTGGCTAGCTGGTCTGGTTGAGCGCCTGGCGGCCGATGGCCGACGCCTCAAGCCGCGCCAGGTCGTGGCGGAGTTCAATAACTACCTGCACGACGAACTAGACCTGATACGCGAAGCCGCTAACTGTAGCCAGTTGCGGCGCAATTTTTCGACCGAAACCGGGCGTAGCAATTTATTGATGGTGCCTGAGGTGGTGTGGGAATTCTGCACCACTACGGTATTCACCATGGAACGGATGTATGGCATACCGGTCAGCCATATAGATCGCCTGCAAGCAGCAGGCATCAATATCCAGGATCTGGCTAAAACCGGTGTGGAAATATTCTTCACTCAGGTCTTCAGTGACGGCTTCTTTCATGCGGACATGCACCCGGGAAATATCCTGGTGTCAGACTCGCCTGCAACCTTGGGCCGATATATTGCACTGGACTTTGGCATTGTCGGATCGTTGTCAGAATTCGACAAAAATTACCTGGCGCAAAATTTCCTGGCATTTTTCCAGCGAGATTATCGTCGTGTGGCACAATTACACATTGAATCAGGTTGGGTTCCCCTTACTACCCGCGAAGAAGAGCTCGAAGGGGCTGTACGCGCGGTCTGTGAGCCTTACTTTGATCGCCCTTTGTCGGAAATATCGCTAGGGCAAGTATTGTTGCGTTTGTTCCAAACTTCGCGGCGCTTCAATGTGGAAATTCAGCCGCAATTGGTGCTGTTGCAAAAAACCTTGTTGAACGTCGAGGGCATGGGTCGCGAACTGGACCCTAATCTTGATCTTTGGAAAACCGCCAAGCCCTACCTTGAAAAGTGGATGCGTGATCGCATTGGGCTGTCAGGTTTACGTAAACGGTTGGACCAAGAGGCAATGCAGTGGTCACAGTTATTGCCGCAGATTCCCCGGTTGGTCCATGCCAACCTTAACCGGCCCGATCCGGGCCCTAAACAGGCTTTCGAGCTTGAGCGGATACGCCGCCTAC
>JAGOAJ010000061.1 GCA_017983955.1 Burkholderiaceae bacterium
GTATCGGTGGACCTGGCCCACGAAGTCGCAAAACAGCTAGGCTTGCCCTTGAAATTCGTGACGTTTGATTCCGCCGGCAAGGTCTTTGCCGCCGTGGATACCGGCGTATGGGATATGGCGTTTATGGCCGTGGACCCGGTGCGTGCCGAACGCCTGGGTTTCACTGCGCCTTACGTGATTATCGAAGGCACCTATATGGTGCGGGACGATTCGCCATTGCAGACAGTCGATCAGGTAGACAGCGCCGGCGTACGGGTGGCTGTTGGCAAGGGCGCGGCCTACGATTTATTCCTTAGCCGATCATTACAGCACGCGGAAATCGTCAGGGCGGCAACCTCGGCGGCGGCCATAGATTTATTTGTAGAGCAGGGTCTGGAAACTGTGGCTGGGGTACGTCAACCCTTGTTGGCCTATGCCCAACAGCACGCCGGCCTGCGTGTAATGGAAGGGCGCTTTACCGCGATCGAGCAAGCCATGGCCGTACCCAAGGCAAACCTAGTGGCGCTAGCCTGGCTGTCTAGCTTTATTGAAGACATGAAGGCCAGCGGATTTGTAGCCGACGGTTTACAGCGTAGCGGCCAGACCGGGGCCAGCGTCGCCCCCAGCGTTCACCATACTGCGTTGTAAATCCTCGCGATAGCTTGGCTATCGCTGTGGTTTACGCCTTGTCTGGTGTACGCTGGCGCCTGCTAGGTCGCATTGAAAATTCTGGCCTTAGGCTTTCTTTAAGAAGGCAGCTTTCAGCATAAAGCTGATGCCATCTACCTTGCAGTCGACTTCGTGGTCGCCTGACACCAGTCGTATGCTTCTGACCTTGGTGCCTTTCTTCAGCGTGGTGGACGAACCCTTTACCTTTAAGTCTTTGATCAGGTAAACAGCGTCACCATCGACCAGGATATTGCCGTGAGCGTCTTTGATGCTCAGGCCGTCGTCATCGTCGTCTGTGGTATCTGCCACCATGGGCCATTCGTGGGCACAGTCTGGGCAAACATAGTTGTCTTGATCCTGATAGGTGTGCTCCATAGAGCAAACAGGACAGGCGGGTATGGGCATAGTACGTTGACCTATGTTCTGAGCCAACCAAAGGTTGGCAGGGTGAAGGGTAGGGCGCTTGTAGCGATCAAAGGTAAGGCGCCTATAGCGACCAAAAACAGGGCGGCGTGGCACCCTGATGTTGCGGATTATCCTACCATAGGTGGGTTGGTTTTATCTCTGCAGGGGCAATGGGCTATAGTTCCCGGGTCTTAAATTTTTATCTGAATAGCTGGATGACTGAAGAAAAGAAGCTGGCCAACTTAATACGGCACACCTTGAGTTCGGTAGCGCAGTTGTACGCGCCTGATGGCGATGGCGTAAGCCTGGTCGAAGAAGATGGCGTGCGCTACCTGCATTTTGGTACGCCCTGGGTGCAAGGGGCCATGCGCCTAGATGACCCTTATGGGATAGAAATCGAGTACTTGCAACAAATGATGATGTGGATGCTGTTCAAGCCGCAGCCCGCCCATATTGTGCAGTTGGGCTTGGGGGCGGCCAGCCTAAGCAAATTTTGTTGGCGCCGGTTTCCCGATGCCAAAATCACCACTGTTGAACTTCAGCAAGCGGTCATTGATATTTGCCGTAACGCATTTGAATTGCCTGCCAACAATGACCGCTTGAATGTGGTGGCTATGGATGCCATGGATTTTGTGCTGGATACGGCGAATCACGGCACTGTCGATATTTTGCAGGTGGATTTATACGACGCCCACGCGCGCGGACCTGTATTAAGCTCTGCCGAATTTTATCGGGCGTGCGCCCAGTGCCTGACGCCCGATGGAATAATTACAGTCAATCTGTTTTGTGATTACCCCGAGCACCATCACCATTTAGGCTTGATGGATCAGGCCTTTCACGCGGTCGCCTGGCTACCAGAAGTGCACGACAGCAATATCGTCGCTATAGGCTTCAAGCACGCATCCGCCATAGACTTCAGTGACTTGTCCAAGCAGGCAGATCTGATACGCGAGCAAACCGGCTTGCCTGCCCAGACCTGGGTGGATGGCTTACAAGACTGGATGCAAGAGCACAGCGCATGAGCACCTTGGGAATATTGGCTGCCCTGCATGACGAGATCGCCGGGTTTTTACATGCCATGGGGCCTGATATGACGGTGCGCACCATAGGCCAACGCGACTACCATGTGGGCGTCTTGTATGGCAGGCCGTGCGTGGTAGTGCTGGCGCGCATAGGCAAGGTGGCGGCAGCGGCAACTACCGTCACCCTGATACGGGAATTCGGCGTTACGGAATTGGTGTTTACCGGGTTGGCGGGCGCCGTGGCGCCGCAGGTGCGGGTGGGTGATGTGGTGGTGGCGCAAGCGTTGTTGCAGCATGACCTAAGCGCCGCGCCCTTGTTCCCGCGCTACGAAGTGCCGTTATTGGGACGTAGTCATTTCCAGGCCGATGTGGCTTTATCCGCAGCCTTGCTGGAATGCGCTACCCATTACCTGGATCACGACTTTGATCGTGAGGTCAGTCCGGCTACCCGTGATGTGTTTGGAATTATCCAGCCCCAGGTGCATCATGGACTAATTATTAGTGGTGATCAGTTTGTCAGCACAGCGTCTGCCGTACATGCGCTGCGGGCAGAGCTGCCACTGGCCTTGTGCGTAGAGATGGAAGGGGCGGCGGTCGCCCAAATATGCTTTGAGTACGACATACCCTGTGTGGTGATCAGAACGATATCAGACCGTGCTGACGATGACGCCAGCACGGACTTCAGCGCTTTTCTGGCTGGTGTAGCCAGCGTGTATTCAGCCGGTATTTTGCGCCGACTGCTTAACCGCGCTTAGAAGCTTCTTTTTTCTGGCGTTTAAGTTCTTTAGTTTCTTTGGGGGTACGTGTGGGTTCTTTCTTTTCTGCTTTCTTACTGTCCTGACTTTTGCTCATGGCACTCACCTGATCTGAAAAGGGGTTTATTCCCCTGGCAGTTGTTTAGCCAGTATAGGCGGGATAACCAAGCTTATCGTCAAATGGCGCGTCAGGCAATGAAAAAGGCCGTACGTAAAATATACGTACGGCCTTTTAGTATTGGTCGGGGCGATAGGATTCGAACCTACGACCCTCTGGTCCCAAACCAGATGCGCTACCAGACTGCGCTACGCCCCGAAGTACTGCGAAGTCAATGATTATAGCACAGTAAAAATA
>JAGOAJ010000029.1 GCA_017983955.1 Burkholderiaceae bacterium
CAATGGTTTTCAGGGCGTTGCCCACGAGCGTAAAAAAACCCACCGAGGTGAGCTAAAACTACTACTTCTACCAACGCCTGCGAGTGCGCGGGTAAGCTTGCTCAATATAGTGGACCAACTCTTGCTCTACGGTTCGAGCGTTTTGCGGAGTCAACACCTCTGATGTAAGAAAGGGAGAGTGTAGGTGTGGGTTTAGAACTGGCGGGCTCGGTGATCTAGAAACGTCTTCTTTTTGAGAAAGAGGCGAGTACCGCGTGGCGGGAGAGTCGGCCATAAGGTTGTTCAAAGGAATATCCTCCAACGCACCCTGGCTACACAATATCAATGGAACCAGGATAATTTTCCCATGAGCCATATCAAGCTTCGACGAAGCCGTATGCTTAGGGGGTATGTGCATTTAGCACACTATTTTGTGGTGGTTTTCTGAGGATGGCCGTACACCAGTAGGTGATCCTAGACTGACTACGGTGGTGGTGACTTTTTCAGTATGGACGAGATTGTGTCAGAAAGATACTAATAACTACGATTGCAGAGGCCCCAGCAATGGCAATAGCAAGTTGGAGCCAGGCGTAAAAAAGGCCCTCCGAAGAAGGCCTTGATGTCGTACGTTATTTTTTTGTAGCGCTAGCGGGTGATTTGGCGCTCTCTGTGGACTTGTGCTGAGTGCCTGAATGGCTTTTATCGTCGGCCTTTGCATGGCCAGCAGTTTTGTGTTCAGCGGCTTTGTCACCTGGTTTAGTTGGGCTTCTGGGCATGATATTTCCTCTCTAAGTTAAGGCGCAATCAATTTGCACCGGACCTAGTCCAGCATTCAGCGTGCCCAGAGGCGTAAAAAAGCCCTCCGGAGAGGGCTACAGTTATTAACCTTTCGTGGCTTCCACATTGTTTAATAATTATTTGTTACACAGAGTGCAGTCTAGCCCTTATCGCCAACCCCGCACATGGACAGTAACCCGGCTGGATTGCTAGCCTAGGCTTAGAGTTCCGAAGCTATGGCTTACGAGGCAATTCTTTCTTATCGACAAGCCTCCAGTCGCCTTGCTCATTCGCCTTTAAGGTGAAGCGGATTGGAATCGATGGGCAGCAGTTCGGATCTTTTTCTCCGTACTCCACGCCTTCAAAAACGATTGAGTCGTGTGTGTTACCTATTATTTTAGTTATGTGACGAGTGGGGGTATCAAAATCAACAGTTGGGGATGACCTGGTTGGGTCTACGTAGAAATACCCTCCCGCTCCGATATTCACAATAGCGATATGTGATCCGCTTGTTCCCGAACCACCAGCGCAGCCGATATCTCCCATCCACCAGACGGCGTACTCAGCATCAAGATGTTCATCCACAGACTGAAGAGGCGTTAACGCGGCGATGTTTTTTGGCTCTACCCCAAGATCAAAGCAGGCTACAGATGATGCGTACCTATCAACAACATTAATAATGTTTGCTGTTATTGCACTAACAGAAAGATCGTCAGCGGCAAATAATGTTGGTGAAAAGGCCAGCGTTACGCAGAATGCGCTAAGAGCTTTTCTCATTAGACTTCCTTGGTACTGGTTAGTAGTTTTGATGGTATTTACTTGGTGACGCTCATTCTAGCCCTACTCACCGCCGCTGGGCATGGGCTGTAATCCGGCTAGGATTGCACCAGGCCGGTCACATCAATAGTTTTTCGTGTCGGATTGCGTATGGAGTGACCACCAGCGCGATAGCCTCTATAAAGAAATCCTTTTCGGTTTTTTTTGCATTTCTGGCATACTTATTCCATTAATTAAACGGAGGTCCGCATGTCAGAAGTAAATGAAAGCAAAATTAGCAGGAAGCACCGAGCGAGAGCAGCAAGCGTTGTCGGCCAGTTCCTAGCGATAAGAGCCAATCTTAAGGAAGCAGAGGCAGGCGGTGAGGAGATTGACGACCTTGATGAGGTTGCAGCCCAGCTCACAGTCGCAGCTTTCAAGCCCATCAAGCGCTAGGGTAAGCAAGCAACAAACTCCCTCGCCCCGAAAGGACGCGGGGGTTTTGTTTTTACGCGCTTGGCTTAATCAAAAATTTCATGCCAAAAAGGATGGGGCGATTGGATGAGTAGATTTGCTGCGCTTGTTTTGATGGGCTGCTTCGTTATGCCCGTTATGGCCGACGGCCCGGTATGCCAGCGAAAGTCTGCCGAAATAGAGCGGAAGATTGAGTACGCCAAGAAGGCGGACAACCGCAACCAGATACTGGAGCTTGAGAGTGCCCTCTCGCGAGTTAAGGCGAATTGCACGGATGCAGCACTTATCGCTGACAAAAAGAGGAGTATTGCCGGCCAGCAAGAAATTATTGCTGAAATCCGTGAGGGAGTTCAGAAAGAGCAGTCTAATGGGCAGTACGAAAAGGTTAAAAAGTTGAAGCGAAAATTGCTGCGTGAGCTAGAAGAATTAGAGGTGCTGCGGGGCGAGCTTAGTGATATAGAGAACTAAATCACCAGTATGCTTAATGTGAGGCTTATTTTCCGCGCTTGAACTTTTGTATTTAGGCTATTATTCCCGAAATAATAAAGGGGATACGGCAATGAGAAAATGGGTCGCTGCATTACTACTGCTGACATTGATGCCGAGCGCATATGCCGTGGAGCGTGAACTTAAAAGGGCGGTTGAATATTGTCAGAATACAGCCTTGCTTGCCGAGCAGATTATAGCTAGGCGTATGGGTGGATATAAGAAGCAGGAAATGCTTGAGAAAGCTCGTGGCGATTCGCTGGCAGTGCAGTTCATAGAGGTGGCTTATAGCCTCCCTGAGATAGATGACGCTACAGAGCTCGCGGAAACAGTGATTTTTTTTAGGAACACAGTCTATCAAGACTGCCTCGAAAAGACGCTGAACGATTGACGCTTTGTCCTGACATGGATGCGATGATGAAAGCTTTAATCTTTTTGCTGGCTTTGGCCTATGCGTCGTCTGCCGGCGCAGAGCAGCAGGACCGAGAAAAATGGCTCGGTATATGTAGTGATATATCGAATACGGGCGGCATGGTAATGACGGCTCGCCAGAAAGGTATTACCAGAGAAGCGATAATAAAAGCCGCGAATGGCGATCGCATCATAGGGGACTTGATAGAGACGGCGTATCAGGCTGAAATATATCCGACAGAAGAAGAGCGGCAAGCTATGGCTATTGAATTTGAGAAAGGCCTCTATCAAAAGTGCTTAAAAGGGGCTCCTTTCAAGTAGTACCTCCAAGGCATACTGCAAGCTTCTTATCTGTGTATAGCCGCCTCCGGGCGGTTTTTTAATGGATAAAACAAATGAAGCAACCTGGCTGGGAGGCTATTGATCACGCCTGTCACGCTGATTGATATTTAAAGCGCTTAAACATCCCCTATGGTTATTCGGTGATACCACAGGCGGTCGCTTGTTTGAAGGCACGAAGAGGGCTGTTTGGTAACTGTTCTGGTATCGTAGAGCCTTGACCCCCATACTTATGGTGGGGTTGTTTTTTCCCTCTACTTAGGATTTACCTTGAAAACAGAATTTGGTATCGTGAAATGGTTCAACAATGAAAAGGGATTCGGCTTCATCTCGCCTGAATCCGGCGGCAAGGACCATTTCGCACACTACAGCGACATCCAAGGCGATGGTCATAAAAGCCTCGAAGAAAACCAGCGCGTGTCGTATGTATCAACAGCTGGGCAAAAAGGTCCTCAAGCGACTATGATTCAAGTGGTTTAATCGCGCTGCTCGCCAAAATTGGTGAGCAGACAGAGTGGTTGGATATCTGGCCGAACCCTTTTAAGCATTGGGTTCGGCCTTTTTCTATTGCGCGGCCCTAACGCAATGGTCGCAAGATCAGGCAGGTCGTGCGAAGTCGTTAGCGATCCAGTCCGCTGCGTTCTGGCGACTTAGTGTGAAATCAGGAGGCACGCGAACCCGTGCAAGTTCTTCACCGAACCTATCGTGGGCGCTTAGCTCGGCATATGGTTCGTATTCGTCAGGAACGATGTCTAGAGCAATACGCAACTGGCCGGAATCCGAGTCGATGGTCAGATTCTTGTGCAGAAATGCGTGAAGTTGCTGCTCGTGCCTGCGCAGCACTTCGGATGCAGTTTTAACCAGCGTGATGAAAGCCGCTGAATCGAGAGGTTTGGGGTTCTTCTTGTCGCGCCCCATGGTCCAAGGGCCGACCAGGGCTGGCTCTTCTTCTTCGTCCTTGATCATTTCGACGGCCCAGCCGTCGTCGTCCTCGTTCTTGATGACGCGGGCGGTCCAGCCATCATCACGCCACAGCCGGGCTTCATGGATTCGGGTGGTTGGTTCGTGATCCAGTTCGGTATCGTCGAACATAGCCGGGGAAAGTTCACTCACTGCGATGTGGCTCCGCTGGTTTGGTTTTCATGGATGGCCGGCACAAAAGGCGCGGCCGAAGCTGCGCAAACATGCGCTACTACCATAGTAGCGCACCTGCCGTTTAAGACGCGGGTGCGCATCCCGCGGCACCTGTCCCGCCTAGCCCGTTAGGCTTTTTTATGCGGGCACTGCCGGACTGGTGAGGGTATAGTCGTCTTAATACTTGCTCACGGAGGTGGTATGAGATCGATCATTTTTGTTTTAATGGTGCTCATAGTGTCAGGGTGCGCTGTGCCCATGGGTGATGTGGCGTCTAACCAATTTTCCGGCGTTGTGCCGAAGCCGTTAAATAAGCCCTATGCTGGGCTTTGGTCCGGATCAAATGGCCATTACTTAATTACGCTGCGTATTGACGAAGACGGTCGAGGCGTATCCTGTTCCTCTTGGGGCGATAAAGATTCGGTAAACACTCTTAAATTGGCTGACGACACACTTTATTTCCAGGACGGAACAAGCATGGCATTGACATATGCCGATGGCTATATCAATGCCATACCATCAAATGCCGGATCGCAAAGTATCCGATTTGCGCAGGATAAAGGCCTTCTTACCGCTTCCCCATACTGCAGAGATAGATTACAGAAACCTTATTTGTAGCCCTCGCGCTCCGTGGGGTTTATGCTCGGTATATCAGAAATTCGGATAGAAAGTGGTGCCGGATGCACACTTAAAGGACCGAAGGGGTGTTGTTTGGTAACTGTGCTGGTATGGTAGAGTCTTGACCCCCATATTTGCTGTGGGGATATATTTCCCTTCTATCTAGGATTTACATTGAAAACAGAAATTGGTATCGTGAAATGGTTCAACAATGACAAGGGATTCGGCTTTATCTCGCCTGAATCCGGCGGCAAGGACCTTTTCGCACACTACAGCGACATCCAAGGCGACGGTCATAAAAGTCTCGAAGAAAACCAGCGCGTGTCGTTTGTGGCAACAGAAGGGCAGAAAGGCCCTCAAGCAACTATGATTCAAGTGGTTTAATCGCGCCGCTCGCCAAAACTGGTGAGCACACAGAGCGATTGGATAACTGGCCGAACCCTTTTAAGTATTGGGTTCGGCTTTTTTGTTTTGGGATGCCAGTTATTTCTACGGCGCGGATATTTCCAACATCATTGAGTAGTGATCTGCTCAGAGATTTCAATCAGATTAAGATCGGGGTCGCGCAGGTAAATTGAACGTATTGGCCCGGTAGCACCAGTTCGAGTCACAGGCCCTTCAATGATCTTGCCACTTTTCTTTTGTAGTGCTGAAATCACATCATCTAAAGGTCGGTCCGCGATAAAGCATAAGTCCAGTGAACCGGGCACCGGCAGGTGCGCCTTAGGCTCGAACTCCGATCCCTTGATATGGAGATTGATTTTTTGCTGTCCGAAGCTGAATGCTTTACGTCCCTCGCCAAAGTTCACAAGAGTCATTCCTAGCAAGTCTACATAAAAGCCGATACAAGCATTCTCGTTTGTTGTTGTAAGAACCAGGTGGTCTAGGTGGTGAATCATGGGTGGCATCCCACAGTTAATGAGCTTGCTATTTTAGCTGTCGCTCAGAGTGGCTATTTCCTGGTCGTTTTGGTGAAGCGGGAAGCTGTCAGGTAAACCCTAATACCGACCAATAAAAGTTGGCCCTACGATAGCGAGAGCGCAATGGGCGTTAATAAGAATACTAAGGAGATATCATGAAATTTGTCCTTTACAAGGATGCACGCGGGGAGTGGAGATGGCGATTTAAGGCTGCCAATGGGAACATCATCTGTGTTTGCTCTGAAGGGTACTCAAGCAAGCAAAGCGCACAACACAGCATCGAGTCCGTAAAAAAGGGGATGGCTGATGCTCCAGTGATTGAGGAGTAAATAGCAAGACGGGGCGCGGCTACCCGTACCCCTGACCTGGCCAATCGCTAATCAGCTGCCAGCTTGGCAGGCTAACAAGTCATCGTCGGTGATGACCCAGCGATCGGAGCTAGAGATCGCAACATCCTCAAGCACGCACTTATCGCCATCCTCATCGACGATCATCACATCCCACGTGCCAGCCTTGACGTCACTTAGCGTCAGTGCATCCCCTTTCTCCAGTACTTCTTTGCCCAGATAGTCCTCGCCCCAGTCACTTTGGCTGGCCGGAGAAAAATAGACTTCGTGAATTTCCCAAGCAGATTGGTTAACGAACTCGACGTTTGCTGCTACAGCGATCATCGGCACGCAGGCCACGGCTGCCGCTGCTAAAAAATGCCTCATTTTCATTGTTCTTATTCCTGAATGATTTAGTAAAACTAAGTAAGGGTTTCGAATTGTATCGGGACGGGAAAAGAAGTGCTATATCCGTGAGGAGCTTAGTGCTGGGGCGTTGTTTTTCGTCTGCGAATATTCCGGTCCCACCGCAATCTAGTAGGGAACGTCACTTGCTCCGCAGGTTGATCTAATAACCTTCGAGGGCGATCCATGTCAGCATTTGCGGATATTTGGCAAACAGTTGTGAGTGAGTTCTCGGATATCGCAGATATTAAAGAGGCTACGATTATTGTCCTTCGCTTGGCTCTTGCTGTTACGCTAGGCGCCGCGATTGGATATGAGCGCGAGCTTCGTGGAAAAGATGCAGGGCTGCGCACCCATATGCTGGTGTCGCTGGGTGCCGCTATATTTATCTTGGTGCCGGTCACCAGCGGTATGCAAGCGGCTGATGTCAGCCGTGTCATGCAAGGGGTCATTGCGGGGATCGGTTTTCTTGGGGCTGGGGCCATTTTGAAGCAAGAAAAGGACCAGGAGGTGAAGGGGCTGACAACCGCGGCAAGCATTTGGGTCGCTGCCGCTGTTGGTATCTCGGCAGGCTATGGGCGAGAGGCGACGGCAGTTGCAAGCACGCTGGTCGCATTATTCGTGTTGGCAGTACTTGGGCGGCTGGATAAAAAACTGCCTTAATACTGCCATTCTCAAGGCTTCGACCCTTATCCGTATGAGCTGTTTAACTAGTTCGGAGTGACTTCGTCAGGCCAATGCTCCGGTCATCTTCTACCGGCGGCTGGTCCTCTCTGGGCGGTAGCCGTATTTCTTCTGTTTCAGGCTCTGGGATATTGTCCGGTTCTGGTGGTGGAATATTGGGTGTTGGCGGTTCGTTGGTATGGTCTGTCATAGCTGGCTCCTATTTGGCGGCGTAGATTGCCGGGGCTAGGTAGCGTAAGCAAGCAGCGGTCCTAACCGTGCCGCTCTTTCCAGGCCAGGGCCGAGCGGCTTATGCAGCACAGTGCGGAAAACACGAACAATAGCTCGAAGCTATGGACACAATAAAAACAATTGCCTTCTAATGCGAACTGTTCTCATTAAAATGGATGATTGTTTTAGGAGTTCATCATGCGAATTATTGCCTTTAAGACTAGCCAACTGTGCCTTCACATGAGCGTTGCGTTTATCGTGACTTATGCCTTTACGGGCTCATTTGCGGTCGGAGGCGTAGCCGCGGTAGTTGAGCCGATCTGCAATGTGACCTTGATGCCGCTGCACGATAAGCTTTGGGTACGTTTTCGAAAGAACCGACGCCTGAGCTACCCTGCATAGGTACTCCAGAACTCAGGCAAAAAACATTCGCTGACAATCAGCCGCGAGCCATTTCTAACAAAGCAAGAGCGCCTGGCTCTTAGTTCCTTGGCTTTTATGCCGAGTTGTCGGGAGAGGGTCTCCAAAGGATCCCCCAGTTCTAGAAGTGCACACTCGAAGGGCGATCTTACGACTGTTGAATCGCTGTACAGAATGTCCCCTAGTGGATAGTTTCCATATCCCGCTAATGCCATCCAATCATCTTCAAGCGCTTGAACCGGCGTTATGCTCCGGGCCGCTATGCAGGGTCGTTCGTCAATGCGCATCAGCACTTCGCGAATCCAGATCGGTGAGCCGACGGATAGGCTTAATGCTTGTGCATCGTGGATAATCGCCGGGCACTGGCGCTGATCAACCAGTTCAAGCGAGTAATCACCTAAGACCTTAAGCCTAGATGTCAGGGATCCTGGCGCAAAAAGCCAACGAACTTCATCTTTAGAAAATGAGGGCAGAGGATGGGGCGACCAGTCGGTAAGGCTTTTCATCGTTTCCATTTCGTAATCCCCCAGGGCTTACTAATGAAACCTCCGATCCTGGACGTTAATGTGGAATATTTCATACGTCGTTATATTGTAGTCGTTGGATGCCGAGCCGCAACGCCATACCTCCGTCGTAAAGTAACTTGCGCTCGTCCTGCGTACGAAACCTCCTGTTACTGTTTGCAAGGCCCGGATAGTCAAGCTCTGGCTAGAATCGTGAACGTAAGAACAATAGCGGGGAAGGTATGAAATTTTTACTGATTGCATTAGCATTATCGCTGTCTGGCTGTGTTGGTTATGTCCATGGTGACAGACATCATCGTGACGATGGGTACTATGATCGTACCCCCCACGACAATCGTAATGGTGGGTTCTGCCCGCCAGGTCAGGCGAAGAAGGGCAATTGCTAAGGGGGTATTGTGAGTCCCGCGCGCAGCTGGAGTAAGATTGGGTCGCGATATATATAGGATCCAAAATGACGGATGATTCCAGCAAGATTAAAGAAGCAGTGGCTCGTGGCAAGCAGCAGTTTTTTGAACGCCATCCCCATCTGTTGCGAGAGGTTGACGCGATAACAGAGCAGGATGCGCAAACTCGCGGGAAAAGCGTGAGTGAAATGCAGGAAATTGCTAAGTACCGTGCAATTGCGGGCGCAGCAAAGGCTATGAGGAAAGACAGTTTAATGTTGCTTATGGAGCTTGGTACAAGCTCGAAAGAAGAGTTGGATGAGCTTATCGAAGCCCAGAATACTCAGATAAAAAGGTCTATTGGCTTATAGTCCTTGTGGCATGCTGGATTTGAAGCCTTAAAACAGAGGGCATCATTGCTAAAGAGTTCGAGCACGGGGCGGTCGCGTTCTTTGAGCTCCAGTCGGGTATTCCAACACGTCGCCTACAATCGAATGCTATTCCGGTGAAGCACCGGCCAGCAGCATCCCGATTTAAGCAGCATGACACGTAGAAAGAAGCCAGTTCCCCGCAAAAGAAGTTCAAATACCGCATCGAAATCAAGGAAGGCACCCACCGGACGCATTAAGCGTTTTCTGAGGGCAGTCTGTGCCTCGGCTATTACCGCGTTCAGCGTTGCTAGCTGTGGGCTTAATCCACAGTGGCGTGATGGGATTTCCCTCGAACCGCTGCTATCGCAGATCGGGTTACCTAGCCAGTATCAGTCAGCCTCGCAGGTGGTCGCATCAGGAAAGTTGGCTCAGACCAATTTTTCAGGGTGCCAGCAATTTTTCCCCGGAGGGCAGTCTCCAGTAGTTCCTGCCGCGCTATCGTTGCGTGAGCTGTGCTTCTCGTCGTTTGCGATTTTGCACAGTGGACAGACTAAGACCCCTGTGTTTGTCGCTCAGCGGCTGAACCGTCAGATGCTTGCCAAGGCTCAGGGCGTAACACGCACAGATAGGTTCTATACAGATGCCCGCTTACCGAATGCCGAACGCGCGGAGTTGGCCGATTACCGAGGGTCGGGCTATTCACGTGGGCATATGGCACCAGCAGGCGACATGCACAGCCCCGAGGCGATGGCCCAAAGCTTTTCGCTAGCCAATATGGTCCCCCAGAACCAGACACACAATGCAGGCGCTTGGAGCCGCATTGAGAATGACACGCGAAAGTATGTGATGCGCGCTCAGGGCGACGTTTATATCTTCACCGGGCCTGTTTATGGTGTTCGACCAGTAGCCATTGGCGACGGGCGGGTGGCCGTGCCCAATCAGATCTTCAAGGTGGTGTACGACGCGACCACAGGTCGCTCATGGGTACATTGGCAGACAAACAGCGCAAGTTCGAAGGCCGGCCCGCCAATCAGCTACGACGAATTTGTAAGGCGCACTGGGTTGCAGCTGTTGCCGTCAATCAGGCATTGATCGCTTTGGGGAAGCAGATGCCGCTACGACAGTCGTAGCCCGCCGCTTACTTCCCGCGTAGCACTGGCCACTTCGCAAACGCAAACACCCAAAGCGCCACCAGGTTGATCACTGGAATAAACGCAAGAATCACCCAGGCCCGGCTATACCCGGCTTTCCCTAGTATCAGAGCGGCTGGTATGCCGACCAGAACCAGCATTACCAAAAATGGTAGAACAATCCCAGATCCGTTCATTTCCATAGGTCATCCCTTTACAAAGCCGCTGTTATTAGTAGTTGTTTTATGTTGGAACGAGTCTAGCCTTGATTCTGAGGGCTGTGCATGGGCAGTAACCCGGCCTTTATAGCGATAGCTTGAATCCTTCGTGGGAGGCTTTAAATCCAAGAGTTTCGTAAAAGCGCAAAGCATCCGAACGTTGTTTATCGCTGGTAAGCTGCAGCAGACCGCAACCCGCATTACGGGCCTGGTCTATTCCAAACTTGAACAGTTGTTGACCAATGCCTAGGCCTCGATGCTTGCTGCTAACCCTTACACCTTCGATCTGCGCACGTATCATGCCGCCACGCGATAGCCCAGGAATCATAGTTAGCTGCAAAACACCTACAACTTCAGTATTGAGTACCGCTACGATCACCGAGTTACCAGCCTGTGCTTTGATGGCCTGTAGCGCAGATGTGTAGGCAGGTAGTAAATGCACTCCATCACGCATAGCACCAAGAGCATCATCTGAAAGCAAGGCGGCAATAGTCGGGAGGTCGTCTTCCTGGGCTTCACGAAAAGACAATTGGTTAATTTCGTTGCTCATAGTGCGTATCCTTCCTTAATAGTCCACACTTTTACTCTAATAGCCGGTCGTGATTAGCTGTGCTCGTTATGTGGCGAAAACTCTCCAGTGACCGGATCGCGAATATAAAGTACGCCCGTACCAACGCCAAAATAAGCACCATGCAACGTGAGTGTGCCTTCGTTAACAGCGTCACGCACAGCAGGAAATGTCATCAGGTTTTCCAGGCTATAGCCGACAACGGCCAACTCAAGTTGCTTTATCCATTCCTTCCTATCTTCAGGAGGGGGGCCCAGGCGCTCAGCTACTGGGGCGATTTGCGACATCCATTTGCCGATGAAGTCGCGTTGTGTCAATGGCGCAGCATTGTTGGCAAAGGCAGAAACGCCTCCACAACATGCGTGGCCCATGACCACAATATGTTTGACTTTTAACGCGTTTACGCCAAACTCGATCGCGGCGCTGGTCCCGTGAAACGAGGTTTCCGTATCCGACTCGCACGGAGGGACAAGATTGGCGATATTGCGGATTACAAATATTTCGCCGGGAGCTGCATTAAAAATGGTTTCAGGGGCAACGCGAGAGTCACCACAGCCAATGACCATGATTTCAGGATGCTGCCCAGACTCGGCCAGTTCGTGGTAACGCTTTCGTTCTTTAGGGAGGCGACCATTTAGGAATGATTGGTAGCCGGCAGTTAACCTGGATGGGAACATGTTCGTCCGCTTTTTTGTTTGAGTAGGGTATGGATTTTACGCGTGTCTCGTTTTGGGTCAAATGAGCCCTAGCGTGACCATGGTTCGCCCGACCTTGCACATTGCCGGTAAACTTGGTGCTCATTCACTCGTTTTTGGAGACTGTATGCCTACACGTTTAAATGCACGATATTTATTAGCTTTGGCAGTAATTGCAGGTGCGTTTGCTTTGCCCGCGCATGCGCAATACTCTGGGCCGTCTACGATTAGCGAAGGCACCGTCGCGGCGATACTAGCAAACCCGGTGGATGACCAAGCTGTGCAACTGCAAGGCCATCTATTGCGCCGAACTGCACACGATAAATACATTTTTTCCGACGGTACTGCCGAGATTGTCGCCGAGATAAAAGATAAGCGTTTTCCTACCCAGCCTGTTAATGAGAAAACAAAAGTAGAACTTATTGGCGAAGTTGATACCGGTTTGACTCGGCACCCCGAGATAGAAGTGGACTCCGTTCGAGTGATTGAATAAAGGCGTAATTAATTTACGCTTGAGTGTCACCATCTGCTACATTTCTACGACACGACATATTCGTAGAAAAAGGTGGTGGGATGACGGCGACCAACTTGGGCTATATCGAGCACTTTACGCATGTTCGTATCATCATCGGCATGGTGCTGGGCATTAGTGTGTCTCGCCTTGTCGTGGGGATGTCAGAGTTTCTACAACACCCTAAACGCAAGAAGATTTACTTAGTTCATATTGGCTGGGTGTTATATCTGTTCCTGACCATCACCCATTTTTGGTGGTATGAATTTGGCCTTGTAAAGATCAAAGCCTGGTCGTTCGGCCTGTACTTTTTTCTGATCTCGTTTGCCTGTCTGTTTGCTTTCGTGGCGTCGCTGCTATTTCCGTCCAGCATGGCTGAATATGAAAGCTACGAAGATTACTTTCAGTCGCGGCGAAGAACATTCTATGTAATGTTCACGGTGTTGGCTGTCGCTGATGTTGTAGATACGGCAATCAAAGGTTCAGAGCATTTCCTGGCTCTTGGGATTGAGTACCCCATACAACAAGCAGTACTTATCTTATTGTCGGTGATCGCCATATTTGTACCCAGTAAGACTTATCAGGGAGTGTTTGTCACAACGGTGCTTTTGTATAAGACACTGTGGATTTTCAGGCTTTTTGGCGTGCTGGATTAGTCAGGAAGCGCCCAGCATAGATAGGCTCAGAATATGTCTCGTTACGGTTTTTAGGGTAAGAACGGATGGCATGCTAGTAAAATCAGGTATAAGAGCAATGTCAGGAGTTCGTCATGAGACTGCTATTAATTGCTGTGATGGTCTCAGTACTTTCAGGTTGCGTTGGATATGTCCACGACAACGGGCCTTATTACTCTGGTGGTTACTACAACCCATTTGGGTATAGCTATGGTTGGTACCCAGGGTTCAGGTATGAACACCACGATGGGCATTATCATCGTTTTGATCATGACCGTCGCGATTTTCATCCTGTGGTGCCGCGCCATTTTGACCGCAATGCCCGCCCAATATCGCCCAGCCATTCTGATCGTGGTGGTCACTCTGATCGTGGTGGACATTCTGATGGATCACATCGCGGTGGTCATGGCCGTTAACCGCAGGGCACAGAAGCCATCATGCCTGAACGTTCACCATGGTGGCCTGCATTAGAGCAATCACTTTATAGTCGGGTCCTGTGTAGGCCCTGACTTCACCGGTGCAAACAATAAGAAGCTTGCCAGAGGTCTGTACCTTACCTATTGCCAAGAAGCGGTCGCCAATGGCAGGGCGCACAAAGTTGATCTTGAATTCGGCGCTGACCACCTCGGAATCCGCAGAGATTTTAGTCATCGCTGCATACCCACATGCGGTGTCAACGATGCTGGTTATTGCTCCGGCGTGAACAAAGCCATGTTGCTGGGAAAGCGTTGTGGAAAATGGCAGTTCTATATGTACTTCACCGTCAGCAACCGAGACTAATGTCGCGCCTAGTGTCGCCATTAGACCTTGTGTTTTAAAACTGGCTGTAATTCGTTCTTGGATATTTTTCATGTGAGTATTATGCATATAGAGCCAGAGTCCAGCAAGCTGATATGGCACTTGATTGATCAATGAACCATACACCCGCAGGTACACGTTCGCTGCGCGGTGTATCCATAGACTATCCCCAGGGTTATTCACAGTTTGTGGGGATAAGTACGTATCTACATTGCGTCTCATGTCGACCTTAATGTTGTGCATATCACCCGATTGGCGGAAAGATAGACAACTGGGTGTTACAGAACCGCTGAAATAGCTGCTGGTAGAAACGTATGGTCATAACCATACCGTCCAAGCGGACTAGGGCTATGTACACTTGCCGCAAGATATTAATCAAGGATAACCCTATGAAGATTCGGCATGTGTTAATTGCTAGCGCATTGATCGTTGCACCATTGACCGCCAGTGCGGATCATTGGCGGGGTGACCGCCACGAACATAGGCATAGTCGTGAGTACAAGCAAGAGTATTGGGACGGCCATTGCAAAGTAAAACGTGAGTACAAGCGCAACGGTGGCTACAAAGAAAAGCGTTCATGCAAGCCGCCACGCCATCGGCACTATTATGACGATGGTCCGGTAGTCTACAGATCGGGCGGGCCGGTGATTGTTATCGATCCGGTGATCAGAATTGGTGGCCGGTGGTAGTCGATCAGGTAAAATAATTCGGTTTAATTTTTGGCGCCATCACCATGCGATTATTAATTGCTTTACTGCTTCCTTGGCTCTCGTTTTTTACGATAGGGCGACCGTTTGCAGGCCTGTTATGCTTGATTTTACAGATCACCCTGATAGGCTGGATACCCGCCGCTATTTGGGCGGTGTATGCGCTAAGCCAGTACAAAACAGATCAGAAGATATCTAAGGCGCTGGGACAGCGTAGCTAAGATGTTTTTGATGGTTATTGGGGCCAGCTAATTGCTGGCCTTTTTGTTGTTTTCTGTGCGTCCTTACCCGTTGATATTGAAGGGGGCAGTGTGGTTTGGGTCTTGGGTCGGTTATAATAAGCAGGTATGCAAATTCAATCTATCTCCGGAGGTCTGGAAGTGCAAAAGCCAAGTCTTGAAGTAAAAAAGGCCTATTTCGCTAAACACCGACAGTCCAACTATTCAGCCAGTCTTCGCCTAGAAGGCTTCAAAATTTCGCCGGTTGAAGGCGACCCGCATCTACCCACCCGCAAAGCGGCGCTTGAAGCCATACGCCAAGTCAAAGCTTGAGCCTCGACAAATACGGCGTAGGCCAGGATCCGTATTGTTATCCGGGCACTGACGCGCTAAAAAACCGGTTCGACTTACACAACGAGGACGACCTTAACGAAGTCGAGCACTACCTGTCCAATATGGCCGCCCAGAAGTTGGACTTTTACGAGCCGCCATACAGCCTAGATACCCTTAAGCAAATCCATTACCGTCTGTTTTCTGATATTTATCATTGGGCAGGTAAAATACGCACGGTCAAAATCAGCAAGGGCGATACGCAATTCTGTATTCCCCGTCGCATAGAGCCAGAAGCCAATAAAGAATTTAAAAAAATGGCTGCTGCAAACTGGTTTCAAGGATATACACGCGATTTATTAGTTAGTGCCGTTGCCCAGTCCTATGGCACCTTAAACGTGATCCATCCTTTCCGCGAGGGTAATGGCCGGTCGCAACGTATCTTGTTCGAGTGGATTATTATTAACGCAGGGTATGGCATTAACTGGTGGAAGGTTGACCGAGACGAATGGATCCTAGCCAACATTAGTTCCTTCCATGGTGACGATACACACCTGATACAGGTTTTCGATCGGTGTATTGGTTTGCCGATTTTAATCGCCCAAAACACCCCGTAATTCCAGCGATTACTTCCCACTATCTCCTGTTACGCTAAACAGCATCTTGCTTTATGCCCATCAGGAGCCCAGTTTGAATTCCCCAGACATCAATCAGCATATTGCTGATCACTACGACCGCACCCAGTACACCTCGAATGCTTTTTTCTATTCCTCGCCAGGTCATTTGCGCGCTGCCGCGCATCTGTATGGGATAGAGTCCGTACCTATAGAGAATGCCAGGGTGCTGGAGCTAGGCTGTGCTGCGGCCGGTAACTTATTGCCCTTTGTGTTGGCTTACCCCGGTGCACATGCTGTCGGGGTGGATTTGTCGCCAGCTCAGATCCAGCAAGGGCAGAAAGTGGTGCAGGACCTAGAGATACAAAACCTGTATTTACACGCTATGAGCTTGACCGATATCACTAAGGATTTCGGTGAGTTCGACTACATTATTGTTCATGGTGTTTTTAGCTGGGTGCCGCCTGAAGTGCGCCAGGCCATATTGCGTATTTGCCGTGAAAACCTGTCACCCAAGGGGCTGGCCTACATCAGCTATAACACCTATCCTGGCTGGAAGGCTGGCGATATTGTGCGTGATGCGATGCTGTTGCATAGTCATGCAGCGACCAATGATGATGAGAAACTGGCTAGCGCCAAAGCCATGTTGACCCTGCTGTCCGACGGCTTGTCTGCGGGGAACTCGTTGGCGCCGTCCTTGCGTGCGGCAGTGACTCAGTTGCAAAAACAGTCCGATTACTACATATCGCACGAATATCTGGAAACGTTTAATTCACCGTGCTATTTGCTGGAGCTTGTGGATGCGGCTCAGCAAGCGGGTTTGGCGTATGTGGGCGATGCGGAACCGCATTCAGAGCTTTCTGCCACCTATGGTCAAAATGTACAGCTTAATCACAGCCTGATTGCCTTGGGTCAGCCCAAGGTATTACGCCAGCAATATCTGGACTTTGCCATAGGACGCAACTTCCGTAAAAGCATACTGGTACATCAGGAGCGTGAGGCTGAAGTGTTAATCAGCCCCGATCTGGAGCAGTTAAAGAACCTGCGTTGGGCTGGCTACTTCACCAAGGCCGAAGTCTCTAAAGACGCACCGGCTAATCATCAGGCCTTTAGCAATCATCGGGGCGGTCCGCTAAACACATCAGAAGCGAATGTTCTGGCGGTTATCAAGGTGTTGTCCGATACTTGGCCTGGGACAGTAAGCTTTAATGAACTGGTGTCTCAAGTGCAGGCGGCCGACACGCTGGAAGGCGCTGCAGATAGCGTTGAGAAGGCGGTTGGGGAGGCCGTGGGCACGCTGTTCAGGCTACATCAATTACGCTATAGCCTGGAGCAAGGCCCTTACGATGGCAAGCAAGTAGATACCACAATGCCTACGCTTATCCCTGGCCTGGCGCACTTGCAAGCAGCTAGCAAAGACACTGGCTTTGGGGTGGGGCGTTTTAATCTGTGGCACGACGTGGTCAATTTGCAATTGAAGGATGCCGAAGCCTTCATTCTGCCGTATATGGATGCCACTAATACCGTAGTTGAACTTAGAACTCGCCTGCGTGACGCCTTGCAGCAAGGCAAGGTGGCCAGCACCGATGGAAAACTGCTAACCGGCCAGCGTAACCTGGATGCCAAGGCACAAGAGATATTGGGCAAGATGATAGACTTATTAAAAAGCCGGGGGATGTTGGCGGGGTAGGGTCGTTACAGAGGCACACAAGCCGCATTACTTGCAACTTCCTCTACCGAAGAACGCAATAACCGGCTGATTTCTTCGGTATCTTGTGAGACATAAACGCGGCCTCCGGTATGTTCAGCCACGCAATTCGATAGCCCGCTGCCGCTAATGTCGACGACATTGACGCGCAAGCGGGGCTGGTTGTTTGCTATGTCTTGTGCAACCTGGCAGATATTGCCCTCGCAGCCGTCTTCCCCATTAATGGCATATAACTGATTTGACTCTGGGGGAACAAGCAGGGGCTGCAGTAGCGCGGCGTCTTCAGGGCGATTTTGGCGATTCAATTCGCCCTGTAAGGCCGCTACTGAGCTTTGTTTGCTTGCCATCTGTTCCCAAAGCGCTTTCTGTGCGTCGGTGTCCAGATGCGTATAGGGGGTTATTTTGCCGCCAATGGGGCTTAACCACTCTAGAGCCGCTGCTCCATGAGCGTCTTTGATGACTTTGGTATCGCATAAAGCTGCACGATGCTATGTGCCATGTCATTGTGTGTGGTGCAAGACCCAACATCAGCCTGCTGTTTCGCCACCTGGTTTTTAGCTTTCGAGTTTTGGCTCGGAAACCGGATTTTTTTTCTGGCTGCCACTGGTAAATCGTTTACGCAGTAATTTATATAATATATATTGAAAATAAATACATAAAATTTATTCATTGATAAATGTATTTTTAATTCTTTCAACGCATATTCAGATAACGATTTCTTGGCCGAAATGCCAAAACGATATAAAGCACTATCAATGCGCTAGAAAGTATAAAATAGATCACGTCAACGACTTCATCTCCTGTCGTGCCCAAAGCACCGCCTAAACCAGCACATACTGCCATCCAAATAATATAGACGTGGTTTGCTGTGGGTCTTTGTTGCCATCGTCAATAATGGGGGCATTTTTAGCAAGTCAGATGATAGGGTAGATACCTGCAGTAACTATGCTTAGCAATACAAAGTTCAACGTTTTAGTATTGATTTTATCTTTAAGGTAATTAACGTCTGACATGGCTTTCCCGTGATTATTAAGGATATGAAAAAGCCGCCAATCCCAATAAAGGAATGGCGGCTTTCACTGCAAACTGGAGTGGTTTCCCACCCCGGTTAACCAGCTTGGTATTAACGCAGCAGCGACAATACAGTCTGTGGCACTTGGTTGGCTTGAGCCAAGACCGATGTACCAGCTTGTTGCAGGATCTGTGCACGAGTCATGTTGGACACTTCAACAGCGTAGTCAGCGTCTTCGATGCGTGAACGAGCGGCCGACAGGTTGGTGACGGTGTTAGCCAGGTTGGTGATGGTGGATTGGAAACGGTTTTGAATCGCACCCAGGTGACTACGCAGGTCATCGACTTGTTGCAGAGCTGCGTCAAGCGTAGCAAGAGGATCCTCTGTAGTAGGAACTGTGCTTAGCTCTGCACCACGTGTTACTGCACCTTCATTGTCAACTGTGGCAGAAAAATACTTATCACCATCTTTAATGACGTAGTCACGCCCAGCACCATTGTATACGTGCAGGTTTGCTGTGTCTGTGGTTTTGCCGGTTTGTGCTATATCTGCCTGGTAGGTGCTAGTATTTACTGCACTAGCATCTGGTCCAGCAGCAACGACTGCACCTTGCTGCAGCTCACCAGCAGCATTTACAGTGACCGCATACGTTATAGCAGTAGCAGCGCTACCATCAGTAAGTGTGCCGCCACTGTATGTAACAGTGTAGGCGTCGTTATCATCAACCTGTAGTTGACCAAAGTTACCGGTGGCACCGGTGCCGGCGTTACCTACGTCAAGTGGATCTGTTGTTGTGAACGCACCGACCTGGCTCCCGACTGCTTTGGTAACCTCTACGGTGGCAGTTGCAGCTGGCGCTACCTTACCAGTGCTAATGCTGCTTGTGACATTGAAGCCAGCGAGGTTCAACGTGTTGCTATCAATCTGTTTGAGATTGATAGTAATGGTTTCATTGTCTTTCGCCCCAACCTGAACGGTCAGTTCGTTGTTTTTGGCCAGAACGTTTACACCGTTAAATTGTGTTTGCTCAGAAACACGGTCGATTTCGTCCAGGCGTTCGTTAATTTCATTTTGAATGGATTGCAAATCTGAATCAGAGTTGGAGCCAGTAGCGGCTTGAACTGACAGTTCACGAATACGCTGCAAGTTGGTGTTGATTTCGTTCAACGAACCTTCAGTAGTTTGCGCGACCGAGATACCGTCGTTGGCGTTACGACCAGCTTGGGTCAAACCGCGAATGTTAGCGGTAAAACGGTTGGCAATAGCCTGACCGGCGGCGTCGTCTTTGGCGCTGTTGATGCGCAGGCCGGAGGACAGACGCTCAATCGCGGTACCCAGTGCGCCTTGCGACTTGGACAAATTGCCTTGGGCAACCAGGGAAAGCATATTGGTGTTGATAACTGACATGGAAAACTCCCGTGTAAATGATGATGGCGAATAATGGCTTCGCCTGTTTGCCCAGGAATAGATTAGGTGGCTTTTGCTGTTAGGCATCGCGAATTGCGCGTTGAAACTGGCCTAGTCCTTCCTGTACAACAGCATTAACGGCGGGGTGCCCGGGAACTTTAGGGCTAGTGTTGGTGGAAGTGATTATTTGATTGCCGATCTGCGATGTTACGATCCGTGCAAGCAGGAGGGATCATGAAACGCCTTATATCTATAGTGGTGACAACGGCTGCGTTCGCCGTAGCTCCCGCCCAAGCCGTCGAGCTTTGGCATTCCAATACCGTGTGGGCCGGGCCGGGCAGGGCATGTGTGCCGCCACGTTTACCTTTGATAGGGGCATGGACCGGATCGAGGATTTAACGGTGTTGTTGTCTGCCGTTGATTCAGCGGGGAATAAAACTGCCTTGGGCGTATTGGAAATTCCAGAGTTCGGCGGCTCGTCGGCCACGCGTTACGAGGACACGCTACTAGAGAGCGAACAGGTATGTGAAGATAGCCTGGCGTTGGTGGTGGACAAGGCCACGGCGGTGGTGGAAGGAAAACCGGTCGATTTACTGAAGGAGGGCGGATTGTCTGTGCGGGACTTTAAGCCGTTTAGGATACGGGTGGGGGAGTAGGGTGTTTACTCTATGATTTCATGTGTGCTGAATTGAGCCTGATTTGATAGGTTCTGTCAGGCAGGAAACGACCCTGAGCAGCCAATCAGATCAATGCCGTAAACCAGTCACTCAATGGTCAAGAATCTCTCAACTTTCTGTTATCACATGTCTTGCGGATGCCGTGGTCTGTGCCATTTCATAAACACAGGCATCCATTGCACCTAGATCTACTTGGTACGCAGGCTATAGTGTTTGTAGCGAATTCGCTCACGGAGCTGATCAGCAACCATGTGGCGCGCAACACATGAGGGGCAGCGAGTTTCATGACCAAATTTACTGCTGTATTTTTATACGGATCATGCGCCGTAAAGCTAGGCTGCAAGTTTTTTCGCACCAATTTAGACCACAAGCGCCAGATATGACCTGCGGCATGGTGCGGTCTACATCGAGTTGGGCATTAGGAGACTATCAATGACACGCAAACCCACTAAAAATTTGGATCCTGCACTGTTGCCTGAGGCGCGCATGGATCGGATGCGCGAGGAAATGTGGCGCCTTCGCCGCACAATAATTCCCCTCCTCCCTGAAACATACCGCGAGGCTGTCGATCCGCCTCATGATCTTTCGCGTGAAGAATCCAATAGGTGGCGCGAGATAGCAGCGCAACGAGTAATTGAAGTGACTGTGCCCGACGAAATGGGTAAGGCAGCATGCCCCCTATGCGGATCAGTTCCCCAGTTCGTTGGAATTGGGTACAGCTATCCAGTTGGTCTCGAACGACATCTCGTCGGCTCACATCGCTCGGCGATTTGCGATGTCATCCATGCTGTAGTAGGCCTTCAGCGGGTTCGCCACAGAGAGAAGTGGCCAAATGACTACGGACCTTACGGCTGCGACTAGGCAGCGCATGATGCCCAACCCATCATTCCGCCGGATCGCCTTCGGCGACCGGTGAATTAAACGTTGAGTGTCCGCTTCGACAGGCCGCCCAGTGCCCGCTTCTGGCCGAAAGCGGCAGTTGTAAATTGAGCCCTAATCCACCTGACAGGATATACCAACTGGATTAGTACATTCATGTGAATACCACAGTGATCTGTCCGGATTTTGTGGTATCTTCGCTGGAAAAACCCAGGCTTCGTGTCGCCCTAAAGCAGCGCTTAGCGCAGTGCATCAACATTGACTACACGTGCCCCGCAGGCCCGCACCAGTTCGGGGTCGTGACTGGCGAACAGCACGACGCGATCTTGGGACCAGGCCTTGAATTGTTCGGCCAGCACGGCGCGAGCTGGCGCGTCTAGTCCGCTGCTGGGGCCGTCCGCGATGATGACGGCCGGGTCACCCAAGGCGGCGGCCGTCAGGTAGACTTTGCGGCGCGTACCCGTGGACATCTGTTCGAAGCGCTTATCCAGATGCGGTTCCAGCCCTAGCCGATATGCCAGATCGAGCACGGTATCGTCAATCGTTGTGTTTTTTTCCGAGGCGATTTGCTCAAGCAATCCACGCCCCGTCTGCATGGGAAATTCCAAGCAATTGTCGGGCACATAGGCTATGCGGGCTTTGGCTTGCAGCGGCGTTTGGGTTAGCGAATGCCCGGCTATCCAGACGTCTCCTGCATCCGGCGCGATAACGCCCGCGATGATGGCCAGTAAGCTGGATTTGCCGGTGCTGTCTTCTTCGCATAGCGCCATGCATCCAGGCGGGAAGGTGTGAGTCAGCCCCTGGAATACACGATAGTCGCCATAGCGCTTGCTGAGATTGTCGATGCGTAACATGCAGGGAAGTATACGCATGAATGCGGCGCTCGGCCAGATCTCGTACCCATTTCTGCCGAAGGTCTGCACATGCCTCGTAGGGTAGTTATTTATCTAAATGCCGGTGGAGAGGGGCATCGGTCAGTGACTATTTCGCCTTGGGTGCACTAAGACTTTTGTTGTAGTAGCCCGATGGGTCGAAGCAGCAGACGCGTTTCTTGCCTGAAGCCAGCATTTCGCAGGCATTATCAACCCGGCGGCGTCGAGTGGTGGCCTGTTTTGCTGACTCAATCCAGTGGATCCAGTCAAGGCGTGCGATGGTCGTTGTGTCTCCCCAGGTGGCTTTAGCTGCCGAAGACTTGGCAAGAGCTTCCTGAAGGTCATCGGGTAACTGAGGTTCTGGTTCTATGGCGGCTGGATAAATTTGAACGGTGACCACGTCTCCAGGGGATGCGGTAGCAGCTTCTTGGAGCTGTTTGCTCACCTTGAGCCAATGACTAAGCTGGCCATCTGGCTCTAGCCTGGCTTGAAAAGGGTAGCCATTAATGGTTCCTTTTACCGATGTCCTGCCTCGCCTAGGTAAGGTGTCGCTGGCGGCTTTTGGTAAGACAAGAAACGCCCATGAGCCTTCCTTGCCAGGGTTTGCTGGGCGCAGTAGTTCGGTCTTGAATGTAAACGCGTGCCGTTTCATTCTTACTGTTGTCTTACGATATCGACCGAAATCTCCACCGCCGACGTCGTTCCTTTGTTCTCAAGCCAGTGCGTGGTGTTCTTATCTTCAGGCCAGCCCACTCCCGGTCCATACTCTGTAGCCACTTCATTCCGGTGGTCAGTGATCGTTCCTTGCAGTATGTAGACCATGCCCGGTCTGTCTTTATGGTTGTGAATCGGGCCGAAAACGCCTCCAGGTTCTATGGTCACCATACGCATTCGAAGTTGACGTCCTGCCATACCCTCGATTTCAGGCCCTAGGTCAAGCGCTGCAAGTTGCTTTACCGTAACGCCGTGTGTCTCAGGTGCTTCCTTTTCGCTTCTCATCGCGTTCTCCTTTTTGCATGTCCGGGACAGCTGAGGAAAAGAGTTTTATTCACCACCTTGCCGCACGGTAGAGGAAACTCTATTAGTAGCATACGCCCAGAGCGTCGGGGTGTGTTCGAAGATAGGCTGATAAGGTACGCACGTATCGGCAAACCCGTACGTCTGGCAGTCGGCAGGTAGGCATTAAGGCTGTTGACGATACTTCAGAAAAAAGATGGCTAGTCTATTCGTCAGTCATGTCCTTTTGGTCATGGACAAATCCGTCACAAATTGAATAAATTGTCAGTTTCACAACATATAGTGGATACCTTTTTTGGTCTTTTAGGATGATGTTTTGGTGTGTATAATACACATTAAGCAAGCAGGGCTAAAGAGGACATCATGAGATACCCAATTGTTATTGAGCCGGGTAACGACGCCCAAGCTTGGGGGGTAGTTGTGCCAGATTTGCCTGGTTGTTTTTCGGCTGCAGATGATGGAATTGATGCTGCAATTGCGAATACGAAAGACGCTATCGAGCTATGGATAGAGGCTGCTTTAGATAATAATGAAAAAATTCCTTTACCTAGTACCATCGCTGAATTGCAGTCTAGGCCAGAGTACCAGGGGTGGGTTTGGGCCATTGTCGAGATTGATCCCGCGTTGTTTGATGACACCATAGAGCGGGTAAATATTACGCTGCCACGCCGGGTGCTGGCCCGCCTGGATACTAAGGCTAAGGCAGCAGGTAAAAACCGCTCAGCGTTTATTGCGCATATGGCATTGATGCAGTGATTTAGTTGTTTTCTGTAACAGCAGTATTACCGACTCAACGGCAACCACCCACCTATTGCCACAAATGTCGCCCCGCATGTTTGATTAAACCGCCGACCGCTACGTTGTAACCATCCTCGAACCCGGAAGGATAGGTTCGCAATCAGGGTTTCAGTAATGATTTCAAGAATCACAAAGGTAGCCGCCATGATCACGAACTGTATGAACAGGCTGCGTTGTGGGTCGATGAACTGGGGTAGGAAGGCGCTAAAAAACAGTATGGCCTTGGGGTTGGCCACTGCAGATATCAGGCCTTGTTGAAACAGTTTTCCGCCGTGTTTGACGGGGGCGTTAGCCTCTAGGTCCAATACAGGCGGGGGCGATCGCCACACTTGTATGCCTAGCCAGATCAGGTAAGCGCCACCTACCCATTTCATGATGGTCAGGAAATGGGCCGATGTTTGCAGCAAGGCACCTATACCTATCATGGAAAACGCCACCACCAGGGTGAAGCCGATGGCGCCGCCGCCTATGGTGAACAGTGCTTTACGCTGGCCATATAGCGCGCCATGGGTCAGGGCCAATAGGGTATTGGGCCCAGGTGTTAGTGACAAGGCCATGGTGGCGACAAGGTAGATAAGCCAGGTATCTAGTGCCATGATAGGTTGCGCCTGTATTAGACGGGTTTGTCTTCGTAGCCGGGTGGCGGGTTTAGTTGCAGTTCATCTTTGCCGTAGAACTTAACCCCTAACTGTATGCGGTCACGACCTTGGGAACGGCGAAAGCGGTTGGTGTCGCGCAGCGAGTAGACGCAGCCGCAGTATTCCTGCTGGTAGAAAGTTTCGCGTTTGCTGATTTCTATCATGCGGGCGGAGCCGCCGCCTTTGCGCCAGTTGTAGGTCCAGTAGATCAGTTCTGGGTAGCGGGCGGCAGCACGTTCGCCGCAGCCGTTGATTTGGTCCATGTCCTTCCAGCGCGATATGCCTAGCGAGCTGGTGATGGTGTCGTAGCCGTGTTCGTGGGCGTACAGGGCGGTGCGCTCGAAGCGCATGTCGAAGCAGGCGGTGCAGCGTTCGCCGCGCTCGGGTTCGTTTTCCAGGCCTTTGACGCGTTCAAACCAGTTGTCGCGGTCGTAGTCGGCGTCTATGAATTCTATGTTGTGCTTTTCGGCAAAACGGATGTTTTCGTTTTTGCGGATTTCGTATTCGTGATCGGGATGGATATTGGGATTGTAGAAGTAGATGGCGTAGTCTATGCCCGAAGCAGTCATGGCCTCCATGACTTCGCCCGAACAGGGGGCGCAGCAGGAGTGCATCAGGACTTTCTTACGGTTTTCAGGCAGGTCTAGGATGGGGCGTTGAAATTCAGTCATGATGGTATTTAAGCAAATCGGCGGGGCGGGTGCAATGGCTATAGGGTGTGTTTGTGCACCCATTCCTTGAGTATGTCATTAATACGTGTTTGCCAGCCACGACCTGATGATTTAAAGGTGTTCACTATGTCGGAATCCAGGCGCAGGTTCAGATGAACTTTAGGGTTTAAGGCTTTGGGGCGTCCACGCTGGGCCAATAGTGCCGCAGCGACCTCAGGGTTTAGGTGCTGGGATAGCACTTCCCGTGCCGGTTTTGCATCGGCAAAATCCTGATCCTGCCATTCTCTGGCGTTGGGGTCGGAGGCAATGCCTTGGGCTATGGACTCGTCTTCTAGTGCCGATGGAATAATGGTGTTTGATTTAAGAGTTGGCATAACGATTAACCTCTCGGGTATTAGCCTTACGTAGGCTGATAATTCGAACGCGGGAAATACGTAGGCAGAACACCAATACATATAGTCTGCTGTCGATATAACCGATAGCTTCGAAGCGGGTCTCAGGATAAGAATGGCGCCCGTCAATACGGATTACAGCAGTACTCCACTCAAAAAAGTTTGCTTCATGGAACCAGATTTTGTGGTTTTGTACGTTCGCGGCTAGCTTTTTAGCATCATACTCATATTTGATCATTATTGTACCCACATAAATTCAATGCTTGCTTTAATTTATGTGAGCTTATGATGCTAAAACGATACTGGAAACCGTAATAACCGCAATATTTGAGTAAATGCTGCGGTTATGGTCTGACTATATTGTCACCCTATCACTTCCTCCCACAACCTACGAACCGCATCGCGTTCTTGCACTAGTTCTTGTCCCGACACCCGGGCACGTTCGGCGCCTTGCAGGCGTAGGGCGTGCTGGCGCTTGCGCAGGCTGCGATAAGCGTCGGCGGCTTGGGCGGCCAGGGTGGGGGTCAGCAGGCCTTCCTGGGCGGCCAGTTGCAGCAGGGCAATGTTGCCCAGGTTGCCCAGCAGCACAGGGTGTTGGCGGGCGTGGCTTAGGACCAGGTATTGGGTGACGAACTCTACGTCGACCATGCCGCCTCGGTCGTGTTTCAGGTCGAAGTCGGGGCTGCGGTTGGGGTGGCCGGCGGTGATTTTTTCGCGCATGCTGCGCACGTCTTGTTTAAGCTTTTCTGTGTCGCGGGGCAGCAGCAGTATTTGTTCGCGCAGGGCGTCAAAGCGCAACGCGATGTCAGGGTGGCCAGCGACGAAACGGGCGCGTGTCAGGGCTTGGTGTTCCCAAGGCCAGGCCTGACGCAGTTGGTAGTCGGTGAAGGCATCCAGTGATGCGGCCAGCAGGCCGGCGTCGCCGTCGGGTCGCAGGCGTAGGTCAACTTCATACAGCCGGCCTGATGATGTCATGGTGGATAGCCACGATGTGACGCGTCGGCCTAGCTTGGCGTAAAGCTCGCCAGCGTCCTCGCGTTCGTCGTCGTAAACAAATACCAGGTCCAGGTCCGAGGCGTAGCCGATTTCTTTGCCACCCAGTTTCCCGTAGGCAATGATAGCGAAGCGCGGTGGGACTAGCTCTTCCACCATCAGCGTGTCGGCCAAACCAGGTGCCTGGGTAACAGGTTTAGGCACGCCTTTGTTGCGCGGCTGTACCAGCGGCCACACTCTGACTATGGTGGCTTGCAGCAGCATGTCAGCCAGGGCAGATAGCTGGTCGGCCAGGGCTTCCACGGTCAGTTGGCCTTCCAGGTCCTGGGCCAGCAGTTGAAAGGTGATTTGATGCTGGGTGTCGCGCATCAAGTTCATTTGCTGCTCTATGTCGGGCTGGCCGTCGGGCAGCAGGCAGGCGTCCAGGTCGCTGTGTAGCTGGTCGGCGATGCTGCTGAAGTCAGGGGCTTGCATCAGGGATCGCCACTCGATCAGGCTGTCCAGCAGCAGGGGGTATTGGTTCAGATATTGGGCGGCCCAGGGGCTGGCGGCAACGATACGGGCGACGCGAGCCAGGGTTTCGGGGTATTCGGCTAGCAGGGCCAGGTAGGCACTGCGTTGGGCGATGTGTTCGACCAAGGTTAATAGGCGAGTGGCGGTGGTGACGGGTTGTTCGGTAGCAACGGCGGTGTTGATGATGGCGGGTAGCAGGGCTTTCAGGCGCTTGCGGCTGGTGGCAGGCAGGCTGCGCATGCGGTGGCTATCCAGCAAGGTTTCTACATGGCGGCTTACAGTGGCGGCCTGCTCGCCCAGCTGTTGGGCGATCTGTTCTGACAGGTCAACTGTGGCGGCAGATTCTGGGATATCGGCTGCGGCGTGGTCTTCGTCGCCGCCTACGCCCGCTATCCTGAACGCGTCCCTGAAAGTCAGTGTGACCAGGGCGCGGTGGGCGGCCAGCTGGGTTTCAAAGGCCTGTTGTTCCATGCCCATGGCGGCAGCCAGGTCGGCGCGTAGTTGGGGGTCGCGGGGCAGTAAATGGGTTTGTTCGTCTTCACGATATTGCAGCAGGTGTTCGACCCGGCGCAGGAAGTAATAGGCGGCTTCTAGCGGCACAGCCACGTTTTCTGGCAGGACGCCCGCTTTTTTTTGTTTATACAGGGCGGCGTGCAGGGCGCGTTGTTGCAGGGATGGCATACGTCCGGCGCGTATCAGTTGATTTAGTTGCACGACGAATTCAATTTCACGTATGCCGCCGTCGCCCAGCTTGATGTTGTGCACGGTATCTACGCCGGTGCGTGCCAGGGCGCGGCGTTCCCAATCCTGGCGTATGCGTGCGCGTAAGCTGCGCAGGGCAGACAGGGCGTCAAAGTCAAAGTATTTGCGGTACACAAAGGGCGCACGCAAGGCTTCTAGCTGGTGGATTTGATGGGCTGGCTGGCTGTCAGCAAAGGCTTTGCAAGGGATGACGCGGGCCTTGATCCAGGCGTAGCGTTCCCATTCCCGGCCCTGGGTAACCAGATAATGCTCCAGGGCGTCCAGGCTCCAGGCCAGCGGCCCGGAGTTGCCGTCGGGGCGCAGGCGCAGGTCGGTGCGGAAAACGTAGCCGTCGGCGTCCATTTCGGACAGCACAGGCACCATGTGGCGGGCGACTTTACCGTAGAACTCATGGTGGCTGATTTTGCGTCGGCCATTGGTTTCGCCTTCGGCGCCGTACAGCATGATCAGGTCTATGTCTGACGACACGTTCAGTTCGCGTCCGCCCAGTTTGCCCATGCCCAGTATCAGCATTTCCTGGGGTAGACCGGTTTCCGGGTCATAGGGGATACCGTGGATCTCGGCAAGTTCCGTAGCGACACTTTTGTAAGCTTCGGCAACAGCCAAGTCGGCCAGGGTGGACATGGCAGTAACGACCTCCATCAGGGGGGCGACACCAAGGATGTCGCGCACCATCAGGGTGAAGAATACGTGCTCGCGCAGTTGGCGCAGGGTGCGACGTACGTCGCTGACCGGTAAGCTGCTGTGTCCCTGACACAATTCGGCATACCATTCGTTCACCAGTTTACGGGTGACAGGTACTGCGGCAGCCTGGATCAGCCAGTGTTCCAGTGCGGTGTTGCTGTGTAGTTTGCGGCGCAACGCCCCTGACCACTGCAGGGCAGGTGATAATAGGTTACTTACGGACATAGATTTACCGGTAAAAGGCGTTAGGGCGGTGCACCGCGACGCATACTGCTATAACATCCGACAAGATACTGCAAAGTTCATTGCTCTGGCTAATTAAATCCGTGCTACGTCATACCCGTGCTTTACTACGCGTGCTGGGCCGCTTGGCCTTGGTGGCGTATTTTCTGATTGCCCTGTCGGTGCTGGGCGTGCGATATTGGTTGTTACCCAATATCGACCAGTTTCGACCCTATGTGGCGCAGCAGCTAAGCCTGGCGTTGGACACCCAGGTCAGCATAGACGCTGTCAGCGCTCAATGGAAGGGCTTGAATCCCAGTTTGGCCTTGCAGCAGGTGACGCTGACGGACAAACACGGCAGGCAGGTGTTCAGTGTTCCGGCGGTGCGCGCTACGCTGTCCTGGCGCAGTTTGCTGATGTTGCAGCCGCGTTTCCTGACGCTGCAGGTTAGTGGCATGGACTTGACCTTGCGCCGCGACGCGGCGGGGCACCTGCATGTGTTGGGTCGGTCTTTGGATTTGGCGTCGGCAAACACAGATAGTGATCTGAATCAACAGGCGATAGGCTGGCTGGCTTCCCAGCGCCAGATTGCTTTGCACGATACCGTGCTGCGTTGGGTGGACGAAACGCGCGACGCGAAGCCCCTGATTTTACAGGGCGTGACCTTGAATATACAGAATCATGCGCTGGAACATAAATTTTCATTAGTGGCCAAGCCTCCCCCAGAATTGGGCGAGCTAGTGGATATCCGTGGCGATATCTATCGTTCGTCGGTGGGGCAGCCTAATACCCTAGCCCTGGAAACCGGACAAGGGCGGTTGTATATGCATATAGGCGGCATGCAGCCGCTGGGCTGGTTGCCCTGGCTGGATATGCCAAATAATCTGGAGTCAGGCCAGGTCTCGGCCCAGGCATGGTTGCAAATCGCGCAGGGTAAGGTCAACTACCTGACAGCAGATGTGCAACTGACGGATGGCCGTTGGGTGATGGGTGATAAGACGCAGATCGCTGCAAAGCGTGCACATATCTACCTGGACGGTCCGACTGCGGCATTTTCCCGTCAGTTGCTGTCGCAGGCTGCTGATTTGCCCATTGATGACGCAGTGGCGACATCGTCGGCGCCCGCTATGAATTATCAGGTACAGGTGGGTGATTTAAGCTTACGTAATTCCCCCTGGTTTGATCAGCCTATCGCCTTGGACAGCCTGGTGCTGCAGGGTTTGTTAAGTATGGATCAACAGGGCTTAAGGCTGCAGGCGCAACGCTTGGATCTGCACAACCCTGATGTCGATGCCAGCCTGCATGGGGAATGGCGCTCGGACCAGATAGGCGGGGCCGGAACTATAGACCTGCAAGGCCGCATAGGTCGTTTGGGCGTTGCGGCCTTGCACAAGTATCTGCCTAACGAAGTGGATATCGAGGTCAGGGACTGGTTAAGCACGGGATTGGCAGCGGGCGATATTTATGACGCCAGCCTGTTGCTGCAAGGCCAGCTTAATGAATTTCCCTTTGCCGAGCATCCGGAATTGGGCTTATTTCAGATAGCCGGGAAGTTTCGGGATGTGGTGATTGATTACTTGCCCCCCCAGGGCAAGGACAAGGGCTGGCCTGCGGTGGCTGATATGCAGGGCCGGGTCGCGATGCGACGCGCTGGCTTGTTGTTGAAGGCGGATAGTGCGGTTCTGCGTCCCGATGGTAAGGCCCCTGTACACGCCAGTCAGCTTAGCGCCCGTATCGACGATATGGCCAATGCCGCCGTGCTTCAAATAGACGGCCATACCCAGGGGGAGGCATCGGCTTACTTAGGGTTGATGACGCATTCCCCACTAGGGGCGCTGTTGGATGGCATGTTTGACCATTCCAGCGCCACAGGCGTATGGCAGGTACCTTTGTCGCTGACCGTACCCTTACTTGATCCGTACAAGACCACGGCCAAAGGGGCTATACAGTTTGCCGGGGGCAATGTAAGCCTGGCATCAGGGCTACCGCCTCTTACCAAGGTCCAGGGGGAACTGGGCTTTACTGAACAGGCTGTTAGCACCAGTACTGTGCAGGGCCAGTTTATGGGTGGCGCCATGCGCATTAATGGTACGTCTGGGGACAAGTCCAAAGGCTTGGTCATGCAAGGACGCAGCAGCGCTGCCGCTTTGTCGGATTATGTGGGCTTGCCTGGCATGCAGCGCTTACAGGGTGATCTGGGCTATACCTTGAGGCTGCGCGAATTACCAAGCAGCCTGCTGGCGCTGGATTTTGAATCCGATCTGATCGGCTTGGCGTTAGATCTACCCGAGCCGCTTAGCAAGCCCGCCCAGACGGCGTTGCCATTACGTGTCAGCTGGCACAGTGGTAAAAAACAGACCTTGAATATTGCTCTGGGTCAGGGAATTACTGCCCGTTTTTTGCACAAAGCAGGCGTTAAAGGCGGACCGTATTTTTATGCGGGAACTATAGGTGTACATCAGCAGCCCGCCATGCCAGTATTGGGCACCCACGTGGATATCCTGTATCCAGACTTTGATGCTGACGCTTGGAATCAGGTGGTGGATGAATTCATGCCAGTGCCGGTTCCAGTGACTGGCAAAGCGGGTAAGACCACGCCAGTACCTATTATTTTCCCCGACCTTCAGCAACTGCGCTTGCAGGCCCATCAGGCCCGATTTTTTGGTGTGCTGCTGGATGAGCTGACCTACACCATACTTAGGCCGGACGCGCAGCGTTGGCGCATGGACATTAGTTCATCGGAAACCGCAGGTACCCTGCAATGGCGCGAAGTTGACCGAAAAATTACGGGGCCCGTGCAGGCAAATTTCCATCGCTTGGCACTGGGGGCGGACGCCACCCAGGAAATCACCGACAGTAAGTCCAGCAGTGCCACTAGCTCGCTGAAAATTGAGGGTGACCTGAACCTGCCCAATATTAATTTACAGGTCAAAAACCTAAGTTTATATGGTCGTGATGCGGGCGAACTGACGTTGGTTGGGGTTAAGCAGACCCAGGGTACTAGCTGGAAGCTGGAAAAACTGACATTGACCAGTCCAGACATGCAATTGGCGGGTACTGGCACCTGGCGTTTATACGGGCCAGATCGTGGCCTGAGCTTAGACGCCAAAGCCGAATTCAGTGATGTGGGTAAGTATTTTGATCAACTGGGGTTTACCGGCTTGATGGCAGGGGGCCAGGGTGAATTCAAGGGAGCCATTGAATGGCGCAATATGCCTTGGGAATTCAGCCGTACCGACCTTAAAGGGACTATTAGTTTCGCCCTGGATAAAGGCCGGTTTCAGAATCTGGGGTCCAAGTCGGCGCGTTTGCTGGAGCTGTTGTCATTTCAGTCGTTCAGTCGATTGGCGCGCCTGGACTTGAATCCATCCACATTGGTAAAAAATGGCTTCCCGTATGACAGCTTACGTGGTTCGCTGTTGCTGGATCATGGCGTGGTCAGTACTAGCGACTATCGCATCATAGGGCCAGTTGGGACCATAGTCCTGGATGGAAAAAGCAATCTAGAGGATGAAAGCCTGGATGCACAGGCGGTGGTGATTCCTAACTTGGATGTCAGTGGTGCGGCCATCGCGGCGGGTATCGCCATTAACCCGATTGTGGGTATAGGGGCGTTCTTGACGCAATGGTTGCTGAAAGAACCGCTGGCCAAGGCGATGACGGTTCAGTATCACATCAGCGGCAACTGGAACGATCCTAAAATTACAGAACGCGAGCACTAAGTCTGGGTTTGGCCAGCCTAGATACTCGCGTTCAGGCAACAGGATGGCTAGTAAATACCCTGTTGCAGCATGGCGTCAGCCACTTTGACGAAGCCGGCAATATTGGCGCCATTAACGTAGTTAACGGTTTTGCCATTGTCGTCGCTGCCGTGCAGCACGCAGTTTTGGTGGATGTCGCGCATGATGCTGTTTAATTTGGCATCAACCTGTTCGGCCGACCACTGCAAACGCTGGGCATTTTGGCTCATTTCCAGGCCAGACACAGCCACCCCGCCTGCATTGCTAGCCTTGCCTGGCGCATACAGTATGCCAGCCTTGATAAAGGCGCTGACGGCATCCAGGCTGGTGGGCATATTGGCCCCTTCGGCCACGCAACGCACGCCGTTGGCAATCAGGGTTTTGGCGTCGTCCAGTTCCAGTTCGTTTTGCGTGGCGCAGGGCAGGGCGATATCTACCGGTATATGCCAGGGACGTTTACCCGCTTCGTAAGGCAGCCGCATTTGACGGGCGTAGTCTTCGACGCGACCACGCTGCTGACTTTTGATGTCCATCAGCATGGCGAGCTTTTCAGGGGTAAAACCGGCCTTGTCCACAACACAGCCGTGGGAGTCCGACACGGTGACGACGCGGGCGCCTAACTGCATGCATTTTTCTATGGCGTATTGAGCCACATTGCCGGAACCAGACACCGATACCGTCAACCCTTCCAGGCTTAGACCAGCGTGTTTCAGCATTTCGTGGGCAAAATATACCGTGCCATAGCCGGTGGCTTCAGGCCGTATCAGGCTGCCGCCAAAGCTTAAGCCCTTGCCGGTAAACACAGAGGATGCGGAATTGGACAGCTTTTTCATCATGCCAGCCATATAGCCAACTTCGCGGGCCCCAACACCGATATCACCTGCAGGGACATCGGTGTTAGAACCCAGGTGGCGATGCAGCTCTAGCATCAGCGCCTGACAGAAGCGCATGACTTCTAGGTCAGATTTGCCTTTGGGGTCGAAATCCGAGCCGCCTTTGCCGCCGCCCATGGGTAGGGTGGTTAAGGCATTTTTGAAGGTTTGCTCGAAAGCCAGGAATTTGAGTATGGATAAGTTGACGCTAGGGTGGAAGCGCATGCCACCCTTGAATGGGCCTATCGCGGAGCTGTGTTGGATACGAAAACCGCGGTTGACTTGGGTGTGGCCTTGGTCATCGACCCAGGCTACCCGGAACTGTACTATGCGTTCCGGCTCTGTTAGCCGGTCTATCAGCCCGTGCTGAGCATATTTAGGGTTTTTTTTTATGAATGGCCAAAGGCTATTCATAACTTCATGGACCGCTTGCATAAACTCGGGCTGGTGCGGATCGCGGGATTCAATCCGACTTAAGTACTGCTCCAGGGTAGGTAGGGTCATTATTTTTTCATCATGTCGAAGAATTCAGAGTTAGTTTTTGTAGCACGGATTTTATCGAGGATGAACTCCATGGATTGAACTTCGTCCATGTCGTGTATGAACTTGCGCAAAACCCAGACTTTTTGCAACAGATCGGGCTTGATCAGAAGTTCTTCGCGGCGTGTACCGGACTTGTTCAGGTTGATAGAAGGGTAAACCCGTTTTTCGGCCAGGCGACGTTCCAGGTGAACTTCGGAGTTGCCTGTGCCCTTGAATTCTTCGTAGATAACTTCGTCCATGCGGCTGCCGGTTTCTATCAGGGCTGTGCCTATGATAGTGAGCGAACCGCCTTCTTCGATATTGCGCGCTGCGCCAAAGAAGCGTTTGGGGCGTTGCAGGGCATTGGCGTCTACGCCGCCAGTCAGTACCTTGCCTGAAGCAGGGACGACGGTGTTGTAGGCACGAGCCAGACGGGTGATGGAATCCAGCAGAATGACCACGTCTTTTTTCAGTTCGACCAGGCGCTTGGCTTTTTCGATGACCATTTCGGCAACCTGTACGTGACGCGTTGCAGGTTCGTCAAAGGTAGAGGCCACGACTTCGCCGCGCACGGTGCGCTGCATTTCGGTCACTTCTTCAGGGCGCTCGTCTACCAGCAGAACTATCATGACAGCGTCAGGGTAGTTGGTGGTGATGGCGTGGGCGATGTGTTGCATCATGACCGTTTTACCCGACTTGGGGCTGGCCACGATCAGGGCGCGCTGGCCTTTGCCTATAGGGGCAAAGATATCCATGATGCGGCCGGTGA
>JAGOAJ010000030.1 GCA_017983955.1 Burkholderiaceae bacterium
GGTTACGATACTGAACCTACTTCCACCCCCTAACAGGACTATTGATTATGAACCCTTTTACTTTGGCTCCCGACATGAACGGGGAAGGCCTGCATATCGGCATCGTACGGGCTCGTTTCAACGAACAAATCGGCCTGACGGAACTGGAAGCCTGCCTGGCTGAATTGGCTGAGCTGGGCGTAGACGAACGCGACGTAATGGTCGTGTCCGTGCCTGGCGCGCTGGAATTCGGCATTACCCTGGCTCAAATGGCAGAAACCTTCGAATTCGACGCACTGATCGCTTTGGGTGCAGTAATTCGTGGTGAAACTTACCACTTTGAAATCGTCAGCAACGAAAGCGCCTCGGCCATTAGCCGCGTAGCGTTGGAAACTGGTATTCCCGTCGCCAATGGTGTGCTCACCACGGAAACCGAAGAACAGGCCCAAGAACGCGCTGCTGAAAAAGGTCGCGATTGCGCCCGTGCGGCCGTTGAACTGGCCAACCTGGTTGCCGCTCTGGAACCTGAACTTGAAGACGACGGTGAGGACGATGACGAGGACGATGAGGACGACGACTTCGATGACGAATAACACGCCAGCAGCGCCTACGGGCGCCTCACCTCGCGTTAATGCCCGCAGCGCTCGACGTAGGGCGCGTGAATTCGCCCTACAGGGCGTTTACGCATGGCTGCTGCGCGGCGACACAGCAGACAGGGAAACGGGTGCTATCGACGCTCATATCCGGGGTGACGAAGACTTCAAAGAGGCCGATGCGACTTGGTTTAAAACCTTGTTGCATGGGGTGTTTCGCGAAGCACCCGGCCTGCGCGAACGCTTTGTGCCTTACATAGACCGTCCTTTGGCTGAACTGTCACCCATAGAGCACGGCATTTTGCTGATAGGTAGTTACGAACTGGTGCACCACCAGGAAGTTCCCTACAAGGTCGCCATCAACGAGGCCGTAGAACTGGCCAAGTCGTTTGGTGGTACCGATGGCTTCAAATTCGTCAACGGCGTACTGGACAAAATGGCCCTGGACGTCAGGGCCGACGAGGTCAAAGCGGCGCCACGTCGCTAGACCGCGCCAGTTCTTTTGGATAGCGAGTTCGATCTTATCGGCCGGTATTTCAATCGGCCTGCTCCCGCTGGAATGCTGGGGGTAGGCGACGATTGCGCCTTATTCTCTGTCACGGCCGGCATGCAGTTGGCCACCAGCATGGATTTATTCATCGAGGGCAGGCACTTCCTGCCCGGCGCTGATGCGGTCGCTGTTGGTCATAAAGCCTTGGCCGTCAATCTGTCCGATCTGGCCGCCATGGGGGCTAGACCCTTGGCGTGTTTGCTGGGGCTGTCATTACCGAATGTGGACCATAACTGGCTGGCTGGATTTTCCAGCGGCTTTCACGCGTTGGCCCAGGCCGCTGGCTGCCCCTTGCTGGGCGGCGACACCACGCGCAGTGCAGATGGCATAGTCATCAGCGTTACCGTCATGGGCGAGGTGGCCTCTGGTCTGGCCTTGCGGCGTTCCGCTGCCCAGCCCGAAGATGACATCTGGTTGACTGGTACCTTGGGTGCCCCCGATATTGCACTGCGTTTGCTGCAGGGACGCTTGCCGGATAATCCTGCTTTGCTGGCAGCAAGCCGTGCAGCGCTGGAAACACCGTTGCCGCCCTGGCAGTTTGCGCAGTCGCTGGTGGGGGTGGCTCACGCCGCCCTGGATATATCCGATGGCCTGGCACAGGACTTGGGGCATATACTGCTTGCAAGCCAGTGTGGCGCGGAACTTGATTACGCCAGTCTGCCGATAGACCCTTGTTTAAGCGCGTTGGATCTTGCCCTGCAACAACAGGCTGTTTTGACTGGCGGCGACGTGTATCAGCTGTGCTTTACCGCCAGTCCCCAGCAACGTCAGGACATTGTCCGGCTTGCCGATCAGGCTGGCATCCTAGCCACCAGGGTAGGGCGTATCACCACACAAACCGGGTTGCGTATCCTGGACCAGCATGGTCAGTTAGTCGAGCTTGTCTCCGGCGGCTACGATCATTTCTCTTAAATACCGTCTTCGCGTTTCGGACCTACTAAACATGTCAGACTTACTATCCGTCGATGCGGTCCAGCCGCCCATTCAGCCAACAGCCGCCTGGGTTTTTCAGTCCCTGCCGCGCACACTGGCGTTTGGTTTTGGTAGTGGCTTGATCCGTCCAGGACCTGGGACTTGGGGCACCTTGATGGCCTGGCCCTTGTGGGTAGTGGGTATTTCGCGCTTGTCAGATATCTACGTGGCCGGATTCTTGCTGCTGGCTTTTATCTTGGGCTGCTGGGTGTGTGGGCGCACCGGTCGTGAGATGGGCAAGCCAGATCACGGCGGCATGGTCTGGGACGAAATGGTCGCTTTCTGGCTGGTGTTGTGGCTAACACCAGCAGGGTGGCAGGCGCAGCTAATAGCCTTTGTTCTATTCCGTTTTTTTGATATCCTGAAACCACCACCCATACGGTTTTTCGACCGCCGGCTTAAAAACGGCTTTGGCGTCATGTGGGATGACCTTCTGGCAGCAGGCTATAGCTTGCTGATAATCGCAATACTGGTCCGACTAAAGGTGCTACTGTGAATAATCATGAACTGATACGTGATGTTGCTGCACTGGGCCAACTATTGGTCGATAGGGGTTGGACCTTCGCCTGCGCCGAATCCTGCACTGGCGGCCTGTTGGCAGCAGCCATGACCAGCCTGCCTGGTTCCAGCGCCTGGTTTGATCGTGGCTTTGTCACTTATTCAAACTCAGCCAAAATCCAATTGCTGCGCGTCAATGCTGAAACACTCGAGCGTTTTGGTGCTGTCAGCGAAGAAACCGCCATGGAAATGGCTGCAGGGGTATTGGACGCGGCACCCGGTGCCTTTCTAAGCATATCCACCACTGGTATCGCCGGACCTGATGGCGCCACCCCAGGTAAACCTGTCGGCATGGTGTGCTTTGGGTTTTCCCAACGTGCGGGCCAAGGCGTGGTCACACGCGCTGTGACCAAGGTGTTCGAAGGCGATCGTACTCAAATTCGTTCAGCGTCCGTGGCCTTTGCTTTGCAGACTGCGGCGGCCCAGCTTAGCTGACAGTCTAAGCGCTGTTCAGTCTATGCCGGTCATCGTGTAGGCATACGCCACAGATACCACGCGGCAAGCGTGCGGTAAGGGCTCCAATCCAGACCAATATCGCGCATCTTGCTGGCGGTCGGTGCCAGTTCCAGCCCTTTAAGGCGGCGATAACCCTCGCGTACCGCAAAATCATCCACCGGCAAAATGTCCATACGTTCCAGCGTATAAATCAGGAACATCTCTACCGTCCATCGACCCACGCCCCGTAATGACGTCAGGCGTGTAATCAGTTCACCATCCGTCATGCCCAGCGCTGCCGCACGCGTGGGCACTACCCCATCCAGCGTGGCCTGCGCTATGCCGCGTATCGCAACCAGCTTGGCCGCAGACAACCCGCAGCCACGTTGCAGATCGGCGTCCGTCGCCAATAATTGAGCAGGGTCAGGAAAGCCTGTATTGGGATACAAGGCCAGCAGCCGACCCAGTATCGCTTCGGCCGCCTTGGCGTGCAATTGCTGATAGGCCACCGCCCGTACCAGCGCTTCATAGGGTTCACGTGCAGGATGTGCCTGGTGCAAACAAGGGCCAGTGGCCGCAATGTGACGCGCCCAATCCTTGTCCAGACCAGATAAATAAGCGGCCGCGGCGTCATAGCAGTCAGGTAAGGACGTCATGCTGGTTATTATGTATATTCAAAGAGTGAAAACAATAGGGCACTTGCATGGCAGACAAAATTCGGCTGGACAAATGGCTATGGGCCGCCAGGTTTTACAAAACACGCAGCCTGGCAGCCAGCGAAGTCGGCAAAGGCCGCGTCCTGGTCAATGGCCAGCCTGCCAAGCCCGCCCGCGACATTGCTGTCGACGACTTGATCAGTATACGTAAAGACGACCCCACCACGCACGTTCGCGTGTGCGCCATCAGCAGCGTCCGAGGTCCAGCTCCCGTGGCACGCCTGCTGTACGAGGAAACTCCCGAAAGCCTGGCCGCGCGTGAAGACGCTGCTGAACTTCGGCGTTTAGCACCAGAGCCTGCCCACGACTTTACTGATGGCCGCCCCACCAAAAAGGATAGGCGACAAATGGCCATGGTGCGGGGGAAGTAGTAGCCATTGCCGACCTATGCTCTGAATCCCTTGGCACGCAAGTTGCCGATATGATTTAAGGCCCTGTGAGGCTTGAGTACGCCTGTTTACCTCGCTTCAGGAGAATCAAGATGGTCAGCAAAAACACAATTTGCCTCTGGTACGACGGTACCGCGTTGGATGCCGCGAAGTTCTACGCCCAGACGTTTCCTGGCAGCGAAGTGAAAGCTGTTCATCACGCACCTGGCGATTATCCCTCGGGCATGCAGGGTGATGTCTTGACGGTCGAGTTCACGGTGATGGGCATCCCTTGCCTGGGCCTGAATGGAGGACCGGCGTTTACGCACACTGAGGCCTTCTCGTTCCAGGTTGCGACTGATGACCAAGCAGAAACGGATCGCTTATGGAGCGCGATTGTTGAAAATGGCGGCCAGGAAAGCGCATGCGGCTGGTGCAAGGACAAGTGGGGACTGTCGTGGCAGATCACTCCACGAGTCCTGATAGCGGCGATTACCGATCCTGACCAAGCAGCAGCAAAACGCGCGTTTGAAGCCATGATGGGGATGGGAAAGATCGACATCGCAGCGATCGAAGCAGCTAGGCGCGGCTAGGGCCCGTCCTTTTATTATTTCCCAGCAATAATCTCTTTATACGCCTGTGGGTCTGTGTCTTTCTCGGTGTTGATCAGCAAAACCCGACTGTTAGCGTTTAAGTCCAATGCATCCCGTAGCGTAGAGCTGTTCAGCGCTACCATTAGGGCTGCGAGCCCCGCAGATCCCGACGCGCCAGAGACGATAGCAGGGTCGGTAGCTATGGGTGCTGCATACAGACGCATTGCTGCTTTGATGGCTTCGTCATCAATGGCCATAAGCAGGTCTGCACCTAGGTAGATGACGTCCAAGATAGCGGCGGAAGGTTCACCACATGCTAGACCAGCCAAAATAGTATTGAATGGCCCAGTGATGGGGGTGTACACCCCTCCGGCTTGGGAGCTGGCTAATAAGCATGCCGCATCGCGAGGCTCTACGATAATGAACTTGAGTTCAGCTTCGGGCCAATTGCGGGTTAGGCCTGCAATCATGGCGGCAGCCATGCCTCCTACGCCACCTTGCAAAAATATGTGTGTCGGAGCGGCGGTCAAGACTTGTTTGATTTCAGTGCTGATTACGCTGTAGCCAGCCATGACTAGCTTGGGGATTTCCTGATAGCCTTCCCATGTAGTGTCGGAGACAATTTGCCAGTTATTTTCGGCTGAAACGCGGGCGCATTCACGTACTGCGTCATCATAGTTACCCGGTACGCGTATGATTTTTGCGTTGTACTGGGCAATAGCAGCTTCACGTGCGGCACTGACTCCTTCATGGAGGAAAATCATACATAACGCGCCTGCGCGTTGTGCTCCCCAGGCAACTGATCGCCCATGATTACCTTCGGTGGCGCAAGCGACGATCAAGTCTTCAGTGGTACTGGCCGCGATTTCAGCAACGGCATAGGCGCCGCCTAGTGCTTTGAAACTGCCCAATCCAAAGCGAGGGCCCTCGTCTTTACAGTACAAGGCAGCCAAATTCCACTGCTGTGCCAAATCTGGCAAGCTGATTAACGGAGTGGCGGCATATTGATCCCACTGCATGATACGTTGTTGTGCTGTTTCGCATAGTTGGACGGGTAGTCGCTGGTCTATGGCTGTTTTTAGTTTTGCGCCATCACGATTCGTTTGCCAGCTGGCATTTAGGTAATGGTGATGCTGGAAAAGGCTTTCGTTCATTTCATCAGCTCTGGTAGGGTAAGGACTTGAATGCCAGCTTGGGCCAATGCCTCACGTAAGGCTTTGGCAACAGGTACTGCTGTGGGCTCATCACCGTGTATGCAAAAACTGTGTACTTCACATGGAATACGTTTTCCGGAAATCGACGTAATCATTTTGTCTTCGAGTATGCGCATCACATGTTCTACAGCCGCAATGGGGTCTTTAATTACAGCATCGTCGCGCTCTCTGGATAGCATCTTACCGTTGTCATCGTAGCGGCGATCTACATAGGACTCATTGGCTACTCGTAGCCCTAGCCTGGCGCCGGCCAAGGTCATTTGTGAGCCAGCATTAGCCACGAAAATTAAGTCTCGGTCTGCTGCCTTTATGCCTCGTCCTATAGCCATTGCGTAATCTTCGCTGTCGTGAGCCATATTATTTAGCGCACCGTGTGGTTTTACGTGTGTTACTACAGCACTTTGAGCTTGGGCGATGGCTTGCAATGCACCTATCTGATAGGTAATCAGGTACTCCAGGTCAATCGGACTCATTTTGATTTGTCGACGGCCAAAGCCCCATATATCGTTAAACCCGGGATGGGCACCAATCGAAACCCCTTGATTCAACGCCATATTGACCGTCTTGACCATGATCGTTGGATCACCTGCATGCATGCCGCAGGCAATGTTGGCGGAGCCGATTAGGGACATCAGCTCAGAGTCAGACCCAATGGTATATTTCCCATAGCTTTCGCCTATGTCGGCATTAAGATTTATATGCATAATTACTGTCTCTTGAAAGTGACTGCTTAAGATGGTTTGCGCAGGAATGAGATTAGTGCCAGTAAGGAAAACAGCACAATAGTCACTGCCACGGGGTGGTTAAGTAGAGCTTGGGGTTGGCCTTGTGTAATGATGATGGATTGTCGTAGTGACAGTTCAAACAAAGGACCGACTACAAAGCCGATTAGAAAGGTGATGCGAGAGTAGTCATAGCGATGCATCAGATAGCCCAGTACGGCAAAGCCGAACATTAGCTGCACGGAAAACATTGAGCGGGTTTCTAAATAGGAACCCACCATGCAAAGCACGACGACGACCGGAATAATCAAGGTGACCGGCACTTTGGTTAGCTTGGCGAATGCCACCAGTCCTAGGCGGCCCACAACAAGCATTAATACACTTGCCACTAGCATGGAGCCGTAGATGCCATAAATCAGCTGGCCGTGCTCTTCAAACATGCGGGGACCAGGCACTACACCGTGAATCATGAACGCAGCGATCAAAACAGCAGCCGATACACTGCCAGGAATTCCCAGTGCAAAAAGTGGAATTAGGCTTGCCGGTGTTACTACGTTGTCCGCGGTTTCAGCGGCCGCTACACCTTTGATTTCGCCCTTGCCGTAACAATCGCCAGGTTTGGCTGTGCGCTTGGCTAGGCCATAGGCCATAAACGAGGCAACGGTAGGGCCCAGGCCGGGAATAATGCCTACAACGACTCCAACACCACTAGACTGTACGATGGTAGGCAACACATGCTTGAACTCGGCCCAGCTCAAGCCGCGGTCGCGCTTGGATGGTTGTTCGGTCAAGGCAATTTGATCGCCGCGTCCGGTGATAAGCTGATCGGCTTGTATCAGCATTTCGGTTAAGGCCAGCATACCCACGGTTACTGCTAACAAAGGAACGCCATCCATCAATTCCACTTGGTCGAAAATCATGCGGGGCAGGGCAGTTTCTGCATCCATCCCTACGCATGCTAAAAAGACACCAAAAATACCAGCAATCAATCCTCGTATCACGGATGTGCCTGACAAGGCGGCGATAAAGGTGAGTGCCAAAAACATAATGGCAGTCATTTCTACTGGACCGACTTTGAGTGCAAACTTCGCCAGCGGTAATGCAATGGCAATCAGTAATAATGTACCGACGATGTCGCCTATAACAGAACCGTACAGCGCCACTTTCAGGGCTTTTTCTCCTTTACCAGCTTTGGTTAAGGGGTAGCCATCAAGACAAGTGGGTACAGAGCTGGGTTCGCCCGGAGTGTTAAGAAGAATTGCTGTTGTTGCACCACCCGCACCGCTGGCTTTAGCAATTCCAATCAGAAAGCCTATTGCTGCTAGTGGGCTCATGTAATAACTTAGGGGGACTGCCACAGCTAGTGCTGCTGGACGGTTAAGGCCGGGCAGTACACCTACGATATAGCCCAGTAAAATCCCAAGAAAAACAAAAAATATGATCTGCGGCTGAAGCGCGTCGAGCACGCCACTAAGTACTATTTCCATGATGTCTGTACCTTTAACTCAACGTATAAACGTGTAGAGCAGTGCGGCGGCAATCAACGCCGTAGGCGCAATACGTAGTAGGCGATGTTCTCCCAAACGCCACATCAGTACGGGAACTAGGTACAGCGTAGACAAAGTTAGCCCACCGTAACTGACAATAACCACACCCAAGGTGCATAAGCCTATAAAGCCCAAAATGGGCATCCAAGGGCCTTGGTTCTCCTCCCCCGGGGTTGTCCCTTTTATGCAAGACAGTACGAAGCCCAAGAGTGATAGCGCCGCAATGCTTAGGGCTGACACGGTAGGAAGCAGTTCGGGCGCTAGGCCAAGGGCTTGGGAGGCGGGGATTTGGCGAGGAACTAACCAGTACGCAATAAACAGTGCGACGGCTGAGACCACCATTAAATCCCAGGCAGGCGATTTGTTGTCAGCCTGCACTGTAGCTGCGATAGCTGGCATCATCAGCCCCCAGTCGCGTCGATTAAACGTTGATAGCCAGCGATGTGGTTATTAACCGTTTGCTGTAACAGTGGCCCGTTCAGTGTGATCGCGTCGACGCTACGACGTTTCAGCAGTTCCAGGACGTGAGGATCTTTACCTGCTGCGTCGAAAGCCTCTGTCAGACGTTGGTTGATGTCGGCTGGTAGGTCTTTGGGGGCCACGAATAGCACCAGATTGACGCTTGAAATGTCATAACCTTGCTCTTTCAGTGTAGGTACTTCAGGTAGTCCACTGATGCGGCTGTCAGCTAGTGCGCCTAAAACTACCAAGTCACCATTTTCTGCTTGGGGATAGTAAGCGCCGGAGCTGTAGCCTATGCCTACATGTCCACCCATGACCTGTGTGACCACCTCAGCCCCGCTACGCGTAGGAACTGGCAATAGCTTGACGCCATCCTGCTTGGCAATAAATGCAGTCAACATTTTGTCGAGAGCCGTGTTAGATGCTACGGTCAGCTGACCGTCCTTTTTGGCCGCTGCGGTGGCATCTTTGATGCTTTTCCAGCCTTTGTTAGGAAGTGCCACATAGGCTTCGGGGAATTGTCCTATAGCCGCTACATAGGTGAAGTCGTCCGCTTTGTAGCTGAGTTTAGTTAACAGAGGGTCGAGAGTCAGGGTAGTTGAGGTGGTTGCAACGATGTTGTAGCCGTCGGCTTTTTGACGAGATAGCGCGGTCGCCGCAACAGCTCCACCGGCTCCAGGTTTGTTTTCGATAATTACTGGTTGGCCTAGATTACGACTAACAGCCTCACCTACGGCGCGAGCGACCACATCTGTAGTGCCGCCTGCGCCGAAGCCAACTGAAATAATAATGGGTTTATTGGGCCATGATGATGCATGTGCATTCATGCTCCATGCTAAAGCGACGATTGCCGCAGATTGGAGTGCGATTTTTTTCATACTTTTCTCCCTTTTGTCTCCTGGACATCCGGGATAGTCCGGATGTGTAAAGACTATAGGCATGAGAGATTGTTGTGTCCAATGCAAATATCACTCGATTCCTTATGCGTTTTGTGCATATAAAATAAACAGGTAGCCATCTAATGTTGGATTTAAAAGCCTTGACGTTATTTGTCGCCGTCGCTGAGCGACTCAGTGTCTCTCGTGCGGCGGCAGCGATGCATATCAGCCAATCGGCTTTATCCCGCCAAATTCAAGGGCTGGAGCGTGACTTAGAGATACGTTTATTTGATCGTATCGGTAAGAAAATGGTGCTAACGGCAGAGGGTGAGGACCTGCTGCCCCGCGTTGGACCACTGTTGGAGCAGGCTCGCCGTCTCTCACATCGAGTTAAGGCTCTGCAGCGCGGTGAGGCAGGATTCCTTTGTTTAGGTGCTACCCCGCAAACCATAGAGGCAATTCTTTCCCATGTGTTGCGATCTTTACGAGAAAAAAATAGTGCAATTGAAACTCGGTTAATCGAGGGGCCAAACGATGAGTTGCTTGAATACGTAGAGACTGGGGCTGTGCACGCTGCGATAGCGTGGGCGCCCAATGAACAGAAATTTGAGCGGCTGGATTTGTTCAAGGCAAAGCTATATGCAGTGCTGCCGCCAGGGCATCCGGCCGAAGGTGCGTGCAGCCTTGATTTGAGTGAATTAGGGGACTGGCCTATTTTGTCCCTAAAACGTGGCTTTATGACGCGTAGCGTTTTTGATCAAGGATGTGTGGACGCGGGCCTGCGTATTAGCCAACTAATTGAAAGCGATAGCACACAAACCTTATGGGCATTAGCCAAGTCTGGTATGGGGGTGGCTATCGTTTCTTCGACAGCGGTGACACAGCTTCATAAGGACAAAGCTGTGCCTTTGACCTTAGAGGGAAGGTCGCTGGAGCAGGTCGTTTCTGCTGTCTGGAATGCGCGACGCTATCAACCTGCATTATTACAAGCTTTCTTAATTGAGCTTAAGGCTTTTCTAAGTGTGGCTCCGGAAGGGGAGAAATTCAGGCAATTTACGGAATCTTTAGTGTAGCCATAACGACTCATAGAGCAGCCGTAAGACATCGCCTAAGAGCCTGGGTGTTTCACTGATTAATCCCTGGGATAGCAGTCTGAGCTGATTTCTAGCCTTATAACCCCTAGAGGTGTAACAAATCTGTTACGGCCTCTTGAAGTCCTGGCTTTCGTCCTTATAATTAGCACTCGTAGGGGAAGAGTGCTAACAGCGCTTTCCCTTGACCCTTATTATAAATTAATTGAAACAGGAGTTCCTTCATGGCACTGCGTCCTTTGCACGATCGCGTGATCGTCAAGCGTCTGGACAACGAGCGCACTACTGCCTCGGGTATCGTTATCCCTGAAAGCGCGGCTGAAAAGCCCGATCAGGGCGAAGTCGTGGCAGTCGGCCCAGGCAAAAGAACCGAAGATGGCAAAGTGCTTCCGGTTGACCTGAAAGTCGGCGACAAGGTTCTTTTCGGCAAATACGCCGGCCAGTCGGTCAAGGTTGATGGCGAAGAAGTTCTCGTCATCCGCGAGGACGAAATCCTCGCCGTGGTTCTGTAATCACAACCCGTTAAACAAGGAATTTTACAATGGCTGCAAAACAAGTTTTATTCGGTGATGACGCACGTGTGCGTATCGTCCGTGGCGTGAATATTCTCGCCAACGCTGTTAAAACAACCTTGGGCCCTAAGGGTCGCAACGTTGTTTTGGATCGTTCTTTCGGCGCCCCTACCGTTACTAAAGACGGTGTGTCGGTTGCTAAAGAAATCGAACTGAAAGACAAATTCGAAAACATCGGTGCTCAGTTGGTTAAGGAAGTTGCTTCCAAAACTTCTGACAACGCTGGTGACGGTACGACGACAGCGACTGTGCTGGCTCAGTCCATCGTTGAAGAAGGTCTGAAGTACGTTGCCGCTGGCATCAATCCTATGGACCTCAAGCGCGGTATTGATAAAGCCGTTGCTGTTGTTGTTGAAGAACTGAAAAAGCTGTCCAAGCCTTGCACCACTACCAAGGAAATTGCTCAGGTTGGTTCTATCTCGGCTAACGCGGATGAATCCATCGGCGAAATCATTGCAAACGCAATGGACAAAGTTGGTAAAGAAGGCGTTATTACTGTTGAAGACGGTAAGTCGCTGGAAAACGAACTGGACGTCGTTGAAGGTATGCAATTCGACCGCGGCTACCTGTCGCCTTACTTCATCAACAACCCAGACAAGCAAATCTCGGTTCTTGAAGATCCATACGTTCTGATTTTCGACAAAAAAATCAGCAACATCCGCGATCTGTTGCCCATCCTTGAGCAAGTTGCCAAGTCCAGCCGTCCTCTGCTGATCGTAGCCGAAGACGTCGAAGGCGAAGCACTGGCAACTCTGGTGGTGAACAACATCCGTGGCATCCTGAAAACCACTGCTGTCAAGGCTCCTGGTTTTGGCGATCGTCGCAAAGCCATGTTGGAAGACATCGCTATCCTGACGGGTGGTGTGGTTATTTCCGAAGAAACTGGTATGTCGCTTGAAAAAGCCACCCTGGAAGATTTGGGTCAGGCCAAGCGTATCGAAGTGGCTAAAGAAAACACGACCATCATCGACGGCGCTGGCGACAGCAAGTCCATCGAAGCTCGTGTACGTCAGGTTCGCACTCAGATCGAAGAAGCGACTTCGGACTACGACCGCGAAAAACTGCAAGAGCGCGTTGCCAAATTGGCAGGCGGTGTTGCTGTGATTCGTGTTGGCGCAGCCACCGAAATCGAAATGAAAGAAAAGAAAGCTCGCGTTGAAGATGCTCTGCATGCTACACGCGCTGCTGTCGAAGAAGGCATTGTTCCTGGCGGTGGTGTAGCTCTGATCCGTGCCAAGGCAGCTGTTGCAGAATTGCGTGGCGCTAACGCTGATCAGGATGCAGGTATCCGTTTGATCCTGCGTGCTATCGAATCACCTCTGCGCACTATCGTTGCCAACGCTGGCGACGAGCCTAGCGTTGTGGTTAACAAGGTTGCTCAGGGTACTGGCAACTACGGTTACAACGCAGCAACTGGCGAGTACGGCGATTTGGTTGAGCAGGGCGTTCTGGACCCCACTAAGGTCACACGCACAGCTCTGCAAAATGCAGCATCGATTGCCAGCCTGTTGTTGACAACGGAAGCAGCTATCGCTGAAATCGTTGAAGACGCTCCTGCTGGTGGTGGTATGCCTGACATGGGCGGTATGGGTGGAATGGGCGGTATGGGCGGCTTCTAAGCCCCTACTGCAGGTTGGTCGGCCCTGGTGTCGATCAACCGCCATACACATAGAAAGTCCCGGCTTAGGCCGGGATTTTTTATGGTCGGTACAAACGTAGAGTATGCGTGCAGCCCGATAGCGGGCATATCCTACAATGCGCATATTGCTTTGCATTATGCAAGCCTACTATTGCCTATCCCCCACACTATGAGTCCCATCGAATCACCCTATAAAAGTAAAGGCGGCCTGGGCCGTTTGTTCAATGCCTTGCGCTATTCGCTGCAAGGCTTGCGAGCGGCCTTTCGTCACGAAGCGGCATTTCGCCAAGAACTACTGTTGACGGTGGTGCTGGTGCCGGTGGCGTTCTGGCTAAGTCGTAGTCTGGGTGAGTTGCTATTGCTGTTAGGCACACTGGTGTTTTTGTTAGTGGTGGAGCTTTTCAATTCCGCACTTGAAGCATTGGCCGATGCAATCACTCTGGATCATCATCCATTGATAGGGCGGGCCAAAGACCTGGGTAGCGCAGCGGTGATGCTGGCCTTGGTGTTTGGCGCTGTGGTCTGGGCCAGTCTGCTTATTATGCGCTTTATGCCTGCCTGATAGGGCAGCGGCACCCGCCCGGTGGGGCGTGATGGCAGCCGCTTATAATCACATCCCCATTCCTTTTATCGCCAAACGTGCTTGAGTTCTCATGATATTTACCAAAAAACTTGAACAGGCCTGGACCACTTCTGGCTCCATGCTGATGCTGGGGCTGGACCCTGATCCGCAGCGTTTTCCTGCGGAACTTGAAGGTCAGCCGGATGCGATTTATGAATTCTGTCGCGCCATGGTAGACGCTACAGCGCCTTATGTTTGTGGGATCAAGCCGCAAATTGCGTATTTCGCGGCTCAAGGGGCAGAAGACCAGTTGCAGGATTTATGCCGTTACGTGCGTCAACAATACCCCGGTTTGCCCCTGGTGCTGGATGCCAAGCGTGGCGATATAGGGTCGACCGCAGAGCAGTATGCCCGCGAGGCGTTTGACCGTTATGGCGCGGATGCGGTCACGGTCAATCCTTATATGGGCTTTGATTCGGTGGAGCCCTATCTGGCCAGGGCGGACAAGGGCGTCATTGTTTTATGCCGTACCTCCAACAAGGGTGGTTCTGATCTGCAGTTCTTGGAAACTGCAGATGGCACGCCTTTGTATTTGCACGTGGCAGGCTTGGTGGCTGATCACTGGAATCAAAATGGGCAGTGTGCTTTGGTGGTGGGCGCGACCTATCCCGAAGAAATTGCGCGAGTGCGTGCGCGTGTCGGTGATATGCCTTTATTGATCCCAGGTATAGGTGCTCAAGGCGGCGATATTCCCGCTACGGTTAAGGCTGGCCGCAACAGCAAAGGGCTGGGCATGATGATCAATTCGTCGCGCTCCATACTGTATGCCAGCGAGGGCGAAGATTGGCGTGAGGCAGCGACTCAAGCAGCCCTTGATACCCGGGATGCCATTAGGGCTGCCTGCATTTCGTAGCAATTAGATTTAATTTTGTAAGTTTTCCTGTTTTCGTGATCAAAATGCTCCTTACTAAGGGTTTACCCTAATCAGAACTTTTGGTTATTAGTTTATGATTCAAGCTTGTTAAAGACTGATTTTCAGGAGTTCAATAAGTGAGTACCCGCAAGTCCCTGCAGGCAGGGAGATTAAGGAAGGCGCCAGAAGGATTTTTACCGCCTGACCTGGTCCAAGGTATTACTGCCCACGGGCTCGATGACACGAGACGGGGCTTTTTAAAGAAAAGTTTTTTGACTGCCGCAGCGGCCATAGGTGGCGGCACGACGCTGTCAGCTATGGCGCAAAAACCAGCGGCTGGACAGGGCGACCCCATGATTTTGGAGCCGCGTCCCTGGAGCACATCGCTGGGGCAGCCTGTGGCGGCCAAAGCCTATGGCATGCCGTCCAAATACGAAGCTAATTTACAGCGTCGCCAGTCGCCCGGTCTGACTCAAACTGACCAGTCGTCGGTGTCGTTCGCTCCGTTGCAAGGTTTTTTTGGCATTATTACGCCTAGTGGCCTGCATTTCGAACGCCACCATCAGGGCTATGTCGATATAGACCCCGATCAGCATCGCTTTATGATCAACGGTATGGTCAAGCAGCCCAAGGTATACACCATGGACGACTTGATGCGCTTTCCTAGCGTGTCGCGTATGCACTTTATCGAGTGTGGCGCTAACACGGGCATGGAATGGGGTAATGTTGCCGTTCCTACCGTGCAATACACCCATGGCATGCTGTCGTGCTGTGAATTCACCGGCGTGCCTCTAAAGGTCTTGCTGGATGACTGTGGCGCCGACTTCAAAAACGCTAGGTTTGTTTTGGCCGAAGGCAATGATGGTTCCAGCATGACACGCACCATTTCCATGGAAGCGGCACTGGACGACGTGATTGTGGCTTGGGGCATGAACGGTGAAATGCTGCGTCCAGAAAACGGTTACCCCTTGCGCTTGGTTGTACCTGGCGTGCAGGGTGTGTCCTGGGTTAAATGGCTACGCCGCATAGAAGTTGGCGATAAGCCCTGGGATACCAAAGACGAAGCGGCTCACTATATGGACATGATGCCCGATGGCATGATGCGCCAGTACACCTCTATTCAAGAGTGCAAGTCCGTGATTACCACTCCGTCGGGCGGGCAAGCGCTGCTGGACAAAGGCTTTTATAACGTCAGCGGTCTAGCTTGGTCGGGACGCGGTCACATCAAGCAGGTGGATGTGTCTTTTGACGGTGGCAAGAACTGGAAAACAGCCAGACTTGAATCACCGGTCCTGGACAAATGCCTAACCCGCTTCAATATAGACTGGGTCTGGGATGGTTCGCCCGTTATTATGCAAAGCCGTGCTACTGACAGTACAGGTTTTGTACAGCCTATGTATCGACAATTGCGTGAAGTTCGTGGATCGCGCTCGGTTTATCACAACAATGCCATTCAGTCCTGGAAGATTGCTGAAAGCGGGGAGGTCTTTAATGTTCACTTGGACTAAACGCGCATTCATCGCTGGCGGTGTAGGTCTTGCCATGGGGCTGGCCGCGCCAGCCTGGGCGCAAGAAAACCATGGTCTGGGCCGTGCTGCAACACCGGCTGAATTACAAGCCTGGGACATTGATGTCCGAGCCGACTTCAAAGGGCTGCCTAAGGGCAGTGGCACGGTAGAGCAGGGTGAAGACCTTTGGGAAGCCGCCTGTGCCAGTTGTCATGGTTCGTTTGGCGAAAGCAACTCGTTTATTACGCCCCTGGTAGGCGGCACCACGGCAAAAGACATAGAAACTGGACGCGTCGCCTCCATGACCAGTCCTACTCAGTCCGTGCGTACCATCATCATGAAGGTCAGTTCAGTGTCGACCTTGTGGGATTATATTCACCGCGCTATGCCTTGGACGGAACCCAAGTCGCTTAAACCCGACGAGGTCTATGCTGTATTGGCCTATTTGCTAAACCTGGCGGAAATCGTGGACCACGATTTCACCTTGTCTGATAGCAATATTGCCGAAGTCCAAGAGCGCATGCCTAACCGCAATGGCACCATGTTCTGGGAAGGTTTGTGGAAGGTTGATGGTAAGCCTGACACCAGCAATACCGCCTGCATGAAAGACTGTCTGAAAACCGTCGAAGTCAAGTCTGAATTGCCTGACTTTGCCCGTTCTGCCAATGGCGATCTGGCGGCTCAGATGCGTATTGTCGGCCCGGTGCGTGGGGTGAATACCCTGGATCCAGCCCTTACAGGTACGGTTGCAGAAACGGCCGGCTCAGTGCGTGAATACGCACGTGCCACCTTGGATGCAGCTAATGCCGCAGCAACAGCTGCACCGGCATCAGCAGGCGCAGATGGTAAAGTAATAGACAGCCAGAAAGTCCAGGCTTTATTGACGCAAAATGCGTGTTTGGCTTGCCATGCGCGTGACGCCAAATTGGTGGGGCCGTCATTTACTGATATCAGTAAAAAATATCAGGGCCAAGACGACGCTTTGGACAAGCTGGCTGTAAAAATTCAAAAGGGCGGCAGTGGCGCCTGGGGAGCCATTCCCATGCCACCTCATCCCAACCTGTCAGATGCAGATGCGCAGCTGATGGTTGAATGGATGCTGGCCGGTTCACCGCAATAAAATAATCGATATTAATTATCCATTGATTCGCTCGAAGAGGAGTAACTCATGAATCAACAACGCAGAAGCGTGCTCAAACTGGGCACTGTTTTAGGGCTGGCCGTATCGGCTGGCATCATGCTGCCCGAGCAAGCTTGGGCAGCTCAGCAGGAATGGGACAAAGGCTTGTTCAGCGCCACGGACGTCGACGGAGTCGTTAAGGCCCTGGGCGGTGCAAAGCCTGCCGACAGCGACAAGATTTCGTTGAACGCTCCTGATATCGCCGAGAACGGCGCTGTCGTGCCCGTGGGTGTCGTCAGCGACATCCCTGGCACAACACAGATTTCCATTCTGGTTCCTGCCAACCCGAACACCATGACAGCCATGTTCGAGATCTCTGCTGATGGCGTGGCCGATGTGGCTACCCGCATCAAAATGGGTCAAACCTCGGACATCTACGCCTTGATCAAGGCCGATGGCAAATACTATATGGCGCACAAAGAAGTCAAGGTAACCCTTGGCGGTTGCGGCGGCTAAGTCATACTGAATTAACGAAAGGAGCAAAACATGGCAACTAGGCCTATGCGCATTCGTGCTGTCGAAAAAGACGGCATCACCGAAGTCAAAGTCTTGATGAGTCACATCATGGAAACCGGTCAACGTAAAGACGGCGAAGGCAATGTTGTGCCTGCCCACTTTATTGATCTGGTCGAAGCCAAGTGCAACGATAAAACCGTCATGAACGCTCAGTGGGGTCCTGCAGTTTCCCGCGATCCGTTTTTGGCGTTTAAGTTCAAAGGCGGTAACAAAGGGGATAAAGTTACTGTCTCCTGGCGCGACAACAAGGGCGAGACCCGCACTGATACAGCTGATATCCGTTAAATCACGGTTTTAGACGACGGCCTTATCGTTTTTTTAACGATAAGGTTCCGCCAAAGGGGACAACATAATGAAAAACAGAATTCTAGGTATTTCTGTACTGATGCTGGGTGGCGCTATGGCGTCCCTAAGCGGCGCGTATGCCGCTGAAAGCACAGCCGATGGCATCGCCGCTTACCGCGAGATGCTGGGTGAAGGGGGCAACCCCGCTGAACTGACTGAAATGGCCGGTGAAGACCTTTGGACGCAAGCCATGGGTACAAAAAACGCCACTTTGGAACAGTGCGATCTGGGCATGGGTCCAGGGGTGATCAAAGACGCTTACGCACATCTGCCGCGCTACTTTGCTGACACCGATCGCGTAATGGATCTGGAAACACGCTTGCTGCATTGCATGGACACCCTGCAAGGTGTCGATACAGCAGCTGTCGTTAAAAAAGCAGTGTCTGGCGCAGGTGACTACGCTTCCGACATGGAGTCCCTGGTCGCTTATGTGGTCGCTGCTTCACGCGGAACCACTATCGCCGTGCCCCAGGAACACCAGCAGGAAAAAGACGCGTACGCACGTGGCAAGCAGATTTTTTACTTCCGCGGCGGTCCTTACGACTTCTCCTGTGCGTCCTGTCACAGCGTAACGGGTCAGCGCATCCGTTTGCAAGATCTTCCTAACCTGAATGAACCGGAATTGGCTCAGCGTGCCTATTCGTCATGGCCTGCGTATCGTGTTTCCCAAGGTGCCCTGCGTACTATGCAATGGCGTCTGGGTGACTGCTTCCGTCAGCAGCGCATGCCTGTTCTTAAGTATGGCTCGCAAGCTTCCATAGACCTTACGGTGTATCTGGCTGCCAATGCCAACGGCGGCGCAATGGATGCCCCCGGTCTGAAACGGTAAACGGAGACTTGCCATGAAATTATTTACGTATATTCCCGCAGCAGCCATAGTGCTGATGGCAGCTACGCCTGTCGCAGCCGCTGATAAATGGGTAGCTGGCACAGATTACGACGCCGTCGTCACCGAGATGAAAGCATCGTTTTCGGAAAAGAATGGCGCAGGTCTGGATCGTATTGATCAGTCCGATATGCAGAAAATCTGTTCGGCGACTCAAATGGAAGGCAAAGCGCTGACCAAAGAGCAATTCCAGCAGATTGCCAGCACAGCCAAGGCCAGTATCAAGTTGCCAGCCGACGGTCAGTTTCTGGGCGATTGGAAAGCCGGCGAGAAAGTCGCACAAAGCGGCCGTGGTTTACAGACCTCGGACAAGCCTGGTGCAGCAGCTGGCGGCAACTGTTATGCCTGCCACCAAATGACCAAGGCTGAAATTTCCTTTGGTAACATAGGCACGTCTTTGTTGCACTACGGAAAACTGCGCGGCAACTCCAAGGAAATCATGGAGTACACCTGGGGTCGTATCTACAACTCGCATGCTTACGTGCCTTGCACTGTAATGCCACGTTTTGGGGACGCCGGTATTCTTACCGAAGCCCAGATGAAAGACGTGATGGCATTGTTGTTTGATCCAGCGTCACCAGTTAATGATGATACGGTCACGCCCTGACCTAAGCATCGTGTAGTTACCCCGGCGCGCTAACCCTTACAGGTAGGTGCGCCGGAATTTTTTTAAGGATGGGCATGATGTGGCTGAATAAGCTAGCTGTGTGGGGTGTAGGTCTGGGACTGGCGGTAAGTCTTTCAGTCACCAGCGTCGCTGCAACCGAGGTCGCAACTGCGCCGGTTGCCGGTGATACCCTAGTCTTGCCGGAAATTACCTTGTTTGACGGTACCCGTTTGCCCGAAGGTTATTATCAGGGCAAGCCGCTAATCATAGTGTACTGGGCGTCTTGGTGTCCGTTCTGTGCACGCCAGAATCCGTATGTTGAACAGTTATACGATAAGGCTCGCACCCAAGGTCTGGAAGTGCTGACTATCAGCATAGATCGCAAAGAATCCGAAGCCAGGGACTACATGGCCAAAAATAAATACACCTTTCCCGCGGCGATGCAGACACCAGAAATTCTGGCTGTCATGGGCAAACGACGCGTGATACCCAAGGTGTTTGTGGTTGGGGCTGATGGCAAAGTGGTTGAAGTCATCCCCGGTGAAATGTTCGAGGAAGACGTGCTTGATTTGATCAAGTATGCACCTAAACAATCCAACTAATGGACTCGTGTTCATTATTTTCAAAGTGTGTTTTTTATGATTAATCGTCGTGAGTTTTTACAAGTTTTAGCTGTCGCCGCTGCTGGTGGCATGGGTTTGTCGCATAGCGCCAGGGCCGCCGATAAAGCGGCACAGTCGTTCTACGACTTGCCTAGCTTTGGTAATGTGCATTTTCTGCACTTTACGGACTGCCATGCCCAATTGCTGCCCATATATTTTCGTGAGCCCAGCGTTAACCTGGGTGTTGCAGGGGCTTTGAACCAGCCGCCACACTTGGTGGGCGAGAACTTCCTGAAACACTACGGCATACGTCCTGGCACGCCTGAAGCCTATGCCTTTACCTGCCTGGACTTTGCCAGTGCGGCTCGTCAATACGGCAAGATAGGCGGTTTCGCTCACTTGTCTACCCTGGTCAAGCAAATGCGTGCCAGCCGTCCCGGCGCCTTGCTGCTGGATGGCGGTGATACTTGGCAGGGTTCAGCCACGTCGTTGTGGACTAACGGCCAGGATATGGTTGACGCGTGCAAGTTGCTGGGCGTGGATATCATGACCGGGCACTGGGAATTTACCTTGGGTGCGGAACGTGTCCAGGAAATCATCGAAAACGATTTCAAAGGCAAGCTGGACTTTGTTGCGCAGAACGTAGAGACTGCCGACTTTGGCGACCCTGTATTTGAACCCTACACCATACGTGAAATGAATGGTGTGCCGGTGGCTGTTATCGGTCAGGCCTTCCCCTACACGCCTATCGCCAACCCCCGCTACATGGTGGCTGACTGGACCTTTGGCATACAAGAAGCCAACCTGCAGAAGATGGTGGACGAAGTACGCGGAAAGGGTGCACAGGCAGTGGTGCTGCTGTCGCATAACGGCATGGACGTGGACTTGAAGCTGGCGTCACGCGTTCGTGGCCTGGACGCCATTATGGGTGGTCATACCCACGATGGCATACCCGCACCTGTTGTGGTCAGCAATGGCGGTGGCAAGACTCTGGTCACTAACGCCGGTAGCAACAGTAAATTCTTGGGCGTGCTGGACTTTGATGTTCAGAACGGCAAAGTAGTTGATTTCCGCTACAAGCTGATGCCGGTCTTTGCTAACTACCTCGACGCCGATCCTGAAATGGACGCCTTGATCCAGAAAACGCGTGCGCCGTTTGCTGCAAAACTGGCAGAACCTTTGGCTGTTACAGACGAAGTGCTGTACCGCCGTGGTAATTTTAATGGCACATTCGACCAGGTCATACTGGATGCGCTGATGGCTGAAAAAGAAGCACAGATCGCGTTCTCGCCAGGCTTCCGTTGGGGTACCAGCCTGTTGCCTGGCGATACCATTACTATGGATCACTTGATGGATCAGACCGCCATCACGTACCCAGCCACGACGTTGAACGAAATGACGGGCGCACAGATCAAGGTCATCCTTGAAGACGTGGCCGATAACTTGTTCAATGCCGACCCTTATTACCAACAGGGCGGCGACATGGTCAGGGTGGGTGGCATGCAGTACAGCATAGACCCCTTGGGCGCAGCAGGTCAGCGCATCTACGACATGTCGCTGGGCGGCAAGTCCATAGACGCAGACAAGACTTATAAAGTCGCTGGCTGGGCGCCGGTTGCTGAAGGTGTCGAAGGCGAGCCCATCTGGGACGTGGTTGGCCGCTATTTGCGCGACAAGAAGACCATTAGCGGTATCGAGCTGAATCAACCCCATGTTAAGGGTGTTGAAGGCAATCAAGGACTAGTTTAAGCCCCTTACGGAGATAGTTATGATCAAGATTCGACGCTTTATGTTTGCAACAGCGGCTGTGCTGTCTATGGTTGGCGCCAGCGCCCAGGTCGCGACAGCAGCGACCGAGACCACCGCCGTTGCGGCTCAGCGCGCCAAAGTGGTTTATCACATCAATGATGCTGCCAGCCAGGCGTTAGCAGGTTTGCGCAATATGCGTAATCACCTGGATACTGCGCCTGACACGGATATCAAAGTGGTAATCCATGCCAACGGCGTAGAGTTCATGATGACCGACTACCCAGATGCCGCCACAGTGGCACCCTTGGTGTCTGCCTTGGCTTCACGTGGCGTGAGCTTTGAAGTGTGTGAAATCACCCTCAAGAACAAAAAGCTGTCCAAGGATCAATTCATCCTTGAAACAGACTTTGTTCCTTCGGGTGTGGTTCGCCTGACCGAGCTGCAAAACCAGCAGGGCTATGCCTACCTTAAGCCCTGATTTTTGGGTTTAGCTTAGCCAGTGTTGTAAATCGTAGTAGGGGACGACATCACCGTTCTTTACTACGGTATTTACTGGTATACGGGCCAGTCCGTCGGCCCAAGGCAGCGAATTGATAATCGCTGATCCCTGCATGGGATGTGGTGCCAGCAATATGCCCTGATCTGGGCTAAAGCTGGCTTGCACCCTAAGGAATTCCTCGCGGGTCTCACAGAATTGCCTGTCTGTGGATAGCTTGCCGTAATGTATAGGCGGCATAATATCCGAGCGCCCCTGCATGGTGCGCATCAAGGGCGACACCAATAAACTAAACACCACAAAGGCCGACACCGGATTACCCGGTAGGCAAATAATGGGTTTGTTACGCGCATAGGCCAGGGCCACGGGCTTGCCCGGCTTCATGCAGACTCGCCATAAATCCAGCACGCCACCCATTTCTTCTATGGTGGGCTTGACCAGGTCTTTTTCACCTACGGATACGCCACCCACGGTAAGGACCAGATCGCAATCGTTTAACGCGGTTTCAAAGGCCGTATGCAGCGATGCTGACGTATCCAAGGCGTGCAGCACATGAATAATCTGAGCACCCATAGCGCCGGCCAGTGCCGCCAGCATAGGACCATTGGAGTTGTATATTTGACCGGTAACCAACACCTGGCCAGGGTTGGCTAGTTCGTCGCCAGTGGTGATTATGCCTATTTTCAGCGGGGCATAGACAGGGATTTCAGGGTAACCCTGGGACGCCAGTAAGCTGATTTCAGCGCCGCTTAGCAAGGTGCCTTTGGTGAACAGCTGTTTGCCTTTGAGCACATCTTCGCCTTGCAGGCGCACATGATCGCCTAGCGTGGGTGGGACGCTGATTTCAAAGCCTTGGTCAGTTTCATTGCCGTTTTCCTGCATGACTATGGTGTCTGCGCCTGCAGGCATCAGGCTGCCGGTAAACACGCGTATAGTGTTGCCGGGTTGCAGGGCCTGGGGCGTATCGCCAGCAAAACAACGCTGTTGTACCGGCAGGCGTGCGCCGGGAGCGTAATCGGCATAACGTATGGCGTAGCCGTCCATGGCGCTGTTGTCGGCGGGCGGCAGGTCCAGAGTGGCGAACAGAGTCTGGGCCAGCACACGCCCGCGTGCTTGAGCCAAAGGACAAACTTCTGTTATGGCGGGTGGATGGCCCGCACTTGCCAGGCGAGCCTGAGCGACATCAAAATCTAGCATAGTGTTATTTCTCTGGGGTGGAGCCTAGTTCCCATTCGGCAGTTTTGCCGGCGTCGGCATCGCGTTGCTGTACCCAGAAACGTTTACCGCTGGCCAGGGTTTCGCGTTTCCAGAATGGGGCTCGTGTTTTTAAGGCGTCTATCAGGTATTCGCAAGCCTTGAAGGCATCGCCACGGTGGGTGCTGGCGACAGCGACGAAGACGATTTGTTCTTTGTGATGCAGTTCGCCGACGCGATGCACTACCAGGCATTCCTGTATAGGCCAGCGTTCCAGGGCCGTATCGCACAAGGATTGAATTTCACGTTCGCACATCCCCGGGTAGTGTTCCAGAAATAGCGTGCGAGTTGCGTCGTCGTCGGTGTAGTCGCGCACATAACCCGTGAATGTGACCATGGCTCCGGCTTGCCCGGCGCTACGTTCGCGCAAGCCCGCGGTAAGGGCGGCGGCATCGAAGTCGGCTTCTTGAACAATAACCATATCAGCAATAACCATATCAGCCGCCTGTGACCGGTTCGAATACGGCGAGCTCGTCGCCCGGACGTATCAGTTCATCATGCTTTACATGATACTGATTGATGGCCAGTTTTAAACGCGCAACTGGTGCCAGTTGGGGGTAGCGAGCTTCAAGCTCAATCAGCCATTCGGTGCCGCTGATGGCGTCTTCAAGGGGCCAGTTTTCTTCGCGTAATCCGGTCAGTTCGGCTATCTGCGCAAAATACAAAACCTTAATTGTTGTGCCAGTCGCCACTTTTTCCTCCGGATTTGAAATGCAGTCGTATGTCTTCAATGACTATGCCTTTGTCGGCGGCCTTGCACATATCGTAAATAGTCAGTGCTGCCACGCTGCATGCTGTCATGGCCTCCATTTCGACGCCGGTTTTGTAGTCGGTGCGGCAGGTGGCCTGTATAGTGATGCTGTTGCTGGCTTCATCGGGCAGGAATTCTATGCCTATAAAGCTTAGCGGCAAGCTATGGCATAAGGGGATCAGGTCTGCGCAGCGTTTAGCGGCCAATACGCCAGCGACGCGGGCTGTGTTCAGCACTTCGCCTTTGGCGTTTTCAGCAGCAGATAGCAATTTCCAAGCTGTGCTGCCCATACGCACCCTAGCGTGCGCAACGGCGGTACGCTGGGTAGGGGCTTTGTTGCTGACATCGACCATCTGGATTTTGCCGGACTCGTCAACGTGAGTCAGGCCGGATTCGGACGTAGTAGTAGTGCTCATTGTAGAAAAACCAGGTAATACAGTAGTACCCTATGATATACGCAAACCCTTAGGTGGTTTGTTCCGTATGTACTAACTTGCAAGGATGACATAATGACGATAAAAATTGGTGACCGCGTGCCTGATGGTGCGTTAGGCGAATACGTGGAAACGGCGACAGACAATTGCGCCATCGGTGCTAACTCCTTCCAGGTAGCAGATATGGTCAAGGGCAAGAAAATAGCGCTGTTTGCTGTGCCCGGAGCATTTACACCCACCTGCTCGGAACAACATTTACCTGGCTATTTGGAACAGCATGACCAGCTCAAGGCCAAAGGCATAGACGAGATCTGGTGCGTTTCGGTGAATGATCCCTTTGTCATGGGTGCTTGGGGGCGCGATCAAAAGGTAGATGGACGAGTCCGTATGCTGGCAGATGGCAGCGGCGCTTGGACCAGCCAGCTGGGCCTGTCGTTTGATCTGTCGGCACGGGGCCTGGGTGTGCGCTCACAACGTTATTCCGCCATTTTGGATGATGGTGTCGTGAAGCAACTTAATATAGAGCAAGGCGGCAAGCTGGAAGTCAGCGATGCGCAAAGCCTGCTAAAACAAGTTTAGACGTTAGTTAACCACAGTGGCGGCGGTTGCCGCTACGAAAGGCTGGTAAAGCCCGGCAGCGGCAGCGTAAACTGCTGGCTTACTCTCCTGTAATTTATTATGGCCGTGCGCTGGTTGGCACGGCATCGTTTTTGGGGCCTTGCCGCTTTCATGGTAAGAACTATCGGTTCGTTTTTCTCGTTGTACCTGGCTTCGCTGGTGCTGTTGCTGGGTGCAGGGCTGTTCAACACCTACATGGGCTTGCGCCTGACCCAACACTCAGTCTCCGAGGTCTGGGTAGGGGGCTTGATAGCCATCTACTATCTGGGGCTGGTGTTTGGCGCCCGCATGGGCCACAAGCTTATACAGCAGGTAGGTCATATACGGGCCTATGCGTCCAGTGCTGCTTTTGTCACCGTTGCTGTGCTGGCCCAGGCCTTGATAGACAATCTATGGATTTGGCTGGTATTGCGGTTTTTTGCAGGTATGGCCATGGTGACCCAATTTATGGTCATCGAAAGTTGGCTGAACGAACAGACGGAAAACGAGTCTCGCGGCCAAGTATTTGCCTTTTATATGCTGATCTCTGGTTTAGGCACAGTGCTGGGGCAGTTGGCGCTGACCTTGTTCCAACAGTTGAATTACCAGCCCCTGATCTTCGTGGCTATTTGTTTTATCATGAGTTTGGTGCCGGTAACACTGACACGACGCATACACCCGGCCTTGCAAGTGCCGGCGCCTATCGTGGTGCGTTATTACGTGTCGCGCGTGCCTATGTCCTTGATGGTGTTGTTTTTGGCTGGCCTGATTACCGGCGCTTTTTACGGCCTTGCGCCTGTCTATGCCATCAAGCACAGCATGAGCAGCGATCAGGTGGCTATCTGGTTGGCTGCCAGCGTGGCTGCCGGTCTGGTCTCGCAGTGGCCACTGGGTTGGTTGGCTGACCGTATCAATCGCATCAGCATGATACGCGTCAATGCGCTGGTTCTGCTGGTATTGACGATGCCGTTATGGGGTTGGCTGGCTATGCCATTTTGGCTGCTGGTGGTGTTTTCTTGTGCCATAGGCGCCATGCAGTTCACCTTGTATCCGCTGGGTGCCGCCTTTGCCAATGACAATATCGATCCAGACCGTCGTGTTGGGCTTAGCGCTATTGTGTACATGGTCTATGGCCTGGGCGCGTGCTTGGGCCCGTTGCTGGTGGGCGTATTAATGGGCCAGTTCAGCAGCGATATGTATTATATTTTTGTATCTGCATGTGCCCTAGTGCTGTTGCTGTTTGTCAGACCGACGAAAGTGACAGGTGCCCACTTAAGCGAAGATGCACCCACCCAGTTCGTGCCTATGTACGACAGCTTGCAAAGCTCTAACGTAGTGGCCGCTCTTGACCCACGGGTAGACGTGGAAAGTGACGTGTCGCACGAACTGGTCGATGATGCACCCGAGCTGGCGGATGTGGTTGCAGAAGATAAGCAGATCGTGCCGGCTGAATAGGTGTCAGCGTGGGATCAGAACCAGAATGGCGGCTATAGCCAAGGCCACGCCTAGGGCGTTAATCCAAGACAGCTTTTCTTTGAACAGCCCGGCGCCTATCAGGGTGCCTACTGAAATTACGCCTATGTTCATGGCGGAAAATACTAAGGTGGGGTTGTCGGAAAACACCTGGTGAGCGCGCACATAGAAATAGATATTGCCAAAGTTCAGCAGTCCTAGCAGCAGTCCTGCGGCTAGACTGCGCTGGTTCCAGGCCGTACGCTTCGCGATTAGATAGACCAGTATAAGCACGCCAGCCAGGCTAAAAGCCAACAACAAGCTGCTGGAAAATGCTGCGCCGCTTTTAGCCAGTTGCTTGAACAGTATGTCTATGGTGCCATAGCCTGCCCACACGCATAGCAGTAGCGCCAGGCCTTTGTAGCGATCAGCTTGCGGGCCTGCTACGCCGGGTCGCAACAGTAGGCAAACCAGTGCTGTCATGCCTATGGCGATACCGGTCAGTTTGCTGGATGACATGGCTTCGCCAAACAGGACAAAGGCAGCGATTAGCGGGATAAACAGAGATAAGCGTTGAGCTGCATCGCTAAGTACTATGCCGGCATATCGTACGGCGCCCGCCATGGCTAGAAACACTGTGGGCAATAGCACCCCCAGACTAAGCAATATCCACCAGGGCGTGGATGGTTTCAATAAGGTCTCGGGGTGAGGGCTAAGCAAAAACCAGCATAGTCCGGCAGCGACGACGTAATTCATGGTGATGGCTTGGGCGACATCGATCTGATGGCGGCGTGCCAGTTTAAGCAAGACGGACACAGCAACGCTGCAGCTGATACTGATAAGCAAGGTATACACGTTTATTATTCCGCAGCAGTGGTTTGCAAGCTGATTCCCAGGCGTTGCAGCAAGGCCTGATCAGCCATGAATTGGGGGTTGCCTGTGGTCAGCAACATATCACCGTAAAAAATAGAGTTTGCTCCGGCCAGGAAGCATAAGGCTTGCAGGCTGTCATCCATGGTCTCGCGGCCAGCTGAAAGTCGCACCACGGCTTTAGGCATGGCTATTCTGGCAACGGCAACGGTGCGCACGAACTCGAACGGGTCCAGGTCCGGCGTGTCGCTAAGCGGCGTGCCAGCCACCTTGACCAGATTGTTGATGGGTACGGACTCGGGGTAGGGATCCAGGTTGGCCAGTTGGGCTATCAGGCCTGCGCGGTCGCTGCGTGATTCACCCAGACCCACTATGCCCCCGCTGCATACATTGATGCCCGCTTCGCGTACACGCTCCAGGGTGTCCAGCCTGTCCTGATAGGTACGGGTAGAAATAATGGCGCCATAGTGCTCGGGCGAGGTATCCAGGTTGTGGTTGTAATAGTCCAGTCCAGCCTGGCGCAGTCTGGTGGCTTGGCCATTTTTCAGCATCCCTAGCGTGACACAGGTTTCCAGACCCAGGCTTTTGACGGCAGCCACCATTTCTATGACTTGATCGATTTGCTTTTCCGAAGGCGAGCGCCACGCCGCGCCCATGCAAAAGCGTTGTGCGCCACTATCCTTGGCTTGCTGAGCCGCTAGCAGCACCTGGTCCAGCGGCATCAAGGCCTGTGTTTCCAGATCCGTGTCGTAACGTGATGACTGTGGGCAATACGCGCAGTCCTCAGGGCAAGCGCCGGTTTTGATGGAGAGCAGGCTGGATAGCTGCATGCAGGCGGGATTATGATGCTGCCGATGCACTGTTTGGGCTTGAAATAGCAGATCAGCAAAGGGCAGTTCGTAAAGTGCTACCAGCTGGGCCACGGACCACCTGATGGTTGCGGGCGGTGGGTTAAGGAAAACGGTTTGGGTAGCGACCATGATGCTGCTCGTGGGAAAGTGAAAACGACGCTTATCGTAGGCTGGTGTAGATAGGATGACAACTTGATTTTTTGCTGAAGTTCGTCTTATTTACGCTAATGATTAACTAACTTCTTCTAATTTCTGTTAATTATTTGATATTCACTATTTGTTGATAGGTAATTTTGGCAGGCAAAGAATGGTTACCAAATGAAACTACCGCAGGCGCGGATATCATATGGCCTTTAGCTAGCGCTGATTGGCAGTTTTCATAGCGTGGGCAGCGGAATTACTTTTGGAGCGGCAATCATGAAGTTTGAACGCAAAACCACAATAGAGTGGGGTGATTGCGACGATGCAGGGATAGTGTTTTATCCGAAGTTTTTTTATTGGTTTGATTGCACCTGGCAAGCCATGTTGCGGTCACATAGCCTTAGTCAACGCAAAATTCGAAGCCAATATGGCGCGGTAACGCCCTTGGTGGATGTGGGCGCTACCTTTCGTTCCCCAGCGACCTATGATGACATCATCACCATACAGGCTGAAATTACAGAATGGGCCAGTCGTCGCCTGCGAATTGAATACGTCATTACCTGCGAAGACAGGCTAATTGCTACGGGATTCGAGGTGCGGGCCTGGGCTATGCCCTTGCCCGAGGGCGGGCTTAAAGGTGCGGCCATTCCAGAAGACTTCAGCGCCTTGTTTCAGGCCTGACGTGATAAGCCCGGCGCGGTCGTGGGGATCACGCTGCGCTGGGGCTGCGGGTCCAATATTCATAGAGCTTTTGCGCTAAGCCGTCCAGCAAAAAACCTAGCGCGCCAATAACGACAATAACCGCCATCAATTCTGAATAGGCCAGGCGGTCGCGGGTGTCCAGGATAAAGTAGCCTAGCCCAGAGCTAACCCCCAGCATTTCGCAGGGCACCAGCACTATCCAGATGATGCCGATTGCCAGGCGCGCGCCCGTAAGTATGTGTCCCAGTATGCCCGGCAGCACAATAGTGAACAGTACCTCACGACGGGTGGCGCTAAGGCTTTTAGCCAATAATAGCCATTTAGGGTCCAGCTGCCGCACGCCTGCTGCCGTATTTAATATCACAGGCCAGATGGCGGCAAAGGTCAACAAAAAGTAGATGGGCGCATCGCCTATGCCAAATACCATGACCGCTATTGGCATCCACGACAACGGCGAAATCATACGCAGAAACTGGAAGGCGCTACCGGTACAGTTTTCCAGGAATTTTGATGATCCTATGGCTATGCCTATGGGTACACCCAGCAGTAGTGCCAGCGCCAGACCGACCAAGACCCGCTTCATGCTGGTCAAGGCATGTACGGTTAGCTGGTTTTCCGCTAGCAGCTCGTACAGGCTTAGCAGGGTGGCGCCAGGACTAAGCAGGCTGGCCAGGCTGACCCGGTCTTGCAGGCTATAGGTACCCAAGCCCCACAGCACTATCAGGGCAAGCAGGCCGCTTAGACTTAGGGCAATGCGTCTGTTGGACGATGATAGTGTCAGTCGTTTCGTCATGGCGCTAGGTAGTGATAGTTTCCTGGCGGCTGTAGGACTCTGGCAAGCCAAACACTGACATACCTCCCTGAGCAGCGATGGCTTTTTTCACGAAACGGTCATCGACCAGATCTTGCGCGACAAATGCAGGGTCCAGGTCTTGCAGGAAGTCGTTTTTGCCGGACACTAAGGTGGTTTTCAGCTTTCTGACCAATTCTTCGGTGTAGCTGGGGAAGGGATAGGGTTGGAAGTCTATGCGTTTTTCTTGCCAGCTGGTGTTGACGATGGCCCCTGATGCCTGGTAGTGGGCTGCGTCCATAAGTTCAGGCACTAGAACCTGGGCCAAGGCTTCATAGGAATGCGGGGTGTAGCGCTGTGGGTTGTCCTTGGATAGTATCTGGGCGGTCTGGTCGCGGTTGTCTTGTATCCAGGCCTGGGCCTGCACTATGCCGTTAACCACTTTCTGCGTCCATTCCGGCCGTTGCTCCAGGTCTTGTTCGTGCATCAGGACAACGCAGCAGGCGTGATCCTTCCAGACGTCCCCGGTAAAACGCAGAATCTTGCCGATTTTCATGACTTCGGCCGAAGCGTTAAAGGGTTCAGCAACCGTGTAGCCAGCGATGTGTTTGCTGGCCAATGCCGGCAGCATGTCCGACGGCGCCATGACCACCAGCTTCACTTGCTTGGGTCCGGGCTCGCCATTGCTGATGGCTTGCAGGCCTTTGCTGGTCAATAAGTGCTGTAGCACCACATTATGCAGTGAATACCAGAATGGGATAGCGACGGTTTTACCGCCCAGGTCAGCGACATCATTGATTTCATGCTGCACGGTTAGGCCAGAACCCGACATATGGTTCCATGCCACGACTTTGGCGCGTGACTGGCTGCCGTAGCGTGCCCACACGGTCATAGGGGATAGCAGATGGACCGCATTGACCTGTCCGGCCAGAAAGGCTTCCACCAACTGTGCCCAGCTACGAAACAAACGTGGTTTTTCGACCTGCAGGCCTTGCGCTTCAAACAGCTTATTGTGGTGGCCCACCAGCAAGGGTGTGGCGTCGGTAACGGGTAAATAGCCTATGCGCAATGGTGCATCAGGTTCTGCTGCCCTGGCCTGGGCGTGCATATTCAGCAGGGGCAGGGCACCCATGGCGGTGAATAAGCTGGATAGCTTGATGAATTGGCGGCGGGTCGCAATAGACTGGGCATTTAGTCGTTTTGTCATTGGTAGCTCTTATAGTCAGGACGGGGAAGCCTTGTAGCCACTTTAGGCAGCAAGGACGGCGCGCGGGGCTGTGATGCCTCGGGCGATACGTAACGATTGCATGATGTCGACTCTGATGCGTGTCAGTTCGGGGCTGATAATATCGTGAGGGCGGGATTGGGATATCGACCATTCGGCGATCAAACGACCTGGCGACTGTCCAATCAGCAAGATGCGGTCGGCCAGTATTAGCGCCTCATCAATATCATGGGTAACAAGTATGGCCGAGGCATGGCGCCGGGCGGTGATCTGCTGCAATAGGGTTTGCATCTCCCCGCGAGTGATTTCGTCTAAAGCGCTGAATGGCTCATCCAGCAGCAATATGTCTGGTTGACGCGCCAGACTGCGGGCCAGGGCAGCGCGTTGCGCCATACCTCCCGATAGCTCCGCAGGGTAGCGCTGTTTGGCATTTTGCAGGTCAACTTCAGCGATGGCGTCGTGTACACGTGATTTTTTCTGGGCTTTGCTGATGTCGGGCTGATGGGTGAAATCCAGGCCGAATGCGACATTTTCTTCCAGGGTCAGCCACGGCAGTAAACAAGGGTCCTGGAAAACAAAGCCTAGTCTAGGATGCGGACCCAACAGTGGCTGGCCCTGGACCCGTACACTGCCCCGGTCAGGAGGCTGCAGGCCTGCCAGCACACGTAACAGCGATGATTTCCCTACCCCACTGGGACCCAGTACTGCCAGGATTTCGCCTTGTGTCAGATGCAAGGCGAAATCGCGCAACACAACGTGTGACTCCTGATTGGGCAGCTGATAGCTAAGCTGTATATCGTCGGCGTCCAAGATAATCGACTGATGCGTAGCATGTGGGATGGCCATAGTGTCTGTCCTAATCTGGAATTAGAAAGAAGTCGGCTTTGCTGACGCCGCAGTCGGGGCATACCCAGTCGTCGGGTATGTCTTCAAATCGCGTACCCGGGGCAATGCCGTCTTCGGGCATGCCCAGGGTCTCGTCGTAGACCAGGCCGCAGGGACTGCACATCCACTGTTTCATCAGGCGGCCTGTATGGTGGCTGGTGTTGATGCGTGGGGAGTCGTTAGTAGCTGTTGTGCAGCTAATTCCAGGTCGTGGATTTCTTTGCGTAGGTGTTTCAGGGCGGGCGTAACAATGGCGACAAATACGGCTTCGCGTAAACGACGTTGTGCTGGGTGGCGCATTAGGTAGCCTTTGGCGCCTGCATGCAATACGGCGGAATTGGCGGCCTTTAAAACAAGCTCAGAGGCCTGGGCGCGTGCTTTTAGCACATCCAGCATGGCAGGCTGCCCCGTATGCGTTTGACGGGCCAGCGCAGCTGTCTGGGCCTTTAACGTGTCAAGCTCAGCCGCCAGCTCGCCCTCCTGGTCATCCAGGAAGATATTGGTGTGTGAAGAACTGGCGTTGCTTTCACGCAAAGTTTTCAGGCTACTTGCGGTGATGCCAAAGGCCATGCCGGTCTGGCCCAGAATAAAGCCAGGCTTGATACGACTAATGTAGTGTTTAAATTCGGCTGGATGGGCCAGCGCATCATTTGTGGGAACCCTGACGTTTTTGAAGCGTAAATTCAATGTTTGCGTGCCTTCCAGGCCGGCAAACTCGGGGCAATTATGCATCGTCAGGCCATCAGTGGCGCAAAGTACCGGCAGCATGGCATAGCCTTCGCCTTCCACAGCGACGGCTACTATGACCAAGTGGCCGTCCCCTACATTGGATACCCAGGGTAATGAGCCATTGATAACATAATCATCGCCATCACGGGTCGCGGACAAGTGGATCTTTTCTATGCCTGCCAGGTGCTTGATGGCGTTGGACATGCCTGTGCCTGCCAGCAATGCGCCACTGGCTACCTGTTGCAGATAACGTTCGCGCAAGCCTTGGTTGGCGGTATGCAGAAAATACCAGGCGCAACTGGCTTGGCACCACGCTAAAAAACTGGTGGAGCCACATTCAGCCGCAATGGCGGTGTTGATGTCTATCTGGGTGGCCAAATCCAGTCCCTGGCCGCCATATTCTGTGGGTATGGCAGCGTTGAATCCGCCTAGGCGTCCCAGTTCCCGCAGGTAATCGGCTGGGTATAAGCCTTCTGTGTCTATGGCGGAGCTTATGGGGGCTAAAGCAGTTTTGACGTGGTCAGAAATGGCGCTGACCAGAGCGGTGCTTGCGACAGGTGAACTCACCATGCTATTCCTTGCTAGATACTGGAGTAAAGCGTACTGGGGTGTAACAGTCAAGCGTAAGCTTGCAGTTCTGGGTTGATGGGATTTTGGGCTACATTGTTGGCGTAATTGCACAATGTGGCCAAACTGATGCCCAATACCACTTCCAGCACCTGGGCCTGGTTGTAACCAGCAGCCAGAAAGTCATGAAGCTGGGCGTCGGCAATCTGGCCTTTGCTTTCCATGACAGCCTGGGTGAACTGAGCCAAGGCGTTAAGCTTAGGATCGTTCAATGCCTGGGTGGTGCGCAGGGCTAGAATCAGCTCTTCGGGCATGGCCAATTTTTTGCGAGCAATGGCGGTATGGCCTGCTACGCAAAATCCACAACCATTCAATACGGCTGCGGTAATTTGTATGACTTCGCGTTCGGCGGCGCTTAGGCTGGTGCGGGCATTGATGGCGCCCACGACTTGATAAGTTTCCAAGGCTGTAGGCGCATTGGCCAGAACACCGATCAGATTGGGTAGGAAACCGTTATTTTTTTGGGCATTAAGAACGCGTTCTTTGGCGAGCTCTGGGGCGCTGTCGGCGGTTTGTATGGTCAAGCGACTCATGGTGCAAATCTTTAGAAGAGTTAGTATTACCTTCTAGTCTAACCAGGGCATCGCTTATACCAAAAGATTATGAAGCAATTAGGTTATGCAAATTTGTTATGGGGTGCTGTGACAGGCAAAGTGTCATAGAGTGCGGCTACGCTAGTTGGTAGCGTAAAAATGACAAAAGCCTGATAACTTATTAGCTATCAGGCTTTTTAATTTGTGGCGGAGCGGACGGGACTCGAACCCGCGACCCCCGGCGTGACAGGCCGGTATTCTAACCAACTGAACTACCGCTCCGCAGCGGTGTACTACTATGCCAAAAAAACTGGCGTCCCCTAGGGGATTCGAACCCCTGTACCCACCGTGAAAGGGTGGTGTCCTAGGCCTCTAGACGAAGGGGACCGGACAAAACTAGCCTTAGATTATAACATACAAATTTTATACGTTATGACCAAATACTTCGCTGATTACTGGTGGAGGTAAGCGGGATCGAACCGCTGACCTCTTGCATGCCATGCAAGCGCTCTCCCAGCTGAGCTATACCCCCGTAATCGGCTGTTTAGCGAAGAAGCAGAATTATGCACTGTATTTT
>JAGOAJ010000011.1 GCA_017983955.1 Burkholderiaceae bacterium
AAGAGGTGACAAACTCGTACTCGGTTCTTTCCCCGACAAATACACGCCGTATAACGGTTGCGTCTATACAGTTCACCCCCTGTGTACCCAGTGGCAATATCTCGACGGATTCAGGGCGCACCATGACATAGCCCGCGCGGCTGCCCAAGCCGTGTGGATCACTGACGCTAAGGTCACCTACAGCGGTCTTAACACGACCCAACTCACCTTCTGCACCCAAGTAAGTACATTCAAAAACGTCTGCCTTGCCAATAAAACGTGCAGTAAACAGGTGACGCGGCGCCTGGTATAGCGCCATGGGCGTTCCCTGCTCAACGACTAATCCTTTGTTCATGACGACAACCCGGTCCGACATGGCAAGCGCCTCGTCCTGGTCGTGAGTAACAAATACCGTGGTGGTTCTAAGCTTGCGTTGCAGTTCGCGCAGCTCGTCGCGCATTTGTTCACGCAACTTGGCGTCCAGGTTTGACAGAGGCTCATCGAGCAACAGCACCTTGCCATTGCGGACAATAGCCCTAGCAAGCGCAACGCGCTGCTGCTGCCCACCAGACAGTTGCGTAGCCGAGCGCCCTGAAAAGTCACCCAAGCCCACCATGTCCAGCGCCCGCCCCACCTCAGCGCGGATTTCCTTTTTACTCATGCCATTTGTTTCCAGCGGAAACGCCACGTTCTCGTAGACGCTCATATGGGGCCAAATCGCATATGACTGGAACACCATGCCCAAGTCTCGCTTGTGCGTGGGTACATTAATCCGGGACTGACTCTTGAATACATCTTCGCCGTTAATGGAAATATGCCCTTGAGTCGGCTCTTCAAGCCCGGCGATACAGCGCAAAGTTGTTGTCTTGCCGCATCCGCTGGGACCCAGAAAAGTACAAAACTCCCCCTCTTGGATCTCCAGGCTGATCGACTTCACCGCCTCGACTAGTCCGTGGTCAGTCTGGTAATGAACTTGTAAGTCAGCTATACGTAACACAAATGCCTCTCAATTATTTACTTTCAGATTTACGGCTGCCCCACGTCTGCCATATCAGCATCGTGACAAACAGCAATACCACCAGCCACAGACCTACGGCCGCCGCTTTATTCGGTTCACCCCCGACCCAGAAGTTCCAAAGAACAACGGGCAGGGTCTGGTTCTCTCCGCCCTGCAGCAACAAGGCCGAGGACAGCTCGCGAACACAGTGGGCAATGACCCAAATCCACACGGCCAGCGCCGCAGGCAGCGTCAGCGGAAGCACCACCCGGCGCATGACTCGCCCCCATGAGGCGCCGGAAGTCCGGGCAGCCTCTTCGAGCTCTTTGTGAAGCTGCATCATTACGGAATTCGTACTGCGTGTTCCAAACGGTATATAAGTCGTGATATAGGCAATCGCGATAATCCAAACGCCGCCATAAATGCTCAGGAAGGGCATGTTCAGATATACATAAACCAGAGCCACGCCTATCATCGTGCCGGGTATCGCAATGGGCAGAAACGCCAGAAAATCGATGATCTTGCCGCTTTTCCCACCCCTACGCACGACTATCCAAGAAATCAGCACCGAAAACAGCGCAACCGCAGTCGCCGCGACAATACCTATCAGGAGTGAATTGCCAAGCGCGCGCAGGGTCAGCGGATTCGTAAAGAACGCCATGTGATTCGCCCAGCTTGCCATACTCATCGCCTCGAGCGACGGTGGCATCAGCCAAGGCATCAGACTGGTCCAACCCAGAATACCTAGCGGTATGATGGTCGCCAGCGAGAAGTAGACAAAGATAACTACAAGCACAGGCACTTTCCATCGCCCAAGCTTGAACATGCGCGGTCGAAAGTTCTTGCCTGTTACCGTGATAAAGCGGCTGGCATTACGCGTCAGCCGATGGTATGCCCATGCCTGCAGCAGCAGGATAACCAAGAAAAAGACGGCGATAGTGCTGATGATGTTGTATGCCGACATCCCGCCAGCGCTGTCAGTAGCTAAATAAACGATGCGGCTCGACAAGACGAAGATGTTGACCGGCATGCCCAACGTTCCTGGCACGTCAAACACCAGAAAACCGACCATAAGCATGAAGATGGCGGCAGCCAATAGCGAAGGCGACAACAAAGGCACGAAAATGCGTCGAAACAACATGTAGCGCCCAGCGCCAGCCGTCATGGCAGCCTCTTCGAGGCTAGGATCCATATTTCGGAAGGCGGGACAAAGGATGAGGAAAGTCGAGGGCACCAGCGACAGTGCCTGAACAAAAATCATACCGCCCAGGGAATAGATATTGATCGAAAATTCTGCTATTCCAGTTATATCCTGCACCAGGGTGTTAATGAACCCGATACGCGGGCTGAGCAAAAGACTCCAGCCAATCGCCAGCAGAAATGGTGGAATAGCCATCGGCAGCGTCAGACAAATTCTTAGGGCACGCTTGCCCGGCAGGTCGGTGCGCTCTACGACCCATGCCAGCGCCACACCTAAGATCATGGCGCCCACCATAGAGCCGACGGCAAACTGGACCGTGGTCCAAACCATCGTCCAGAACTCTGGATCACCATATACGGTAAAGTAATTTCCAATGGTCCAGCCCGGGTCGAAGGGCAGACCTGACGGAGTCAGGCTGCTTACTATCAGAATACCAAGGGGGACCAACACAAGGTAAGCCAGGATCAGTAGAACAACCAATACAGGCAGGCCGAACGTGAATCGCTTCTGTGCTGCTACGCCAGACGTCATGCCGAAAAAATCCTATAACAAAAGACACACGATGCCATCATGACATCGTGTGTATCACTGCCAAAAGGCAGTACGAGAACAAGAAAGACTTACCTGGCCTTGGGTCCGTCAGCAAGAATAGCGTTGAACTTGTCGTTAATAACTGCCAACTTTTCCGTATCGTCGAATGACCACTCAGCAAGCTGAACGCCCTGGAGCATCTTGTGCATATCCGTGCTTGCAACCAAGTGGTTACCACGAGACGTGGCATCTTCGTATATCTTGGCGCCATTTGGAGTCATCAACCACATGGCAAGCAGCATGGCTGCGTCAGGGTTCACTGTCGACTTCGGGATACCACTAGAGATGGTATACATAGGTGTCGGGTTCAACAGACTGAAATTGATCGGCGCGCCTGCCTTAAGGACAGGTTGCAACGAGTGGTAGAAACCAATAGCGACATCTACCTCACCGGACGCTACGCCTTGGGCCAAAGGAAATGTCGATTTGAACAGGTAGGGTTTAAGGGCAACCAACTTTCTAAGTTCTGTCTCGGCCTTTTCCTCACCCCACACACTGGAAAGCTGTGAAAACACAGCAGCACGCACCCAATTGCCGATCTTTCCGGTCCACTTAGGATCAAGCAGTTCATCCCAGCTTTTAGGTACGTCGGCATCCTTAATTTTTTTTGTATTCCATATCTGAACAAAGACTGATGCCGTCGTTGGCACTGCGTAGGACGCGGGAAGAAGCTGCTCGGAAAGATCCAGATTTTCTGCACTCAGGTCTTTCAACAGCCCACGACTATTCAACTGCCACAAATGATCAGCCCCACCGGTAAGGACATCCGCGCTCTTGCCTGCGGCCTGTTCTTCCTGAATGACCCGTGAGGCAAGTTCATTGCCGCCGACCAGCCGCACGTACCTGACCTTGACCTCGGGATACTCTTTCGAGAACCCGGCAAGTACTTTACCGATCTGGTCTTCAGGTGAGCTCTCATACCAGGTTATCTGGTTTCCGTTGGCGACGGCACCCTTGGCGAGGCGGCTCATCACCTCTGCGCTCTGGGCGTGCACCGCGCCAGAGAACATCACCGCAATCACAGCGGCAATAGGGGCCAGCGACGCTAGACGCGTGCGAATTTTTGTCATGCTTGTCTCCAAAATTTGTTGGGTAGCGAACAGTGCAAGTTCCATGGTTTAACCTGCACACAATTAGTTAACGCGTTTAGTAATATTACATCCATGATCACCTTCGTTCAATAGAAGTAAGGGTAAACCATGAATACAATTTTGATGCCTCAGTGCCTCAACGCTGTGCTGCGCTATGCGCTGATGGCATGCACTGCAAGTTCGGCTGGGCCGATTGCAGACGAATTACCCAGCTTCTCGCGAGCTTGTCGCAGCTCGTCAATAAGTTGGCGTTTGTTTTGCCGGCTACGGTATGCATGCTCGCGCATCAAAGCTTCCGCACGGCTGGCTTCACGATTAATCAACGCCTGCAACACATCCTCGTGATCACTTTGCGCCCTAGCAACAAACGAGGTTTCAAGCCGCGTGGGCACCAAAGGCAACGTTAACGAGCCTGGCGCCACAAAAGGCAGTTTATTGTTATGTTCCAAAGCCGAAACCAGCGCCGAATTGCCGCACGACTCTACCAAGACCTCATGGAAGCGCTGATTCAAACGGCGCCAGGACTCTGCATCCACCATCTGGCTGTCGGCCTGGGTAGCATCATCAACCAGTTTTCTGCCAAGGCGGACCGCCGATGCCAAGGCCTCTTGTACGCCAGAGGTAAGTCCATGCTCGGCAAGCAAACGCACAGCCATGCCCTCCAGCACTCCCCTCACATCAACAGCATCAGCAATGTGATCGATGGAAAAGGTGCGCACACGGTACCCACCCGAAGCAAGCCGCTCAAGCAGGCCTTCTTTCTCGAGTTCGGCAAACGCCAGACGCAACGGCGTGCGGGAAACTCCTAGCCGTGCGGCATAGCCCAGCTCGGTTAGCCGCTCACCCGGCTGCGCCTCGCCCGACAGGATCAGGTCTCGCAGTTCTGAAATGACACGGTCAGTTTGCACCGCCATAAAAAGCTCCTTGGAGTTATGCACTCCGTAAGTCTAATCCACTCTCTTGCGGAAATCTAATTGTATGCAATTTTGATTGAACAACTAATAATTGCATGCAATAATCCTGTTAATCTACATTTTTACCTATAAAAACCAAAGAAATGTATCTAAAAAAGAACATTTCTAGCGATCACTCGGAGGGAGACATATGCATATTGTTCGCTACTCGCACCAGGGGAACCGTCACTGGGGCCTCACCGACCAAGCGCAAACGATCGCCCTTGATACCCGTTGGCCTACCATTAGCGAGGGCTTGGCCCAAGGGTGGTCAGCACTACGTGATGCGGCAAGTGATCCACGTTGCGCACGCACCCCGGTCAGCGAGGTGCAATGGCTCCCACCCGTAGACGCACACTCCAAAATTCTCTGTGTCGGGTTGAATTATGGACGGCATGTTCAAGAAACAGGTCGCGCCCAGGCCCAGCACCCATCACTCTTTCTGCGGCACGTTGAATCGTTCGTTGGGCACGAGCAGGCCATCGTAAAGCCCGCCCACTCCGACCAATTCGACTACGAAGGCGAGCTGGTGGTTGTTATCGGTCGTGAAGGACGCCATATCCCCGCCGAAAGCGCGCTGGACTATGTCGCGGGCTACACCTGCATGGGCGAAAACTCCGTACGCGACTTCCAAAAACACACGGCTCAAGTGACCGCAGGCAAGAACTTCTTTCGCAGCGGCTCGCTGGGTCCATGGATCACACCGGCGTCCTATGTCCCTGACCCGTCCGCGCTACACCTGACAACACGTCTTAATGGGCAGACCGTGCAAGACGCCGACCTTTCGGATCTGATTTTCCCTATCCCCGCATTGATTGCATACATCAGCACTTTCTGCGTGCTGCGCCCTGGGGACCTGATCGCCACTGGTACGCCGGAAGGCATCGGTTCCAAGCGGACCCCGCCCTTGTTCATGAAGGACGGTGACACCCTGGAAATCACCGTATCTGATGTCGGCGTATTGCGCACCCCAGTCATTAACGAACAAATTTAATCAAGGAAGAAACATGCACGACGGAGTTCTCTATCTCACCGAAAAGGATGTGGTTTCGGTTCTGGACATGCCCTCAGCCATAGACGCGCTGCAAAACATGCTAACGCTGCAAGGTCGCGACCAGGTAAAGAATGTGCCGAAAGCGCTAGGAACGTGGGGCGACGGCAGCTCCATGCATGCGCTAGGTTCTGTGATGACAGACGGCGGACAGTGTGGCTTCAAGACCTGGGTCTACACAAAGAAGGGCGGCGGCTCAATGTACAGCTTGTTCGATAGCGAAAACGGCCGGCTACTCGCCCTGATAGAAGCACGCGCACTGGGCATGATGCGCACCGCCGCAATTAGCGGTGTCGCCACACGAGTGCTTGCTCCTAAGAACAGTCGCGTGGCTGCACTTATCGGCACTGGCCCGCAAGCTGTCACCCAGCTTGCCGCACTGGCCGCTGTTCAAGACTGGAGTGAAGTCCGTGTATACAGCCCCACCGCCGAAAAGCGTCAAGCCTTCGTCGACAAGCTAGCCCCACGCTACCCATTCGCACTACGCGCTTACGATTCGCTGGAAGCGGCCATGGATGGCGCCGACATTGCAACGACCATCACACGCGCAAGCGAGCCTTTCCTGACCCCAGCGCATCTGGGCACATGCAAGCACATCAACGCGGTAGGCGCCATCCTGCCCGCCAAGGCCGAGATGGATCAGGCAGTCATGCAGATGGCGGACCTAATTGTCGTAGACGATAAGGAAAATGCCGTACGTGGCTCGCGGGAGTTGCGCGAACTTCTGGGTTCCGACGCATCCACATGGACGGATGTTGCCGTGCTTAGCACGCTGCTGGCGGACGGCCAGGGACGCCCCGAAGATGCACAGCTGACCTTGTTCAAGGGCATGGGCATGGGTATGTCCGACCTGGCCGTTGCGGGGTGTGTGTATGCGCGCGCCAGCCAGCAAGGCCTGGGCATAACGCTGCCTGCCCAAACCCGCGAAAACCTGTTGTTGAACTAGTCCCTATAAGAACACGACCCATTGGAGCAAAAACCATGAGCAATCCAACCCATCAGTTCGTTGATGTTAGCGGCGCTGCGTCACGTGAACAGAACAAGTGGCCGGCTATTGTCATTCCAAAAGAAGACATTGACTTAGAAATCACCCGTCTTCAGGACATAACACGCCCCGACAATGGCCGCCGCGCAAGCCTGATTGTGCACCCACAGGCCACCAGTCCCGGCTTGGGGCTGACCCCTGGTATCGATGTCACGATCAACGTTGTGAACCCGGGCGAGCGCACCTTTAACCTGCGCAAGAACTCCAACATGGTGGAGATCTGTATTTCGGGTAGCGGCGTTGCTGACTGTGACGGGAAAAAAACCCGCATATCACGTTTCGATGTCTGGAACACCCCTTCTATGTCCATTCACAGCTACCACAATGACGGCAACACGCCGTGGGTGCGCCTGTCTTACTCGAACACCCCCCTGCTGGAAAAGCTGGAAGTGCACTACGTCGAAGAGTTTGAAGGCGACACACCGCCTGCGGACGCTGGCACGTCCCTACCAGCAACGCCCGGCACCACTGGCCCGCGCGCACGCGATCTGGCTCTGCGTGAACAGATTACAGATGAAGGTGCCTGGCTACTTGGCTATGAATGGCTAATCGATATCGACGTCATCGAATCAAAATCGTTGCACTGGCCGTGGTCCAAAGTGTCCACCTACCTGCCAACCGTCGAGGATATCGCCAAGGGTTATAACGGCCGCCGCCTTTTCGTGCTGTACAACCCAGCCACCGAGCGACGCATAGGGACCACGCACAGCTTCTTCGCGACCATCTCATCATCGCCTCCAAATACACATCACGTTCCCCACCGCCATAGTTCGGCAGCGATGAACTACTACCTGCGCGGCCGCGGCCATAGCAAGGTCAATGGAGAGCGCCTCGAATGGAAGGAAGGCGACCTGATTCTTTCGGCCCCCGGCTGGGCCATGCACTCGCACCACTCGGGCGACCAGGTCACTTCAGCGCTAACCATCCAGGATCATCCCCTGCAGATCGCGATGGAGTCGCTGATATGGCAAGAACGCATCAAGGAGCCGATTCTGACGCTGGGCCGTCAAGCCGGGTTTGAAAGCAACCGCGCTCAAATCGCCGCGGCAGAGTAAACAGCCACAACTCAGGAGAACTGACCATGAACACTGTATCGGAAGACCAGACCCCGGTAGCCACGTTGCGCGCTGCCCTGCGTGACTTCTATGACGACTATGGCGCCTGCCTTGACGATATGAATCTCGAGGCTTGGGTGGATTTCTTTACGGATGATTGCCATTACCGCGTGATCTCGCAAGAAAACATGCAGGCCAACCTACCTCTGGGCCTGATCTATTGCATGAATAAGAACATGCTAATGGACCGCGTGACCGCAATACGTGAAACAACGATGTATGAGCCCCGCATGCTGCGCCACTTTATCAGCGGCGTACGCGTTAACAGCGTAGAGGGCGATGTCATCAAGGCCCAGGCCAACTTCATGATTACCGAAGCGTTATCAGACCAGGAGCCCACACTGAATCTAGTGGGCCAATACCAGGATGTGATCGTCCGGACCAGTGACGGCTTTCTACTGCAGAGCCGCGACTGCGTGTACGACAACTATCGTATTCGCAACTCGATGATTGTCCCGGTTTGACGCCCAGAACAAGGAGATTTTGATATGAGCTGTACCCACGACCACAAGCCGACTGTTGTAGCGGCTCCCATTGTTATCAATCGGCGCTGGCCTGAAGAGGGCCACACTCGCATCCCGGCCTGGGTCTACACCGACCCGGACATCTACAAAAAAGAAATGGAAGTGTTCTTTGCCGGCGACACCTGGAATTACATCGGGCTGGAATGCGAAGTGCCGGAAGTTGGTAGCTACAAGCGCCAGTGGATAGGTGATCGCCCCGTCATCATGGTGCGCAATGAAGAGGGCGAAATCAACGTTATCGAAAACCGCTGTGCTCACAAAGGTGCGCAGATCTGTTGGCAGAACACCGGCACGGTCAAGGACTTTACATGTCCTTATCACCAGTGGAACTATGACCTGGACGGCAATCTCCAAGGCATACCATTTCGTCGCGGCGCTCTGGGCAAAGGCGGTATGCCCAAGGATTTTGACCTAAAAAAATTCGGCATCAAGCGGCTGCGTACAGTGAATCGCGGCGGCTCCATTTGGGCAACCTTCTCCGCATCGGCTCCAAGCTTCGAGACCTATTGCGGAGAAGAAGTGTTGGCCGAAATCGATCATATGCTGCCAGGCAAAAAGCTTAAGTTGCTGGGTTACAGCCGTCAGCTGATTCCCAGCAACTGGAAGATGTACCTGGAAAACCTGAAAGACCCGTACCACGCCACGCTGCTGCACTCGTTCTACATTACGTTCGGCTTGTGGCGCGCAGACTCCAAATCAGAGTGCATTCCTACCGGCGGCGGCGCACATAGCGTGATGGTTTCACACAACGAGGGCAAGAAGAAGACTGATGCAACGGCCGAAATGTCACGCTTTCGCGACGACTTGCACATTCATGACCTCGAAACTGTTACACCACGCGCAGAGTTCAATCGTGGTCGTGTGGGTGGCGCATGGGTATTCCCAGCCGCTCAATTTGGCATTCAGGCCAACTCGCTGAAGTCGCGTCATGTTATTCCCCGTGGTCCTAACTCCCACGAGCTGGTCTTCACATACTACGGCTACGAAGACGACGACGAGGAAATGACCCGCCTGCGCCTGAAGCACGCCAATCTGCTGGGCCCAGCAGGCTTTGTGTCCATGGACGACAGCGAAATGCTCAAGCAAGTGCAAACCGGCATTTCAGGCTACCCAGACAGCGTCAGCGTCGTGGAAATGGGCGGCCGCGATACAGAGCCCGCAGACTATATGGTTAGCGAAGTCCTGATCCGTGCCTTCTATCAGTTTTATCGTGGAGCCATGGGGCTATGACAGACACTCTGAACTGGATCGCGGTGGGTTCCACCTCAGACATCTCACCCGATACAGGCACGCTGCGCGTGGTTGTGGATGGCGAAGCGGTATGCCTGTACAAGCTGGATGATGACTCTATCCACGCCACACAAGACCGCTGCACACATGGCAATGCCAGCCTGGCCGAAGGCTATATCGAGGACGGGCTTATTGAATGCCCCCTGCATCAGGGCTGCTTTGACATTCGCACTGGCGCAGCCGTCACAGCACCTTGCAAGGTACCTATCAAGGTGTATCCAGTAAAAATCGAAGATGACACCATTTATGTATCTGGAATAGCTGCATGACGACCGAACGCGTTGTTATCGTAGGAGCGGGCCAGGCCGGTGGCTGGACAGCCCGCACCCTGCGAGACGAAGGCTACGCTGGAAGCATTGTTCTGGTGGGTGCAGAAGCACACCCACCCTATGAGCGTCCGCCCTTATCCAAGGAAATCCTCTTGGGTGAAAGCACACCGGATGCGCTAACCATTGTGGACAATGACACACTGAAAGCACTCGATATCGCCACCCTCTTCAACACTACCGTGGTCGACATCGATAAGGTCGCGCGCCAAGTTACGCTTAGCACTGGGCAGCTACTTGCTTACGACAAGCTGGTTCTCTGTACCGGAGGACGTGCACGACGCCTGCCTATTGAAGGCATAGAACATGAACGCGTCCATACCCTACGTACGTTAGATGATGCCCTACGCCTGAAAGCTGCATTAAGTAACGATACTGGCCATGTGCTAGTGATAGGCGGTGGCTGGATTGGACTTGAAGTCGCTTCATCAGCACGGCAGATGGGCTGCGAGGTAACCATCGTCGAATATGCAGACCGTCTTTGCCAGCGTAGCGTGGCAGCAGATGTCTCAGAGACATTACTTGCCCTGCATACCAGCCACAAGGTCAATGTTCTGCTTGGAACCCATGTGCTGGGGGCAAGTCCTTCGGAGACAGGAATAAACCTTATTCTGTCGAACGAGCAAACACTGAGTTTCACACACGTTATCGTGGCAGCAGGACTGATCGCCAATGACGAGCTTGCACAACAGGCCGGCCTAGTCTGCGACAACGGTATCCATGTCGATGATCGCTGCCTGACAAGCGACCCCGACATCTACGCCGCAGGAGATGTCGCCATTACGGAAACCGCCCCCGGGGGGATATGGACCCGCCTGGAATCCTGGCAGAACGCGCAAGACCAGGGCATCGCAGTTGCACATTCAATACTGAGCCATGACCTTAGCTATCGTCCCACGCCTATGCTCTGGTCCCAACAGTACGACCACTTCATCCAGGTTGCCGGCCATGTAAACAGCGCAACCAAGACGGTGCTGCGCCAGCTACCCAATGGCGGCTCATTGCGCTTTTACCTGGATGCGGACAACACAACACTGGGCGTAATCGGCATGAATGCTGGCCGCGATTTCCGTTTTGCCCGGCAACTGATAGAACGTGGTGCAAATGTATTGCCGGAAGACCTGGCTGATGCCAACAAGCCACTGAACCGACTCGCGGCCTCCGCGATCATCGCCTGACAAAGCCCTACCATAGAGTATGACTATGCCCGTCTCAATCCCCTATATCCATTGCGCCCAAGCAATTGCCCTGTTCTACCACAGCCTTGATCAGCAAGACAATGAAACACTACTAAGCTGTCTTGCTCCTGATACCGTGTGGATTCGCCAAGGCAAGACGCTTACTGGTCCAGATCAAATCCTGGAGGCTCTAGAACAGCGCAACCCGGACCGCATCACATCCCATCAGTTCAGCAATCTACATGTCGCCCTAGACAAAGACGGCGCTACCGCCGTCGCCACCTACTACCTGACGGTCTATGACAACCAGCACCCGAGCACTAGCCTACAACTGAAGACCATACTGCGTAGCAAAGATATCTTCAGGCGGAAAAATGACAACTGGTTGCTGGCCAAAAAACAGAGCAGTAAGCACCTTTAAAAGAGGCCGCCCCTGGCGCGACTGTGTGACCGTACACCGAGGACACATTGATGATGTGCCCCGACTTTTGCTTCTGCATATGCGGCATCGACAAGCCAGCAAGTCTTGGTCCGGCGGTCTACTCAGCAGAGCGCAATACGATCTGCGTAATTTCCGACGGACGACCTAGCCGTATAGGAAAACCGTTCCAAAGGCCCGTGCCATTACTTACGTACAGCCGCATACTACCCACCTGATACTGGCCGGACACGTAGCCCTGATTGACCCATTGTGTGATGACATGAGCCCCTAGAATCTGCCCCCCGTGGGTATGGCCTGATAACTGCAAATCCACCCCGGCTGCTGCATTGACCGCTGCACCGGTAGGACGATGGCTAAGTAGAATTACCGGATCTGTCTTCGAGGCACCGTCTAGCGCCGCCGCGATGTCAGGCTGCGGCTGACCAAAAGCAGACGCCGTACTATCGGTGACCCCAGCCAATACTAGATTGCGACCGTCCTGTGTAATAGTTACGTGTTCGTTCAGTAACATGCGTAAACCTAGCTGCTTAAATGCAGGCAACCAGCTTACATAGTCAACATAGTACTCATGGTTACCCGGTATCGCGAATACGCCATCCCTGGCGGCAAGGTTTTTCAAAGGCTGCACATCCGCCACGCGGGCCTCGGGCGTGCCATCGGTCAGATCTCCGGTAATCACCATCAGGTCCGGGTTCAAGGCATTGGCCTTGGCAACAACGGCGGCTATCCAGGGCGCTTGCAACAGTCGACTGGCATGCAAGTCAGTCAGTTGTACGATACGAAAGCCATCAAACTCGTGTGGCAGACGCGGCAAGACGATTTCTACCGTCTTGACCTCGGGTACACGTACGGCCTCCCAAACGCCCACGCCCGCCAGCACCACGGCGACAACGCCCATGCCATATCTCAAGCCTGGGGCTGATAGCAAAGTCCGACCAAGCTTGCGGGCAAACAAGTAACACAGCCCACCCACCAAATCCTTAATCAGCAAGAGCATTGCAAGCAGGATAAGGGCGCCAAATGCCCAGCCCAATATCATCAGCACCGCAGCCGGAATCTCGGGTGATGCCATGGAGCCGAAGAGGTTCCTAGTAATCAGATGGTGTTCGGCTACCAGCAACAGTATTGTGGCAAGCAGCGCTTTGGACGTTCTACTGCACGGGAGCGGCCAGACAAAGCGCCCGACCACATACAAACCAATAATCCCGGTGATGACATGAAACACGTTTTAATTCCTGCGATTAACCTGACAGTCCAAGATCATACTGCCTGCCAAGGTAGCCATGGATTACAAGCCGATCTCCCGTAGCATCAACTCTGCGAAGAGTACAATTAATGACGTACGCCAGACCGTTGTATTAGGGAAAGTCACTTTTAATATGACAAGAAAATCAGGCAACACCAAGCAGCTGTCTGACGAAGATCCTGCCACTGCCAGAATCTTTGGCGCCAGTTCGATCGTCCAGACCGCCCTGCTCACCTGTCTGGCTCTGCTCGCGTTTGCCAGCAACTCCATCCTGTGCCGACTAGCCCTTATGGAAGGTCATATTGACCCCCTTAGCTTTACCACGTTGAGACTCATTAGTGGCGCACTGGTTCTTTATATGTTGGTCCGATTCCGATCAGAGCCAGTTAAGTCATCAACATCTGTGCAACCATCGACGCCGATTCGACAGTTTGGAAGTTGGGCTGGCGCTGTCGCACTGTTCCTTTATGCCATCACCTTCTCGCTCGCCTACATAAAGATGGAAACGGGCGTAGGGGCGCTGATTCTTTTCAGCACCGTACAACTTACCATGCTCCTGTATGGCGTTCTCAAGGGCGAGCGACTGACGTTACCGTCTCTAGTGGGCCTGTTCATCAGCATCGCTGGCCTTGTATACCTATTGCTGCCCGGCAGTAGCGCCCCGCCACTGGAGAGTGCACTACTTATGACTGTCGCTGGAGCTGCTTGGGGCTGTTACTCCCTGCTAGGCAAGGGAGCCATCAGACCGCTCGCCACAACGGCAAGTAATTTCGCTCGGGCAATTCCTTTAAGCGTGTTTGTGACAGTGCCATTTTTCGCCTCCCTTAAGCAGGACGAGTTAGGCGTGCTTTTCGCCGTACTGTCGGGCGCGTTCGCATCGGCCCTCGGGTATGCAGTCTGGTATAGCGTCATAAGACAGCTCTCCGTGTTCAAGGCTAGTTCAGTACAGCTATGCGTGCCCATTCTTACTGCTTTAATTGGGACTACGTTTCTCGGTGAAACGTTAACGCTGCGCATCGTATTGGCATGCATCGCAGTGCTTGGCGGTATCGCGCTGGTTTTGGTGAGCAAGCAGCGAATGCTGGGATGACTCGCGAATGGACCCGCCACAAACGCGACTCAATCCGCCCGGGGATTATTCGCACATACAATGAGCCCACACACAATCTGCCTAAAGACATAAAGCATATCAATATGGGGCATCAACGAACGTTAAGGAACGGTTATGGCAGCAACGAAATCTCGTGACCGTGAAACCTTGCTTTTAAACTTGGTTAATGCTCTTGCGGACCAACCTCGTGCGTCGATGGGGCAACTGGCGTCTATCGTCGGGATAAGCCGCGCAACCTTATGCCGCCACTTCCCTTCGCGTGACGCCATGATGCTCGCTATGTCAGAAGCAGGCATTACTAGCGCAGAGCAGGCGCTGGCCCGAGCCCGCCCCAACGAGGGTAATTCCCAGCACGCGATCAAACGCCTTATTGAAGAACTGCTGCCAATTGCGGAGCTCTACGCCTATGTCGACCATCAGATGCGTGCCGATGAAGCAGTGGAGGCTCGGGTACAGCCGTTAAGAACATCCTTGATAGCACTGTTCCAGAAGTGGCAGGAGTCCGGCGAGCTACGGGTAGATTTGCCTGCGGCGTGGTTGGTCGAATCCATGTCGGCCTTACTACGTAGCGCGGCAACCATGATCCGCTCTGGACGACTAGCGCGGCGCGATGCGGCTCAAAGCGTATTTGATCTTCTATGGCAAGGCATGTCGAAAGATAAGACTCAGCCATCTTGATACAATAATGTCTCATATGGACCAAGCATGCATCCATACGGATGCTCAAACCCGTCGCTTGCGCCTAAACATTCCCCCCGTATTCTCAAGGTACCACTATGGCTATTCCGTCAGCGCGCGCCGCTACATCACCGGCTCTGATATCACTCGTTGCACTGGCACTCTCTGCCTTAACGCCAAGTGTGCAAGCTGAAAATACGATAGGACTGGGCATCGGCTTTATTCCTAAATATGAAGGTTCTGAAGACTATCGCGCATTGCCGGTGCCCATTATCAATTATCACAACGGAAGCTTCTTCATTTCTCCACGCGCCGGGCTACCCAGCATGGGCTTGAAAACAGACCTTACCGACAATTGGAGCGCCGGGGTATTCCTGGGTATGGGACTGGGCCGCAAGGCGGATAAATCCTCACGTTTAGAAGGAATGGACGACATCAAGTTCCATGGTGCTGCTGGTGTATATACCGAATGGAGACCAGGTCCATTTTCAATCGGCGCAGCCTATTATCAAGCCTTGCGCAGCGGGTACGGCGGCACCGCTGAATTACGCGCCACCTACCTGGCATGGGCGCAAGGAAACGACGCCCTGCGCCTTGGAGTTAGCACCCATTGGGCAAACGGCGACTCAATGAAAACCAATTTCGGCGTCAGGCGGCACGAAGCGGCTGCAAGCAATGGCCGCTTACGCGCATACTCGCCTTCGTCAGGGTTTAAATCGGCTTCGGTTTACGGCACCTGGCATCACCAGCTAGGCGGAAACTGGAGTATGGTCACCCTGCTGGGCGTTCAATCCCTGCTTGGTGACGCGGCAGACAGCCCCATTGTCGAAGATAAGACCAGCCTTTTCGGCAATATCGGAATCATGTATTCGTTCTAAGGCGGCCCGTTGAGCAACGATCTTGAGACTTGCTTTCATTCATGCTACTAATACTCTAAGCTTTAGCACTTTGGCTTGTCGCTCGATAGGCCAAACGCTTTCACTGGGAGACCACTTGTGGCACTGAAAATTGATCGCTTAAACTCAAGCACCACAGCTTTACTTCTAATCGATTTGCAAAACGACTTCGTCGAACCTGGAGCCCCATTGGAAACGGCAATGGCCTACAAAAGCCTGCCTAAGCTAAAAGCCCTTATTGAGTTCTGTCGCCAGAAAGGCATCACGTTAATCTACACTCGTCATGCCCATGACGAAGACGGCTCTGATATGGGCCTGTTTAAAGAAATTTATCCTGGCTTAGGGCAGCGACAAGCATTGATTGAAGGGCAACGAGGCGCCGAAATCTATGCCGACGTTGCCCCCCAAAAAGGCGACATCGTAGTCCGTAAACAGCGTTATAGCGGTTTTTTTGAAACTAACCTTGACCTGATTCTACGCACCAAAGGCATCAAGGACGTTGCTATCGCCGGCGCCACATCTGAAGATTGCTGCCTGGCGACTGCACGAGATGCCATGTATCGCGGTTACCGCGTCGCCTTTCTGGAAGACGTCATTGGCACTTATGATTACCCTGATATCGGTTATGGCGCCATTGCAGCCGAAGATCTACACCGGATGATTCTGACAGTTGTTGGAGTAACTACGGCCCACGTGATGGACTGTGAAGAATTTAAATCTTTAGTTGAATAGACAGACCTGTTTGATTTTGGACATGCTCAATCCTATATGCTGACACTCTTTACTTGGTTGCATCATTTTAAATACGCCTTCAGGCGTGCCCCCTACGTTCGGCTGCTTGCCGTAGTAAGCGTTGTAGCCTTATTAGCCGCGTGCGGGACAACTAAACCCGTTAGCCAGGGCGAATACCGCGTCGTCAGGGGTGACACCCTGACGCAGATTGCGCGTAAGCATGGGCAAAGCGTCAGCTCTTTAAGGCGTTTAAACAATCTAAGTAACGTCAATGACATCCGTGTCGGTCAAATTCTGAAGGTCGCAGGCACCTCCACTGCTTCCGCAGCGCCTGTAGCACCTTCCACCCCAGCAAGCGGCCCATCGCTTGCTGCGCCACGGTCCATTAATCTGATTTGGCCTGCCGACGGTAAATCAAGACGTGGAACCTCGGCGTCCAGTAGCCAAGCCGTCTATATCACGGGGGCTGAAGGGTCACCCATCAAAGCGGCCGCAGGCGGCAAAGTCATGTATGCAGGTAGCGGCTTGCGTGGCTATGGCAATATGCTTATCGTCAATCATGATGCCAACTTTTTAAGTGTGTATGCCCACAACAAAAGCTTACTGGTCAAAGAAGGGGCTCAGGTCAAGCAAGGGCAAACCATTGCCACCATGGGCAACACTGGAAGCAACGCGGTGAACTTGTATTTTGAGCTACGCTACAACGGCAAAGCTGTTGACGCCTTGCGCTATCTTCCTAAAGCGCACTAGTAGAAACAAACCCCTGCTCAAAACTGACCAATCAGGACCGCGATTATAAAATGACCAAACAAGCAGCCCCTATCGGTCCCCCTTCGCTAAAATCTGCCAGAGGATCGACGGGCTGGTTATTGATCACCCCTGCAGTTTTTGTGGTGATCTGGAGCACCGGCTTTATCGTTGCACGCTATGGTATGCCCCATGCTCCGCCGATGAGCTTCCTCAGTGCGCGCTATGCTCTGTCCGTCGGATGCTTCCTTATCTGGGCGCTGGTCTCGGGCGCCAGGTGGCCAACCGACAGGCGCCAGTGCCTACATCTAGCCGTGACGGGAGTCCTAATCCAGGGCGTCTATTTGGCCGGTGTGTGGACAGCCATAAAACTAGGAATGGGTGCAGGACTTAGCTCGCTGTTAGTAAGCCTGCAACCCATACTTACCGCTATCTGGCTGTCTAGCCGCGGACATCGGGTCGGGTCTGCCCAGTGGCTTGGACTTTTTCTTGGGCTTACCGGCCTGCTACTGGTTGTTTGGGCCAAACTGGGTTTTGGCGAGGTACAACTGGCCAGTTTGGCCTGCACGATTGCTGCGCTGCTGGGCATCACCGTTGGCACCCTGTATCAAAAGCGCTTCGTCCAGCCCTGTGATGTGCGTACCGCCAATCTAGTCCAACTTACTGCTGCCTTCCTGGTCACCATACCCATCGCTCTTCTGGAAACCGAACCTATGCAATGGCTATCCGCGGATGCAACATTAAATATAGAGTTGATCGGCGCTTTGGCCTGGTCCGTACTCGTCTTGACGCTAGGCGGCAGCTCGTTGCTGTACCTGTTGATCCAGCGCGGTGCAGCTACCTCGGTCACCAGCTTGTTCTATCTGGTTCCGCCGACCACGGCGATCATGGCTTGGGCACTCTTTGACGAGCCGATCACGATCCTGATCGGCATCGGCACGGCGATCACAGCGCTAGGTGTGCATTTCGTTGTGCGGCCGTCCAGGTAAGTACAGAAGCACGAATGCTTATCGCCTTCACCATGGCACACCTACACTAATTTAGTTAGCACTGCCTTACGAGCCTGCGCTCGATACTGTTGTATTCGCTCTTTGAGGCCAGACCGTGCCGCCGATTGCACTAGTGCTTGTAAATCCTCTGCTAAAGTGGCTGGACCCTCGCCCGACGCAAAATATATACTTTGACGCGTCACAGAGTCTAGACGAATAGAGCGCTCAGTCAAACGAGATAGCGCCGCTGACAAAGTTGTTGTGTCTATGCTTGCGGTTGCCAAACCGCTACTCAAAGCGTCTGTAGGTTCAATGTTACAGCCACTACTTATCCAGTCACGTGCAAGATTGGTGCCAACCAAACGCGTCAAACGTCCAGTACCCAGTACCAGGCCGAAGGCAGCGCCTGGGAAGCACAGGGTGGCATCCCCTACCAGCCAACGCTGCTCACACGCAGCAAAAAGATCCGCCCCAGCTCCCATTATGCGGCCATGCCCTAAAGCTAGCGTCGTGAAAGGCGCTGCTCGAACTGACTGAAGCAGCAGCTCGATCCGTACGAATCGAGCCAACAAACTGTCATCATCCTCACTTTCTAGCTGAGACAAGTCAAAACCCGCACAGAAGTGCCGCCCTTCACCAGCCAACACCAATAGGGTCGTACCATCTTGATAGGACCGATAGACAATCTCTTGAAGGGCCTGGACCATTTCACGAGATAAGCTATTCGCAGCTTCGGGACGATTAAGTGTAATACGCACCGTTGTACCAACACGCTGGATCGTTAGAGTGTTCACCATAGTCTGTCCACTACATCCGTCACCACAGGTTTAAGCAACCATTCGTCCTGGACTATTAATTTCAGCAAGTTTTTATCGCTTTCCATAAACAGTGTCATTTCTCTGTAGTTATGGCAAAGCGGGCACGAACAGCGTCTGTATGCTCACCAAGCGCTGGGGGATTCTGACGGATTGGCAAAGTAGATCCGTTAACTAGCAAAGGGGACGCAAAAGTGCGAATCGTCTCACCTCCCGGTAATGTAATCGGCCGTATCCACTGCATATGCTCTACCTGTGGATCATTCAGCGCGGCCGCATAGTCATTAATGCGCGCGTGCGGAACCCCGACTTTCTTGAAGGTTTCAATCCAATAATCTACCGGCCTTTTCTTAAAGCAGGCTTCAAGAATGTCTTTGAGCTCCACTTGGTTCTTCGCGCGATTGCTAGTCGTAAGAAAACGAGCATCAGTCTCTAAGTCAGGCCTATCAACCGCTATGCAAACCTCACTCCAAAGCTTCTGATTACCAGCTGCAATCGCAAAATACCCGTCGGCGGCTACAAAGGCCTGATAGGGAGCATTACGCGGGTGGGCTGAGCCAAGACGCCCTGGACTTTTTCCGGTGCCAAAGAACTCGCTAGTCTGTAAAGCAGCAACCCCAAGCGTGCAGCCAAACATAGGGACGTCAACATGACCACCCGCACCGCCTGCTCGTACGCGGTTCAACATCGAAGAAATAGCAAATGCTGCATATAGGCCCGAAGAAAAATCCGAAATAGGTACGCCGCACTTAACTGGAGCTCCATTAGGCTCTCCGGTAACGCTCATAACGCCCGCTGCAGCCTGCATAGTCAGATCGAATCCCCCTTCGTCTGCACGAGGACCAGACTGGCCATAAGCCGATATCGAACAATAAACAAGTCCCGGATGCTTCGAGGCGAAACTTGCAAAATCCAAGCCCAACCGCTTCATGACTCCCGGCCGGTTATTTTCAATCAGAACGTCGGCGTCCATCACAAGCTGACGTGCCATTTGGCAGTCATGCTCATCTTTCAAATTGAGTACTACCGACTCTTTGTTTCGGTTCAACGATGCAAAATTCTCACTAAACCCATCGTTAAGAGGAGGCCATTGCCGGAGTGTATCGCCACCTGGAGGTTCTATCTTGATGACCTCCGCACCCATATCTGCAAGCAACATCCCGCAGAACGGCCCGGCAGCGACCGAACAAAACTCGATGACCTTGATGCCCGCGAGAGGTAATTCATTTGGGTTAAGTTCGTTCATTAAATACCCTGCAAAAAAAATTACGGCGTTAAACGGCATGGTTCAACGAATGATCAGAATGCCTCATCGACACCATTTCGAAACACTTCAGCATGCCAGCCTGACCATTGGCGACTGCCTATGCTTTTATAACGAACGTCGTCTACACCAGGTGCCCCTGAGTTCTACATTAACAATTTAGTGGCCCGACACGGCGCAGTCATAGCTGAGACCAAGTAGGTGTGCTTTTAATCGTCAAATTGCCGTGCTTGTCCTCTTGGAATATGCCAGCTGATAGATTATGAGGATGTTCAAGCGCCTCCGATAATGACAGGACGGGCGTTACGCACGCATCTGCACTTTCAAATATCGCGCACCATTCATTTCTTGTTTTTTGCATAAAAGCATCAGAAAACTCGTTCGCAAGAACGTTCCAATTGGCGCGATCACTCCTACTTGGTAACTGGTTAATGTCTAGATCCAATAACTCGACAAAGTACATATAGAATTTTTCTTCAAGCGCACCGACCGCCATGAAGCCGCCACATTGCGTCTTATATGTTCTGTACCACGGCGTTCCACCATCGAAGGCGTTTGATTCTCTTTCATCGACCCAGCTACCTTTTTGATAGTTATAAAAAACAAATGCCAGCTGTTTAAATATGCCTTCAAACATCGGCACATCCACGATCATGCCGATACCCGTTTCGCGTGCTTTAAATAATCCGCCAAGTATTCCTATAACAAGATTTGCACCACCCCCTCCGTAATCTCCTATGATATTTAAAGGTACGCTTGGCTCACTTTTTTTACCGATAGCGTGTAAAGCACCTGTTAAGGATAGGTAGTTAATGTCATGCCCTGCTTTATTCGCGTACGGTCCTTGGCGTCCCCAGCCAGACAGGCGTGCATACACAATTTTGGGATTAATTTCTCTGCATATCTGTGGCGATAGGCCTAAGCGTTCCATTACGCCCGGCCGCATGCCTTCTACGAGCACATCGTGTTTGGCAATTAATTGCTCTATGGTTCGCCTGTCATTGGCGACATTTACGTCCAGCTCCACAAACTCACGGTTTTTTGAAAAAATAGGGTGGTGCTTGACATCCAAACTACTACCCGGCCTAGCCACGCACGTGATTTCCGCACCCATTTCAGCCAACATGGACACTGCCCACGGAACAGGACCTATAGACTGAAATTCAAGAACTTTTACATTTTCAAGCAAAGTAGACATACAATTATTTGCGCTCACTTGGACATATGAAAGAGCTCGGCAATGACGTCATCCGTGTGCTCACCTAAGTCCGGTACCGCCATATCGTCAGTCCTCTCGTACAGCGTCCCGAGTTCATCACGAATTTTGAAAGGCACTCCGGTGCTGAGAAACGAAGAATCCTTGTTTTTTGCCTTAATCAATGTTTTTCTTTCTTGCAGGAACGGGTCTTGAATATATTCTTTGACGGTTCCGTAGGTGCTTGCCGGTACACCATTGCCTTGAAACAGCGTCTCGCATTCCTCGCTTGATCTTTTAGTCGTCCATTCTTCAATAATTTGATGAAGCTCAATGTCGTTACGCCAACGTTTTGCTTTGGTGTTAAACCTTTCATCCAGCGCAAGCTCCGGACGGCCTATTGTGTTACAGATACCAGAGAATGTGCGCTCGTTTGTCTCTACTGCCATCACGTACGAATCCATGGTGCGCAAAGGGCGGTAGCCTTTGCGATCAAAGTCTGGCTTGTATTGGGCTGAGGCAACTTCATAGATCAGCATGGAAAGTAGCGACTCATCAAGGGCAATATCAACATGCTTGCCCGTTCCAGTGCGTTCGCTGATCCTGAGTGCGCTCAGTATTCCGCTTACAGCCATGGAGCCAGCCAAAGCGTCAGCCACATAAAGGCCTGTTGCTGGTGGCGGCCCGCTCTCGGGTTGGTACGACATGAATGCGGAGTCATAACCGACTCCCGCATGAATGATTTGTGCAGTACATGGACGATCGCGCTTTGAGCTGTCTTGTCCATAACCAGAGATTGAACAATATACAATTGCTGGATTCAATTGCTTGACAGAAGCATAGTCAAGCCCCAGACGCGTCATTACACCGGGTCGGAAGTTTTCGACAAGGACGTCTGCTTGCTTAATCAAGCCTACAAGTATTTCGCGGTCTTTTTCGGTTTTTAAATCAAGCGCAACACTTCGCTTACCGACATTCAAGATTCCGAAGTAAATGCTGCGTCCGTCTTTGATGGGTTCGGCGCCTCGATTGCTGTCACCCCATGGTGGTTCTATTTTGATTACATCAGCACCCAAACCAGCGAGAATCCGTGTGCAGTAAGGACCAGCCAGTACTGCAGAGAGATCCACAATGCGACAACCATGTAGGGGTAATTCAGAGTGACTAGTAGGCATAGTGCAATATCTTTAAATTAACAAGGTTGGCCTGTATAGGCTCATATTAAATATGGCCACTTCATCAAAGTGGTGACTTTGATGCAGCCTAGGGTGAACAATGACAACTTGCATAGCCATATATTCACCCCAGTAGCGCTGAGGCTTAATTTGACGGTCGGACGGATCTATTTATTAGATGAATAGGAGTTGGCGTCCGCCACGATTTTTTCGCGGTCAAAGTCGTTTGCTTCCTTAATCAAGCTCATATCAACAAAGTTCTTTGTGTCAAATTGCTCTTTAAGAATGCCCCCTTCATACAGCAAATCTGCTGCATCCTGTATTTGCTCACTAGAGGCGTAACCGTAATAATCCGTGCCTTTTACGGGCTCTATAAGCGGCAGTCGTGCCAGAAGCAGTGCTTTGGCCAGTGCCATCGCGGCCTCTTCATCATTGGCATTCTTTGGGCGCTGCAGTGGGTATTGCTTCCAATGCAAGCGCACAGCTTCTTCTGGATTCGCTTTTGCCCATACAGCGCTCTTGTACGTAGCTCGCAAGAACTTAACGAGCGTGTCTCTGTCTTTGGTTAAGGACTGTTCTCCCACAAGGTAGCCGCCCATAGCAGGAAGGTTGTTCAATTCGGACGGAAGCGCATTAAGGCTGCGTTTCAACAAGTGGCCAATAATAGTGTTGACCGAGTCCCATAGGGCAAAAGCCTGGATATCACCATTTTCATAGGCGACTGCGGCTTGGCTTCCCACTCCAACCGGCAACCACTTGATGTCCTTGTCTGGATCTAGCCCTGCTTTTTTTACAGCTAGGCGAGCGTGAAAATAAGAGGCAGACGCAAGGGATTGGACACCGACCGTTTTCCCCTTTAGATCTGCAATCGATTTTATTTCGCTATCTTTGGGTACAGAAATTTCATAAATATCGCTATAAAAACCTATTATTCGCAAAGTTGGCTCTTTAACCATAGCTGGATAGAATGCTGTCACGCCGGACACCGTCATGAGCGCTTGGTTGCCTGCAACAGCCTGAACACCTTGACCAGCCCCTTGTGTAGGCAGGATTGCTACTTCAAGGCCTTCATCCTTGAAGTAGCCGAGTTGGACGGGAAGAGATGTGTAAGACGCCGAGGAAACTGCAAAAGACGGATCCGTATAGGCGTAGTTCACCTTAACCGGGCTTTTGTTGTCAGCCCCATAAGCCTGACCACATGCAAAAATGAATAACGTGCTGGCAAATACGCTACACAGTGATTTTAGAGATACAGATTTTTTCATGTCTACCACCCTCTGTTGTGATTAATTATTTGTATTTGGTCATTCGCTCAAGAAGCACGAGCAATCCGTATGCAGTCATACCCATCAAAGAAAGAACAAGAAGCACTGCATATACTGCGGCTGTATCTCCTAAGAAAGTCAGCTGCAAAATAAGGTATCCCATGCCAGCTTGCGCACCGACAAACTCCCCGACGATCGCGCCCAACAATGCCACCACCACAGCTACGGTCAGAGATGGAAAAATATATGCGAGTGCCCGTGGCAAACGCAGATAACGAAACTCTTGAAGAGATGAAGCTTGCATGGCGCGCAGCAAATCGATCTCGCCCTCATTAACAGATCGCAAGCCGGCTATCGTATTCACGAATATGGGAAAAAACGCAAGAATTGCCGCAATGACGACTTTGGGTGCTAAACCATAACCAAGCCAAGTGACCAAAATTGGAGCAATTGCAAGTTTAGGGAATGTCTGCAAAGCTAAAATGTACGGATAAAAGCTAATGCGCAAGGTGTCAACGAATGCAAAAACAGAGCCTATGATCAGAGCTGCCATTGCACCAAAAAAGAAGCCCAAGGCACCTTCTGTAGCCGTTACACCAATGTGATGCCACCATTCCCCTTTTATTATTCCTACCGTGAAGTTTTCAAGCACCTCAGCCATATCAGGGAGTACTAACGGAGAGACAAGTTTCGAGCGATAAGCGATTTCCCATAAAATAAGCATGGTTATCCCAACACTCACTGACAATGCAATACGAATGAATTTGTTATTGAAAGACATAGAAGAAACCAATAAAAGTTGTTGTTTCGAATTTTCTTTTGCGGTTAAAGCCAATCAAATGCAGTGGCATTTACACAAACAAAGAGCTTCTGATTTCCTTTATATGTTCAAACAATATCGGTGACTGTCGCATTAACGTGTCACGCGGCTGAGGCAACTTTATGTTGATATCCGCAAGGATCCTACCTGGACGTTCCGACATCACCACAACTCGATCGGACATGTATACGGATTCGGGTATGCTGTGTGTGATAAAAATGACCGTTTTTTTTGTTTCGTCCCATATCCGCAGTAACTCGTCATTCATTGTCTCGCGTGTAAACTCATCCAATGCGCCAAAAGGTTCATCCATAAGAAGAATGCTCGGGTCCGTAATCAGGGCCCGCGCGATGGCGACACGCTGCTGCATACCGCCTGACAACTCTGACGGGTAACGGTGGACAAAATCTTGCAAACCGACCATTTTTAGTAGCTCAAGTCCCTTGTCGCGCTTTTCTTTTGTTAATTCTTTTCTTATTTCAATGGGAAGCAGTACATTGTCCAGCACCGTGCGCCAAGGGAGCAAAGTTGCCGCCTGAAACACAACGCCAATGTTGCGATTTGGTCCATTTATTGGGATGCCGTTTAGTGACAACTTGCCACCACTTATGCCGGTTAATCCACAAATAATTCGTAGAAGCGTCGACTTTCCGCAGCCACTGGGCCCTACGATTGAGACAAATTCGCCCGCGTCGATTCTGAGATCAATGGGGCCAAGTGCGTGTACATTTCCCGCTGAAGCGGTTTCATACACCTTTTTTAGAGATTCGACTTCAATTTGCGCTGTGGAACTCATGTTCACAATTGACTCCATTGTGGTCATTACAGTATCTGGTTTTTTGCGAATACAGGGTAGACTTCCGCTACTTCGTTCTTCACGTAAGTCCGCAATAGTTCCAGCTCGGCGTCTGTGGGCTCGCCTGTTGTAGGAACAGTAGACGGGCACTCAAAGTCGAAACCAGTATTTTCTTTAATATCGTCCACAGTGAACCCAGGATGCACCTCTTTTAATGTGAACTTGGCTTCTTTCTGGCAAAAGGTCATGACACATTTGCTAGTTACTAGTGCGATCGGGCCGCCTAATCGATGTGCGTATTCTGGCAATACGCCGGCAGCACTAATAAAGTCAACCTTGGGCACAAGCACTCTTTTACTGTGCTCTGTTACGAACAAGATCGTTCGTAGGCCAACGTAATACAACAAGGATGTGCCAAAAGAGCCTGCAAATCGGACGTCGGATCGCGGGTAGTCCCCAATACCAACAAGGTTTATATTGCCTTGTCCGTCGATTTGGCCGCCACCGTAAAACTGGACGTCTATCATGCCCTTGCAGCCAAGGTCATACTGCTCCAGAATTCCACCGGTAAACAACAAGTTGTGCTTAACACTACCGAGGATTGAGAGCCTGGGGCGTTTTTCGTTCCTTTTGTAGACCATCAATGCCGCTGAGGCAGGAATAGGCATAGCATTACCAATTTCAAAGCTTTGCGCGTCATCACAATATCGAGACAATACGCTGGCCAAAAATTCTGCTTCCGTATACTTAACTTCGTCTACTTGTGTTTTCATCAGTTTTCCCTCTTAGCCCTTGAACACATACTGATTCAAATAATTGCGAAAATCCTTGGACGTTTTAGCGCTCTGCGCGTACATCGTCATGTGTTCAACATCAGTTGAGTGCTCATTGCCCAGAAAAATCGGGTATGTGCCATGCTCGACTTGAGTGGTCGCCCGCAAGTAGAAGGAAGCGATGGTTGATGGTGCAAGCTTGGAGTCTTCAAGCAGGTTGCCGTCGTATAGCTTCTCGAAAGTTACCAATACGTTTTTTGCAGCTTGCGCCATTGCCTTAACCTCAAAGTTTTTACCGATCCAGACATTTCCGTAACGGTCACCGTATCGCGCATGGAAAAGTAAAAATTCCGGTTGATACGCCGGTATCAAAACGATAGGGTCCACCCCTGTATCAAGATCGAAAGGATTGTTTATGATCCTCCATTCACGGTGAACCTTTAGCACGTCAGAACCGAGCAAACCACGAATAGGCATAAACGGCAGACCTTTTTGGGCCGCCGCAATTGAGGCATGAAAAGCGGGGCACGTTGTGTCAATTACTTTAAGCGTACCGGCTGTGATCGCTGCGCGAAATCTGGGCGCCAGCCCAAAATCACCCAGAATAATGCCGGGGCACTCTATGGTGTCGACCACGCCCGCACCAATTAATAGGTCACTGACATAGCCGGTCGGTGGTCCGCCTATGATTTTCAAATGCGTCTTCCCTTGCCGAATAATTTCTCGCGCAGCCTCACCCGGTGACCCCCCGTAATCAGCAGGCAGTGCCAGCGTCGCGCCGTTCGGTATTAAATTTATAAGCTCAGACAAGCTATCAAGAACAATTGAATCAATCGAATCTATATTCACGATGTTTCACCTCGATTACGAAAATATTTTGCAAATATGGCTTAGTTAAATATCTCGGGCGATAATCTCTTTCATTATTTCATTTGTGCCCCCGAAAATTGAATAGACGCGGGAGTCAACCCAAGCCTTGCCAATCAAATAATCTGCCATAAAGCCATTGCCTCCAAAAACTTGTAGCAGTTCATCTAGAAGAGCAGTAACTTTTTCGGTCGCATTCAGCTTAACGATCGCAGCCTCGACACTGCTGATCTTTCCGCTCATATGCACCGAAATGTAATGCGCAACCATAATTTTCAGCATTTCAGTCTGCGCTTTAACGTGTGCAAGCAAAAATTTCGTATTTTGAAAATCAAACAACGCCTGACCAAAAGCCCGTCTGTCTTTGGCATACGTAATTGTTTCGTCGAGCATGGCTTCCAATACAGCAACGGCCCGAATTGCAATTAAAAGACGCTCTTGAGGCAGGTTGTCCATCATGTGGAAAAAGCCACCGTCTTCGTTCCCAATTAAGTTTTCTTTGGGAACAATTATGTTTTGCATGGATAGTTCCGAAGTATCTTGAGCCGAAAATCCGATTTTATTTAACGGCTTCGATTTGGTTAGACCTTCGACGGTTGACTCTATCGCAATTAACGAGATGCCTTTCACGCCCTTTTGTTTATCAGTCTTGCAGGCTGTGACAATTAGGTCTGAATTAATACCATTACTTATAAAGGTTTTTTGACCATTTATCAGATACGTTGAGTCTTTAAGTACTGCTGATGTTGTGATGGCTTTTAGATCAGAGCCCGCGTTTGGCTCTGTCATAGCAATTGCGGCTATCAGTTCTCCGGATGCCATTTTTGGTAGCCACTTTTTCTTTTGTTTTTCAGTACCGAACTTGCTGATGTAGGGCGCTACCACCATTGAGTGCACGGGAAACCCAGGCCCTGTCGCATTTACTCGCATAAGCTCCTGAACAACGATGGCCTCGTGAACAAAGTCGCCACCCGGGCCACCATACTCTTCAGGAACGCTGCAACATAAAAGACCAGCATCACCGGCCTTGCGCCAAACGTCGCGCGGTACTATGCCTTGCTTTTCCCATTCGGGGTGATGTGGTGCTACTTCGCGTTCCACAAAACGACGAACTTGCACACGAAACTCTTCATGGTGATCTTCGTAAATTGCTGCCATATCGCTCCCAGTATATTTCTGTTAGTTGTTCGCTTTCAATTTCCCGGCTATCTTTCCGTGCTCCCACTACATGTTTATATAAAACACGATTTTTTACTTTATCTTAATCATCCTCACATCCCAACTGCGAGGATATTTTTTTCGATATTACTATTAATTCTTCTGTTATTTCTTTGGTCTTTTCTGGTGTAAATCGGTAAACAGGACCTGATAATCCGAAGCCCCATACGTTACCCAAACCATCACGTATAGATACTGCTATGCCATATATTTCCGATCGCCATTCACCGGCATTTATTGCGAACCCTTGCGTGCGAACCTGTTCAAGCTCTTGTTTTAATGACTCCAAGGTTTGGTGAGTGCGATTAGTGTGCGGTTCCAGTCGTGGAATGCATAAATCGACATACGAGTTTTCATGCGTCGCCAATAACGCTTTGCCAGTAGCTACTGCATATGCCGGAGCACGTCCGCCAATTCTTGAATAAGCAATAAGTGGGTGTATCCCGTCCATCTTGTCTATGTAAATTACTTCACTACCATCCAATATGGATAAGTGTATGGTTTCACCGAACTGCTTTAATAATTTGTACTTGTATGGAGACAATATTTTTTTAATGTCAGTGCCATCCAAATGCCGGGCGCCAAGTGCGAGGATTTTTTTTGTACATTTGTACGTTCCGTCGTCATTCCGTTCTACATAACCGGTATAAATCAAGGTCTGCAGTGTTCTATGTATGTTGCTGCGACTCAGATCTAATCGACTGGTTAATGTCGCAAGCGTATTGTCCGGCTCACGCGATTGGGCCAAATATTCCAATACTCGCAATCCCTTAAGAAGTGTTTTATCCATAATTACTGGTACATCCACTGACTGGTCCGGTGTGTGGCATTTCGGCTGCCTCGGAGGATGCATGTTTGTGATTCATTTCTACGTCTGTCCTTTCGGTAGGGTAACTATTCTGTCCCACTATTTGGGATATGCAATCCATTAAATGGAATTTAACATTATTTTGTACTTATGCGCACTAGGGTTTTTACTTAAATTCGAATATATAACGAGCTAATCCACTTGGCCTTTCGGAGTTTTTCATGAAGGCCTCACATTGCCCATGAACGATTGGGAAGCAGAGAATGGCCCGGAATATGTCAGTTCGGCCTTGATACAGTGGACCGAACAGCGCTACACCACAGCAAACTATCAAGACCATTGAGGTTAAACTCGCCCCACGCAGATTCATCCTGACGCTGCTTGCGGCACAGGCACAGAAAAAGACTTAAGAACAATTTGGAGACAATGCTGTGAACATCGAATTAAAAAATAAAGTGGTACTGATCACAGGTGGCAGCAAAGGGATAGGTCTGGCCTGCGCAGAAGCATTCGCTCGTGCGGGTGCACGTGTGGCAATTGCCTCACGCAACGCTGAAAACCTAACCGCAGCACAGCAGCACCTGGAACGCAGCGGCATTAATGTACATACCCATATGGCAGATTTATGCGACGCTGATCTAGCCGTTAATTTGGTGGCAGACGTTGAAAAAGCATTAGGACCAATCGATATCCTGATCAATTCTGCGGGCGCCGCCAAGCGTTACCCGCCCGTCTCGCTGACACCACAAGCCTGGGTTGACGCGATGAATGCAAAATACTTCACGTATATAAATGCCATGGATGCTGCCCTGAAGGGCATGGTACAGCGCCGCCAAGGCGCAATCGTCAACATCATCGGCGCAGGCGGAAAAACGCCAAGTCCCGTGCACTTGCCAGGCGGCGCTGCAAACGCCGCATTAATGCTGGCAACCACCGGTCTGGCTTCGGCTTGGGCATCACACGGCATTCGTATAAACGGCATTAATCCTGGGTCAACCAACACTGACCGCGTACAAGGCGCCATTGACGCCGAAGCACAGCTAAGTGGCAAAACCGCCGATCAGGTTTTCGATGCAATGAAGCAGCGGATTCCGATGGGCCGGCTGGCGCAACCAGAAGAAATCGCTAATGTTGCCGTGTTTTTGGCATCGGACCTGGCCAGCTACGTGACGGGGACTATCATCACCATGGATGGTGCGGCACACCCCTCTGTAGTGTGACGCCCCTCCCTACTCCACCGTCACACTCTTAGCCAAATTCCTGGGCTTGTCCACATCCGTGCCCCTGACGCACGCCGTGTGATACGCCAATAACTGCAACGGTATCGTATGCAATATGGGTGACAGTTTCCCGTAGTTTTCCGGCATGCGTATAACGTGAATGTCGTCGCTGGCTTCAATTTTGGTGTCAGCGTCGGCAAATACGTACAGTTCACCGCCACGGGCGTGAACTTCCTGCATGTTGGATTTCAGCTTTTCCAGCAGTTCGTCACGTGGGGCAATAGTCACCACTGGCATGTGGTCGGTGACCAGGGCCAACGGACCATGCTTCAGTTCGCCAGCGGGGTAGCCTTCGGCATGTATATAACTGATTTCCTTAAGCTTTAAAGCGCCCTCCATGGCGATGGGGAAGTGCATGCCGCGGCCCAGGAACAGGGCATTTTCTTTGCTGGCAAAGCGGTCGCCCCAGGCGATGATTTGCGGCTCTAACGCCAGCACGGCGGCGATGGCTACTGGCAGGTGACGTAGTGCTTTCAGGTAGTCCTGTTCGCGCTCTTCGGTCAATTGTCCTTTGGTTTGGGCCAAGGCCAATGCCAGCAGGAATAATGCCGTTAATTGGGTGATGAAGGCTTTAGTGGATGCGACCCCTATTTCCATGCCTGCGCGGGTAATAAAGGCCAACTTGCATTCACGCACCATGGCGCTGGTGGCGACGTTGCACACGGTCAGGCTGTGTTGCATGCCCAGGCTGTGGGCGTGCTTCAGGGCAGCCAGGGTATCGGCGGTTTCGCCGGACTGCGAAATGGTAACCACCAAAGTGCGCGGGTTGGGCACGCTGTCACGGTAGCGATATTCGCTGGCAATTTCGACGTTAACCGGGATTTTTGCCAGGGATTCTATCCAGTATCGGGCGGTTAGACCGGCATAGTAGCTGGTGCCGCAGGCCAATATCAATACATTGTCGATATCGTTAAATACTTTATAGGCCTGGTCACCAAACAGGTCTGGGCTGATGTTTTCTATATTTTGCAGGGTGTCGGCGACGGCGCGTGGCTGCTCGAAGATTTCTTTCTGCATGTAATGGCGATACGGGCCCAGGTCGGCAGCGGCGGTATGCAGGTGTACGGTATGCACTTTGCGATCCACGGCCTGGCCAGCGCTATCGGTAATCCAGACACGGGCCAATTGCAGGTCGACCATGTCGCCATCTTCCAGATAAATAATCTGGTCGGTGGTGCCCGCCAGCGCCAGGGCGTCGGACGCCAGGAAGTTTTCGTTGACACCGCAACCTACCACCAGCGGCGAACCGTGACGGGCGCCGACCACACGGTGGGGTTCGTCGCGACAGAATACGGCGATGGCATAGGCACCTTTCAGGCGGCTAATGGCTTGCTGCACGGCTTGAAACAGATCCCCATTGTATGAATGATCTACCAAGTGGGCGATCACTTCAGTGTCGGTCTGGCTTAGGAAGATATAACCAGCGGTCTGCAATTCAGCACGCAATTCGTCGTGGTTTTCTATGATGCCATTGTGAACCAGGGCAATCCGGGGGGTGCTGGAGCCAAGGCCGGAAAAGTGGGGATGAGCATTGTGTGTGGCAGGCGCGCCATGGGTGGCCCAACGGGTATGGGCAATGCCAGTGAAGCCGCTAAGCTGTTCACGGGCTACTTCCAGCTCCAGCTCAGCTACACGGTCGGTGCTACGCGCTCGGCGCAGCTCACCATCGGCATGCAAGGCAATACCGCAGGAATCGTAGCCCCGGTATTCCAAGCGCTTAAGGCCTTCAAGAAGGATGGGGGTGATGTCGCGTTGAGCGACTGCGCCGACTATGCCACACATGGACCTACTCCTGCTAATTTGGAAGATGGTCTATTGTGTCGCACGCAGAAAGAAATTAGATTTCATATTTCCATCGAATATGATATTTTATTTCTATCGATCATCCCAGTGAAATATAATTTCATAGAATGATATAAATTCCGATACGTGGACTTATGACGCCCAACATTACCTTAGATGAACTGGACCTGCGCATACTGGAACAGCTGCAGTCCGACAGCTCGCTGACCAACCTGGATTTGGCTGAAAAAGTACACGCTACACCCCCCACGTGCTTGCGTCGCGTAAGGCGTCTGACCAAGGCAGGTATTATTCAAAAGCAGGTAGCTATTCTGGACCCTGCCAAGCTAGGCAGCGGCCTGACTGCGATCATAGAAATTACCCTGGACAGACAAAGCACAGAGCACATTGAACAGTTCCAGGCCAAAGCCCATACAGAAGCCGCCATTTTGCAGTGCTATCGGGTGTCTCCGGGGCCGGACTTTATTATTATTGCTCAGTTACCCGATATGGCGGCCTACCATGCGATGGCGCACCGGGTGTTTACATCGGACGCCAATGTCCGTAATGTACGCAGCTTTTTTTCTATACATCGCAGCAAGTTCGACACCCGTATCGATTTGCCGCACAAGCTTTCGACTAGATCTTAAGCAGCGACATACGCCTTCAGATAGCGTCTGGCCATGACATTAACGTCGTGTTCGCTGCGCACATAGCGATAGGCTTTATCGACCAGGCTATGGCGTAATTCGCTGTCGTCCAGTAAACGCAGTATGGCTGCTGCAAGGGCGTCATAATCACCGATAGCGCACAGCAGGCCACGCCCGTGCGCCAGACTTTCTTTCAGCCCGCCCGCATCGGTGGACACCACAGGCACTTGGTATAAAAAAGCGTCCAGCACACTGGTACCTAAGGCCTCGGACTGCGAGCTTAGAACAAATACATCCATTAGTCGGTAGATGTCTTCGATAGCACGATGAAAGCCCGCAAAAATATAGTGCTGCTCCAGCCCCAAATCGTGTACTAATTCACGCGCGGCATATTCTATATCACCGCCAGAACCCAGATGCAGAAACACGAAATCATCACGCACCTGGCGCACTGCATGAACAGCGCGTATCAGCGTCAAGGGGTCTTTTTCCGAACTCATGGCTGCCGCCGTCGCCAGCACAAAACGCTGACCGGGCTGATGCTGCCGGGGCACATCTGTTGACAAATCCAACAATGGATCCAGCGCCACTTCAAGTTGACGGGCAACATCGCGCAGATGCTCGCTATCCAGAGGCTGATACTGAACCGCACTAGGTATAACAACCACTTCCAGCCCCAATCGCCTAGGCTCTGCCGCCGCCGCCTGGCTAATCGCCACCACCACATCAGCCTGTCGCCATTTCCAGCGTGTTTGCTGCTCGCGCGCGTGACTGACGGGGAAGGCTGTACGCCGTGTAAACACAATGCGCGCACGCAAAAAAGGCTTGAGCAAGGCCAGCCAGGTCATCATATTAGCGGTTTGAGCGTGCAAGACATCGAACTGACGGCCATAGCGCAACAGGGTGCCACCTACAGCGGGTATGCCGGAACACGGGTACACCATGAAACCATCTGCCTGGGCACGACTGGCCAAGTCGCCACCCGCCCTGGCCAACAAGGCGACTTCGTGCCCAGCGGCGCGAAATTCCTGCATGGACAGCAAGGTCTGGCGTTCGCCGCCTCGCCAACCCCGCTCGAAGTTCAATTGCAGTATGCGCAGACGGGATCCCGTTGCATCGGTAGTCGGCACTACGGTAGTCATAATAGCTCCGGGTCAGCGGCCGGGTTCAGATAGCGCACCACGTTAATGGCGACGGCAGCCAGTGCGCACGCCACTGCCACACCCATGCCCAACATAGGCCCATAGCCCTGACTAAGCCCAAAGCTTAACCCCACTAGTGCCGTGCCAAAGCTTTGGCCAAAGACCCGTGTAGTAGCTTGCAAGCCACCAGCGGCACCACTACGCTGGCGCGGCACTCCTGCCAGCAAGGCACGGTTATTGGGGGTCTGGAAAAACCCAAAGCCCACGCCGCTAAGCAGCATGGCAGCAAACAGCCAGGCAAATCCCGTATCGCCGGGAGCCACCATCAGCCATAGCAAGCCCAAAGCCATACTACCTGCGCCTATGCCGCACAACACGGCAATCGAAAATCGGCCTGATAAAAACCCCGCTACCGGCGCCATGACAGCCACTCCGATAGACCAAGCTCCCAGCATGATGCCGATATCGCCATAGGAATAACTCAAGGTCCTATGAAAATAAAAAGGTAAGGCTACAAACGCCGACATCTGCGACGCAAATGAAAAGGCCGATGCGCCTACCGCAAAACGTATGGACATGACTCGCAGCAAATCCAACGGCACCAGCGGCGACACCTGGGTACGCGAACGATATAACAAGGCCCAACCTGCCAGCCCCGCCACCAACAGACACAACAAGGCCATGATGGGCTCGCGGACCAGTGCCTCCAGACCAACTATCGCCAGGCCAAAGGCGGGCACGCCCAAAGCGGCAGCCACCCAATCAAAGCGAGTCGCAGCGCGTGGAATTTCCGGCAGGAAACGTATACCAGCGTAGGTCACCAGGCAAATTGGCACATTGACCAAGAATATCCATTGCCAGGAGGCTATCTGCAAGATAAATGCCCCAGCGGCAGGGCCTATCACCGCCGTCAAACCAACCACCATGGCGTTAATGCTGATCCCCATGCCCAGCTTTTTCAAGGGATAGATATTGCGCACCAAGCCGCCGAACAAACACATCAGCATGGCAGCACCAAAGCCTTGGGCAATACGCGAGATCATCAAGGTCAACAGCGACCCAGCCAAAGCCGAGCCCACCGAGGCAATCATGAACAAGGTAATACCTGCAGTGAACAAGCGCCTGAAACCGATACGTTCTGCCACCGCCGACAAAGGCAGCAGCGACACCACCACTGTCAGGTTATAGGCTATGACCACCCATACAACAGAAGCAGCATCTATACCCAGCTCCTGAGCTATCGCTGGCAGGGCTACATTCGACATGGTCGAATCCAGCACAGAAACTATCAGCGCCAGGCGCAATACCAGCGCCGCCCAATAACGTTGGGGGGTGGACAGCCCATCATGCGGCGCGACGCCAGCCCGGGCAGACGATTCCTTAGGCAGCCCGTCTGGCGGGCTGCCTATCGGGACCTGTGCGGTCTGAGCCGACTGGCCACGGTCTGGCATCAACGCTTCTTTGTGGGCCGTGTCCAACCAGAAATCGTGGTTTGCGCCGCGCGCGTAATCGTCAGCTGATGCGCAGGCGCATCACGCGTCAGGGTAGTGCCTGCGCCCAGCGTGGCGCCCTGTCCTACACGCACCGGGGCCACCAGCTGGGAATCGGAACCAATGAAGGCATCATCCTCGATGATGGTTTCAAATTTATTGACCCCATCGTAATTGCAGGTAATCGTGCCCGCGCCAATATTGACCCGCTCGCCCACGGTAGCGTCACCGATATAGGCCAAATGATTCGCTTTGGAGCCTGCGCCCAAATAGGTTTTTTTGATTTCCACAAAATTACCTACATGAGCACCCGCCCCTATATGGGCTTGGGGCCGCAAGCGCGCGTATGGTCCTATCCGAGCTTGCGTATCCACCACGGCCTGTTCCAGGTGGCTATAGGCGTCTATACGCGCACCCACGCCGATGCGGCTGTTTTTAATAACGCAATGCGGGCCTACCCGTACGCCATCAGCGAGTTCAACCTGCCCCTCAAAGACACAACCCACATCAATAAAGACATCACGTCCGCAAACCAGTTCGCCCCTAAGGTCAAACCGGGCGGGGTCGGCCAGGGTGACGCCAGCGTCCAGCAAGCGACGCGCCTGTTCCGCCTGCCAAAGACGTTCTAGTTGGGCCTGCTGGGCGCGACTATTCACACCCAGCGTTTCCCAAGCAGCCCCTGGATGAGCGGCATGCACAGGCACCCCATCAGCCACAGACAACCCAACAATATCGGTCAGATAGTATTCGCCCTGGGCATTATTATTCGTAATACGCAGCAACCAGTCTTTCAGGCGTGCAGTAGGCGCTACCAGTATGCCGGTGTTGACTTCAGTGATGGCATGTTCCTGGGAGCTAGCGTCTTTGTGCTCGACGATGCGCTGCACGTCGCCAGCGGCATTGCGGACTATGCGTCCGTAACCCGTAGGGTCGTCCAGATTTTCAGTCAGCACCGCCATACCCTGCAAACGGGCATCCAGTAATGACTGCAAGGTCGCTGTCTGCACCAAAGGCACATCGCCATACAACACCAAGGTAGCGTCCTGCGACTGCCCAGCATCCACCAGGACTGGCACTGCCTGCTGCACAGCATGACCAGTACCCTGCTGGGGACTTTGTATGACAAAGTGCAAATCGGCTTGGTCGGCAAACGACTGCTGAACCTGCTCTGCACCATGCCCCACCACTACCACGATGCGATCAGGGTTTAATTGACGGGCATTATCTAGAACGTGAGCCAGCATAGGCCTGCCGGCGATGGGATGCAGGACCTTGGGCAGGTCCGATTGCATACGTTTGCCCAGGCCTGCGGCCAAAATAACAATGTTCAGCATAAATTAAGCTTTCCCCCCGACCATGCTCTTACGCGCTGCCTTGGTAGTGGATTTCGCGATTTTCGCGGTCCTCGCTGCTTTTGCCGCGGATACTGCAACAGCAGGGGCACTTACATTGGCGGCCTTCCTGGAAGCGACTTTGTTTGGTGTTTTTATAGCTTTAGCCACTGATGGCACTGATTTAGAAGCAGCCTTGGTTGTTTTAACCGATTTTGCCGACTTGGCCGGTTTTGCAGCCGCACCTGCAGTTCCTGTTGCTTTCGTTGATTTGCGCGGTGCCTTGGTAGTCGCTTTTTTACCCAAAGTGGTGTCGCCCGAAGCAGCTTCGGCATTTTGCATAGTGGCCGCGGTAGCCGAGGCCAAGGTATCAAATTGCTTTTGCAGCATATCCCACCAACCTTTGACGGCGGTTTCAGCCGAAGCGGCATAGGCTGTCGCAGCCTGAGCGGCGTGGTCGGCGCGTTCCTGGGCAGCGGCAGCCGCCTCGTCTATGGCGGCTTTAGCCGAGGCGGCCGCTGAAGGCTGCTGATTGGCTGCTTCGGGTGCTGGGGACGCTTTTGTGTCGGACGGGCTGGCCGCGCCAGACCAAGCACCCGGCTTAATACCCAGCACGACTTCCAAGGGCGAAGGACCAGCTGCGGTATCGGTGCTGGCACCAGGGGCACCCGCCACACTGCCGGCACTGGCAGCAAACGACATCAGGGTAGAGATAGTAGAGCGTTGCACCTCCATCCCTTGTATGGTGCTGGATAGCATGGTTAGATTCATACGCAGCCAGTTCTCCACGACACGCAGTTCGCTAATGCGACGCTCTAGGTCCTCGACTGACATGGGTGTCGCCAGGGCAGCAGACTCCATCCCCGTTGCACCAGCCATGCCCTGCCACGCGCGCCTCATCATGTCCATACTGGCCATTAACGGGTTTTGCGCCGCATCACCGCTTTGGCCGAATCCCGGCAAGACAAAGGGATTGTTACTTTCCGTACCCATAATGACTCCTTAAATGATTTCGCAAGCTTAAACTGAACTATGACTGCCGTCTAATTGACGGCGCCCTCCATGCGACGTTGCAGGCCTTCAAGTATTACCAATTCAGCCTCGCGGGTAAAGGCATCTGCCTGCACCATAGCCCACAACTCTGGCATGTCTACGCAACGAATCTCGCTGACCTCGCCGTCCACGTTATACGGACGCACCGATGCAGCCAACACGCAATCGCTAACCAGTGCGTCTTCAACCTGATAGCCCTCGGGCAAGCGCTTATGCATGCGCACTATGACGCGCAATGGCGATCTGTTCGCCAAATCGTCAGTGGATAAGCCGGCTTCTTCGTAGCTTTCACGTAATAGCGACAAATCCAGGCTTTCACCCGCCGCCGCCAAGCCTCCCACCAGGGTGTCCCACATGCCGGGGTCGGTAGATTTTGTGTCAGAACGGCGTGCTATCCACAAAGAACCATCCGGGGCCCAAGCATTCAGGTGTACCGCCTTGGTCAACAAGCCCAGCGGCCGCACCGCAGCGCGCTCGATTACCGCCAAACGACGGCCTTCACCATAGACATCCAGCAGTTCGTTGCGCCAACCGCGCAAACAGCCCGTATCCTTCAGCGCTTCTGCCAAATCAGCCAACACCCCATTTAGCGATCTGCGCGCGTGCTGGGAGGCGGTTATATGCACAGCCTCGTCCTCGACATGGACGCCAGGAAGGTCCCGCAAGTACTTAGTGGCCTTGGCGGTTATCCACCCCGATACCCTGCCCCCAACAGTTAGCGGGCGTGAACCTACAGGGGGTAATTGCTGTATACGTTTAAGGAGTTGTTTGTATCGCGCGGTTACGGCAGAGGCCGACGCGTAGGCTGGTGCATTTTCCATGCAATTATTGTAATGTAAGCAGACACTTGGGATTGGTGTTTACACGAACAAGCACCTTACAGGCCGTGTTTTAACCCCAGGCCCGCCTGAGTTCGCTATAATTCGCTTCGTATTCAGGGAAATCCGAGCGGGCAACACCCCAAAACTATCTTATTTTAAGCCCGCCGTTCAAATAATTATGTGTTCCTCCAGCGTTTACCATGGTCTTTATTGATCTGCGTCAACGTTTGTTACGAACACGCCGTATCTCGAGGTCAGCATGAAGAAGTTGAGAGGATTACTGGGCACTGGCGCACTGCTAATGACGGGAATCGTGAGTGCACAGATCACGGACATGCCGGGTGGACCACGCGTCAACCAGCTGAACCTGACTGAAGGCGTTACCCAAATTTCACGTGAAATCATGTGGATACACTGGTTGCTGCTTATCATCTGTGCGGTGATTTTTGTCGGTGTATTCGGGGTAATGTTCTACTCCATCATCATGCACCGCAAATCGCGTGGTGTTATACCGGCGAAATTCCACGAGCACATAGGCGTAGAAGTCGCCTGGACAGTCATCCCCTTTCTGATTGTGATCGCGATGGCGCTACCCGCCACCCGTACCGTGGTCGCCATGAAGGACACCACCAGCAGCGATCTGACCGTCAAGGTCACTGGCTACCAGTGGAAATGGGGCTACGAATATGTTGATGGGCCCGCACAGGGCGTCAAATTCCTATCTAACCTGGCCACGCCACGCGCCCAGATAGATGGCCGCGAGCCACCCGGTAATCTATACCTGATGGAAGTCGACGAGCCCTTGGTCGTGCCGGTCAACAAGAAAGTCCGTATTGTCCTTACCTCTACCGACGTGATCCACGCCTGGATGGTCCCTGCGTTTGGCGTCAAACAAGACGCTATGCCTGGTTTCCTGCGCGACACTTGGTTCCGCGCCGAACAAATTGGTACTTACCGTGGGCAATGCGCCGAACTGTGCGGCAAGGACCACGCTTTCATGCCTATCGTGGTTGATGTGGTTTCCCAAGAGGACTACGAGGCCTGGGCTGCGAAGAAAAAAGGTGCTTTGGCAGTAGCTGGCGATGACGCCACCAAAGAATGGACCAAAGAAGACCTGATCGCCCGAGGCGACAAGGTTTATGCGGCTAACTGTGTCGCCTGTCACCAGGCTACCGGCAAGGGCATGCCCCCCGCCTTCCCACCCCTGGACGGTGACCAGAAATACGTACTGGCTCCTATGAAAGACCAGATCCTGACCGTCTTGAACGGCCATCCCGGAACCGCCATGGCGCCTTTCCGTGATGTGCTTAGCGATGTAGAAATCGCCTCGGTAATCACTTATACCCGCAATGCCTGGAGCAACGCAGGCAAGGGTGCAGATCCGGTAGTTCAGCCTTCTGATGTCTTGGCACAGCGCTAGACCACAGTACAGACGTAATACACATTCGAATACTTTTTACCCGGTTACCCTAAAAGGCAACCGGGTTTAGCAGGAAGGAGTCAACCATGAGCAGCGTCACCGCCGATCAAGTACCGGCCATTCAGGGGCACGACGACCACGACCACAAGCCACACGGCTGGCGTCGCTGGTTATTTGCCACTAACCACAAAGACATAGGTACCATGTACCTGTTGTTTTCGTTCATCATGCTGCTGGAAGGCGGCGTACTAGCATTGCTGGTACGCACAGAACTGTTCGAACCCGGGCTGCAGTTTTTCCAGCCTGAATTGTTCAACCAGTTCACCACCATGCACGGCCTGATCATGATCTTCGGGTCTATCATGCCGGCCTTCGTAGGCTTCGCCAACTGGATGATACCGCTGCAAATTGGCGCATCCGACATGGCCTTTGCACGCATGAACAACTTCAGCTTCTGGCTATTGCCCATAGGCGCGATCCTGTTCACAGCTTCGTTCTTCGTGCCCGGCGGCGCCAATGCCGCAGGCTGGACCATGTACGCGCCTTTGTCGCTGCAAATGGGTCCTGGCATGGACTTCACCATTTTCGCCGTCCACATCCTGGGTGCTTCGTCCATCATGGGCGCCATCAACATCATCGTCACCGTGCTGAATATGCGCGCACCTGGCATGACCATGATGAAAATGCCTCTGTTCTGCTGGACCTGGTTGATTACCGCCTACCTGCTGATCGCCATCATGCCGGTTCTGGCTGCCGCCGTTACTATGCTGCTGACCGACCGTCACTTTGGCACGGCCTTCTTTAACGCCGCCGCTGGTGGTGACCCCGTTCTGTATCAGCACGTGTTCTGGTTCTTTGGACACCCCGAAGTCTATGTGATGATCTTGCCAGCTTTCGGCATCGTGTCATCGGTAGTACCTGCTTTCTCACGCAAGCCACTGTTTGGCTACGCCTCCATGGTTTACGCGACGGCAGCTATTGCCATCCTGTCCTTCCTGGTCTGGGCGCACCACATGTTTGCAACCGGCATGCCGGTAACGGGCCAGCTGTACTTCATGTACGCCACCATGCTGATTTCCATCCCCACCGGGGTCAAGGTCTTCAACTGGGTCGCTACCATGTGGCGCGGTGCTCTGACCTTTGAAACACCCATGCTGTATGCCATAGGCTTTATCTTCGTGTTCACGATAGGCGGCTTTACTGGCCTGATCATTGCTGTTGCACCCATAGACATTGCCGTACACGATACCTACTACATCATTGCCCACTTCCACTACGTCATGGTGGCGGGCTCGTTGTTTGGTATGTATGCAGGCGCCTACTACTGGCTGCCCAAGTGGACTGGCCGCATGTACGACGAACGTCTGGGCAAGATCCACTTCTGGAGCAGCATGATTTCGTTTAACATAACCTTCTTCCCCATGCACTTCCTGGGGCTAGCCGGTATGCCACGTCGTTATGCAGACTACTCCGCTCAGTTCACCGACTTCAACCAAATAGCCACCATAGGCGCATTCTGGTTCGGCCTGTCGCAATTGGTCTTCCTGTACTTGGCTGTTAAAGCCTGGCGCGGTCACGGCGAACCTGCTCCTGCCAAACCTTGGGAAGGCGCGGAAGGCCTGGAATGGACCGTGCCATCGCCTGCACCTTTCCATACCTTTGTTATTCCACCTATTGTCAAATAAGAGACCAGCCATGACACCCGAACAGCGCAGGAAGAACCGTAATACCGCTATCGCACTTGTTATTTTCGTGATTGCAGTGGTGGTATGGACCTTCACGCGCGGCGGGTCGCTAGGGGGTTAAGATGGACGAAATCAAAAAGCTTGCTGGTCGTAAACTTAATTTTTTCCAGACACTGAAAGCAGTGGCCTGGGGGGCTTTCGGAGTACGCCGGGGCCGTGGATACGACAAGGACATTTCTACTCTTAACCCTGTCCATCTTATTATTGCCGGCTTGCTGGCTACCCTATTTTTTGTGATTGGCCTGGTTCTGGCAGCACGCTGGTTGACCGGCTATGTGTCTTAATCATTTAATTTTAATAATTCCCATCAGGAGAACACCATGAGTGCAAGTCACGTGGCTCAGGGCACTAAGGCACCCTACTATTACGTTCCCGGTGAGTCACCTCACCCGGTTCGGACCAGCTTGTCGTTGCTGCTCACCCTACTAGGCGCCGCGCTATGGATCAACAGCTACGAAGTTGGTTACTGGATGTTCCTGCTCGGCATTACCGGCTTATTTACATCGCTGTATTTCTGGTTTGGCGACGCCATACGCGAATCAGAAGCAGGCATGAACAGCACACGTGTCGATTCATCCTACCGCTGGAGCATGGCTTGGTTCATTTTCTCCGAGGTCATGTTTTTCGCGGCGTTCTTTGGCACGCTTTGGTATATGCGCGAAGTCACTACACCCTGGATGAGCAACCTGGATCACCAGACCTTGTTGTGGCCCAACTTTGCTGGCACCTGGCCTAACTTTGGGCCTGCTGGCGTTGTACCTGACTTCAAAACCGTAGGGCCTTTCTGGTTGCCCACCATAAACACAGCGCTGCTGCTAACGTCCGGTTTAACCCTGACAATAGCGCACCACGCCCTGCGCGCCAGCCAACGCGGTAAAACCATTTTCTGGCTGGCACTTACCGTTATTCTGGGCTTTACTTTTGTGTTCTGCCAGGCGTATGAATACATGCACGCCTACAATGACCTGGGTCTGCGTTTTGACTCTGGCGCGTACGGTTCGATCTTTTATATGCTGACGGGTTTTCACGGTTTCCACGTTATTCTGGGTTCCGTTTTCCTGACTGTCATATTGTTCCGCTTGATCAAAGGGCACTTTACCGCCGACCACCACTTCGGTTTTGAAGGCGCGGCCTGGTACTGGCACTTTGTTGACGTTGTTTGGCTAGGCTTGTACCTGTTTGTGTACTGGTTCTAAATCCTGGACCTGATCCGCATAAAACTAGGGGTCAGGCATGCCTGACCCCTTTTGTGTTTAGCGCGTTACCATACCCGTGCTTTGTATCCAGCCCATATGATGGGCAAACAATACAAACAAGAACAGCGCTATCGACAAGCCTATGCGTACAGTCAAGGCATTGACTGTACGGTTACTGCCGCCTTTGTCACGCATCAGGTAAATCAGTGCCGATGCCAGGCTCCCCAATATACCGACAAGTGCCAGAATAACTACGATACGCATTTTTTGGCTCCGGTTAAACGCGAATTATTACAGATATGGTACGCCCGCATTCGATGTTACGCACACTTGTCGCCTTGCTGCTGCTGGCAATCGTTGTGTTGGTAGGGCTAAGACTAGGAAATTGGCAGTTGAACCGGGCTGCCGAGCGCCTGAACATTGCCGCTACCATCGCCGCCGGTCGGGCCAGCACGCCCCTGCAACTCAGCGCTAGGACCCCAACGCCACAATTAAGCCCATGGCGATCCGCCAGCGCCAACGGCACCTGGCTGCATCAATACACTGTACTAGTCGACAATCGTAGTTATGGCGGCAGACCCGGATATTGGGTAGCCACGCCATTGCTGCTGGAACAGGACAGCGGGCCACAAGCCTCTAAGCAGCCTCCTGTGGCCTTACTGGTGCTGCGTGGCTGGATGCCCCGCCCCGTGCACCCAGGTCAAGCACAGCAGCCAATACCGGCTCCTACGGGCACGCAGACAGTGCAAGGTGAACTATTGGATCGTGTACCCCGGTTGCTACAGCTGTGGTCATGGTCAAAAAACCCCTCGGGACAACTGCCAGCCACTTGGCCCAAGGACACCGGCACCCCTGTAGTCGTACAAAATCTGGATTTGCACGAACTATCTCAGGTCAGCGGCCTACACTTATTACCCACCGTACTGGCGGCCAACCCAGACAATGCCTCGGGACTGCTGCAGGAATGGCCAGAACCATCGCTGGATGCCGATAAAAATCGTGGTTATGCCCTGCAATGGTTTGGTTTTGCCGCCATTGCAGGCATAGCCTGGATCGTCGTGTTGTGGCGCGCGCTTAGACGCAAACGCCAGCGTCAGTCCGACACCATCTGAAAATCCTAACGTTCAACAAGGAAACACCGTGGTCACCACTTCTACTGGAAGCCCAACACCCCAGCGCTCAAGACTGCCTTTAGTGCTGATAGTGCTTATTTGTCTAGCGCCTGTGCTATTTGCACTGCTGGCCTACTACGTACCGTCCCTGGGCCTACGCCCTGACAACACCAATAACTACGGAACGTTAGTGGACCCGCAACGTCCTGTTCCTGCCCCTCAGGCCCTGTCGTTGACCACGCTTGAGGGCCAGCCCTTTGACCTGGCCAGCCTGCACGGCAAATGGATACTGATTAGCGCTGACCAGGCTGCCTGCCCCGAGTCCTGCGTCAAGAAACTGTTCATACTGCGTAACTCGCATGCCAGCCAAGGCAAGAATGTGGAACGCCTCAGCCGTGTCTGGTTCATCACCGACGCTGATAGCGTCCCTGACGAACAAATTCTGGAAGCCTACAAAGGCACGAATATGCTACGCGTCGACCCTGCGCAATTGGTCGCTTGGCTGGCGCCCCAGGCTAGTCCAGACCAAATCGACGCCGCCCTAAAGGCGCCCATGTGGATAGTTGATCCATTGGGTAACCTGATGATGCAGTTCCCCGCCGACGCCGACCCCATCTCGGTACGCAACGACATCACCAAACTATTGAAAAACTCACAGATCGGATAGATAGACCACGATGGAACGTATACGTGCACGCTACCGAAAACTGGTGTTTGTCACCTGGTTTCTGACCTTGGATCTAATTATGTTCGGCGCCTTTGTGCGCCTGACAGATTCTGGACTGGGCTGCCCAGACTGGCCAGGCTGTTATGGCAAGCTTAGCCCTGTAGGCGCCAGTCAGCATATAAGGCAAGCCCTGGAGGCTATGCCTTATGGCGCCGTCAGCTTTCCCAAAGCCTGGATAGAAATGATCCACCGCTATGTGGGTTCGCTGCTGGGCTTGATGATCATAGGTATCGTGTATCTAGGCTGGCGCCATCGCAAGCTTATAGGACGTAGCCCCAAGCTGGCTGTCTTTACCTTGATTGCTGTATGTATCCAAGGGGCTTTTGGCGCCTGGACAGTCACCCACCAACTCATGCCTGTGGTGGTTACCAGCCATTTGTTGGGTGGCATGCTGTTACTGGCCCTGATGACATGGCTAGCGGCTCGCGAAAAAACGCACCAACCAGTGGCTATTAGTGCCTATAGGTGGCGGCCTTGGATGGCCATAGGTACGGCCCTGCTGTTCATACAAATTGCCCTGGGTGGCTGGGTCAGCACCAATTATGCAGCACTGGCCTGTATGGACTTCCCGACCTGTCATGGTCAGTGGTTTCCAGCTATGGACTTTGAAGGTGGTTATTCCCTGATACGTGGTCTGGGGCTTATGCCTACCGGCGAGATGATTTCACAACACGCCCTGACTGCCATACACTGGGTGCACCGTAACTTTGCCTTCGTTGTGTTTGTCTATTTAGGCATACTGGCCTGGAAACTACGCTCCGATCAGGGTCTTCGTGGCCCAGCCAACTTAATGCTGGTATTGTTGCTGGCTCAATTGCTAACCGGGCTGACCACTATCTTTTTCCAGTGGCCGCTACTAATCGCTGTATTGCACAATGGCGGCGCTGCCGGCTTGGTACTGGCCAGCGTTACCCTGCTGGTCCGCCTTTCTGCTGACAATAGGTCTAAAATACCGTCATGACTACCCTAAACGCTGCGGCGCCGCCCCTGCTAAGACAATATTTGGTGCTTACCAAGCCTCGCGTTACGCAACTGGCGGTATTCTGTGCCGTGATAGGCATGTTTCTTGCCAGCCCTGGCTTACCCAGCCTGGATGTGGTGGTTGCCGCCACGGTAGGTATCTGGTTGCTGGCCGCAGCGGCCTTTGCCGTCAACTGCTTAATCGAACAGCACGTTGATGCGCGTATGCTGCGCACTGCCAGACGCGGCACGGCACGCGGCACCATCAGCAACACCCATGTCATTTTATTTTCTGGACTGCTGGGTGGTTTAGGCACATTGATTCTGTACCATCTGGTCAACCCACTGACCATGTGGCTGACGCTTGCCACATTTGTGGGCTATGCCCTGATCTACACCATAATACTGAAACCCCTAACGCCACAAAATATCGTTATCGGCGGGCTATCGGGTGCTATGCCGCCCGCACTAGGTTGGGCAGCCGTGGCCAATGCTGTGCCGGCCGAAGCCTGGGTGCTAGTCCTGATTATTTTTATCTGGACACCGCCGCATTTTTGGGCGCTGGCCTTGTATCGCAATAACGATTATGCCAAGTCCGGCCTACCTATGCTGCCGGTAACCCATGGCAAGCAATTTACGCGACTGCATATATTGTTGTACAGTTTTGTTTTGTTTGCCGCCAGCCTGCTGCCTTTTATTGTCCGCATGAGCGGCATCGCCTACCTGATTGCAGCCGTCATCTTAAGCGGCATGTTCATACGCTATTCCTGGCAACTGCATCGGGAATACTCCGACGAACTGTCACGCAAGCTGTTCCGGTTTTCTATACTGTATCTGGCTTTGCTATTTGCCGCGCTGCTATTGGACCACTGGGCAGGTCTTGTTTTATAAAGCTTGAAGCCAACCATGTCTGATTCTTTTTCCACACGCCGCAGCCTGATCGCTGCTGGTGTCGCAATGCTTACCTTGCCCATCCTGTCTGCCTGCTCGCCCGGTGGCTCATCAGGCACTCTGGATAAACTGAACGGTTCCGATATTTCCGGCACTGGTCTGGGCAAAGAAATGGTTATGCAAGACAGCAGTGGCGCCAGCCGCACACTGGCTAGCTATAAAGACAAAGTTATTGTTGTGTTTTTTGGCTTTACCCACTGCCCTGACGTATGCCCCACCGCACTGGCGGAACTGGCTCAAACCCTGGAGCTATTGGGTAAGGACGCCGACCAAGTGCAGGTGCTGATGATCAGCGTAGATCCGGCACGCGACACCCCGGAAATACTAGGCAGCTATACCACTGCCTTCCACCCCAGCTTCGTTGGCCTAAGCGGCACAGACGCCCAGTTGCAGACCACGGCTAAATCCTTCAAGGCCTTCTACGCTAAAGCCGCTGGCCCCAGTCCTGATCAATACGCCATGGATCACTCGTCGTCGTTTTATATCTTCGACAAAAAAGGCGATGTCCGTATTCTGTTGGGTGGCAATGCACCCGCCGACGAAATCGCCCAAGATCTACGCCAGCTGCTTTAATCGGCCACAGAGTTCGGCACAGGCCCCAAAGGCGGCCTGTCGCCGATTTGATGCTGCATCAGTGGCAAGGCCTCGTGCTGCCGCACCCCAGACTCAAACTCTTGCCATACCTCAAAGGCCCGCAAGCGCTGTTTAACTATGGCTTCGATCTTTGCACGGAAGACAGGGTCGCCATCCAGCACTGCCTGAAAATCACGTTCCTGCAGCATCAGCAAACGGCTATATCCTAATGACCTGACACTAGGAACAAACTCAGTTTCAGCCAGCAAGGCAATCTCACCAAAAATTTCGCCCGTACCCAATTCAGCCGTAGTCCCGTCGGGCAAATGAATCTCAACAGCGCCGGACGCCACAAAGTACATGGCACGCCCCCGGGCCAAATGCATGCTGATGTGTTGACCAGGCACCGTCAAGCGTGGCTTGAGACGTTTTTTAAGAGCAGCCAAGGTCTGGGGACTTAAATCACAAAACATGGGCACGCGCTGTATTAGGTCAACAGCGGACAAGGCCATATCCAGAGCTGGAGGCTGTTCAATATGGCTCCAGCGTGAATCAATCTGGCGTATCAAATCAGCGTACATTTCACCGCTGATCAGAAAGTGCGACAGCATGTCACGATAACGCAAGCGTTCCTGGGCACGCGCCATTCGACCCAGATAGGACTCTTGCAACCATAGGGCAAAATTTGGGTATTGCAAGGTCAGGCCATGCAAGGCGCTTTCCAGCATCAACAGGCGATGGCGGTGAGCCTGGATAATCTGCTCGGTAGCCTCCTGGCCCAGCAAAGGTTGGACCTCCTCCTCAATAAAACGCACTATGTGCTCGACAACAGATCGCTTACTAAGTAACGCGGTAAAGCGCTTGGCCAGTTCTGTAGCCAGCCACCCCTGAAAACCCAGCAGGTAATGGGCACGCAATGCCCATCGGAACGTCGTTGAATATTTAAGATCGGCGGCAATCGCAGCCTCGAAACCTTTGATCCCACCGGCACGCACGGCGTCGCTCAAGCGCTCGGCGCGGGCCAGCAGGGATTCGGCCATGCGCCAATCCACCAACTGGGCCTTAAGCGTCTCGTAAAACAACTCTTCTTCACGCGCAGCCGCCATGGACAACCCGACGGATACCTTTTGTTCTACGGTTAATTGGTGGACCTCACCCCCATCCACGCTGGCCTGAGCACCGTCAAACACGGCGTGTACGCGCTCCCTGGCTTCAGCACCTATGTGCTCGCTCTGGGCAAGTTCATCCGTACGAGTGCGCAAATCCTCAAGTGCCACGACTAAGGCCTGATTACGCAAAGTACGGTCCGTAGCCGATAACTGATTCAAGCCCAGACGGCGTATCAGCGGGCGTAGGCTGATGCCATTTATAAACAGCGTCAGCAATACAAAGCCGGTGGTGGCCACCGCAATGAATTGCCTCGCCTCGTGGGGCACGCCAGGCTGTTCGGTAACCGCCAACGCCAGCGCCAGCGATACTGCGCCGCGCAAACCGCCCCATAGCATCACCGCCCTATAGGAACGACTGACCTGCGTGGCAAAGCGGGTCAAGCCCAACAAGGGCAGCACCCCGAACACCATCAGAGCACGCGCCATCAAGGTGACCACATACAGCAGCAATATCAGCCCCACCTGCGCCCAGGTGATTTCTGCCACCATGCGCGGTATTAACATGGCGGCAAACACAAAAATCAGTGAGTTGGCCCAAAAACCAAATTGCATCCAGGACGCGGTCAGCTGCTCGAAGGTGGCAGACGACATGCGGGTGCGACCAGTGGACCCCACAACCAGGCCGGCGATTACCGTAGCCACTACCCCAGACACACCCAGATAATGCTCTGACACGTAGAAGGCCAAATACGCCAGTGCGACGGTTAACGTTACCTCTGCCGTTGGCCAGCCACGCATCCAAACAAATATCCAGGTCGCAATACGCCCCATGACCAAGCCCGCCAGGCCACCACCGACAAAGCTATATAAAAAGCTGTATAGCAGGGACGCTGTAGATAATTCGGTGCCACCATACAACATGGTCAACAACACGGTATATAGGGAAATAGACGCCGCATCATTAAATAGGGACTCGCCCTCGACCAGGGTCGTCAAACGCTTGGGTGCGCCTACCTCACGAAACACACCCACTACGGCTGCCGGATCTGTGGTGGCGACGATAGCGCCCAACATCAGACAAACCACCAGGCTATAGCCCGACACGGCGCTGATCGAAAAGCCCACCGCCACGGTACACACCACCACCGCAACCACCGCCATCATCAGAATGGGGCCAATTTCGTCCAGCAGACGCCGTACATTCATGGACAGCGACGCTTCAAACAGCAGTATGGGTAAAAAAACAAACAAAAAGGTTTCGGACGACACCTCGAAGTTCTGCAAGGAATCCAGAAAATCGGACATGACCATGGGCGCCCAGCTATGGACATGAATAATCAGCCCCAGCACCATGCCGACTATGGCCAGCAATACAGAGTAAGGCAGTCGCAAACGACCAGCAAGCGCAGGCATGAATGACACCAGGGCCAATAGCCCCGCCAAGCCGAACACCAGGTGTTCTATTTGCATGTTTACTTTCCCTAGCTGCGTGCCCGCCCAACCATCGTGGCGAGCATCCCCTGGAAGATGAATGCCTGGCTACCGGCTAAACACAGTTCGTACTGAACCAGCCTCTAGGATATCGCTTTTTATTCGCCCAGCTCATGACGAACTGTATTTTTCTGAAAAAGACATAAAAAATGGGACACCATGAAGGTGTCCCATAAACATCCGCTTCAAAAGGGAGGGGAAGAGGAGAAGCCGAAGCGGACGATAAGAGCATTAACCGTGCATTACAGCAGCAGATCAACGTCTATAAGGATTAGGGTCGTGTCGTCGCAATAAGTTCTGAAAACCGCACAGTAATAAGCAAGAGGATGTAACCTTAGTTGGCTAGGGCGACACGCAGCTTCTTAAACGCAGCGGCTTCTACCTGACGAACGCGTTCAGCGGAAATACCCAATTCTGCAGCGAGTTCATGCAAAGTCGCACCACCCTCGTCTTGCAGCCAGCGCGCCTGAACGATACGCCGTGAGCGTGGGTCCAGATCTTCGATGGCGTTGCTAAGACCTGAGCCATGCAAAACATCTGTAGCACGGCGATCCAACACCTGCATTGGGTCCTGCTCACCCTCATCAGACAGCCACGCAATAGGCGCCCAAGAGTTTTCCTCGTCGTCGCCAGCGCCTTCCAGCGCCATTTCGCGGCCCGACATGCGGATTTCCATTTCACTGACGTCCTGAGGACGTACATTCAATTCCGTGGCGATATCATCAACCTGTTCGGGGTTGAGCGTAGTGCCATCGGGACGCATGCGGCGCAAGTTAAAAAACAGTTTGCGCTGCGCTTTAGTGGTGGCAACCTTCACCAAGCGCCAGTTACGCACGATATATTCGTGAATTTCGGCCTTGATCCAGTGCACGGCAAACGACACCAAACGTACACCGCGTTCGGGATCGAAACGCTTCACTGCCTTCATCAGGCCAATATTGCCTTCCTGGATAAGATCGGCGTGCGCCAAGCCATAGCCCAGATACTGGCGGGAAATAGACACCACCAATCGCAAATGCGAAAGTATCAGTTTACGGGCGGCCTCAAGGTCGGATTCATTACGCAAACGCTGACCCAGCTCCTGCTCCTGTTCGGGGCTTAGCATGGGCAGACGATTGACAGCGCTAATGTAGGCTTCTATCGTGCCTAAAGCACCAGGATTGGAAACTGCCAAGGCCAACTGTTGGTTGGACAAGGCCAAAGATTGGGTTTGAGTCATCGGCGATGGGATCCTTTTAAAGAAAACAAATGTCGAACTACTATATTAGCACTGTGACATGCAGAGTGCTAATACGCCATATGCATGTAGAAAGCAAATGACGACATAAGTTCCACACCACCGACCGCCTAGGGCTTCGGCATATTTCACTTTGCCGGGTTTCTGCCCATCCCCAGCCGCAACAATCTGCACTAGACTAGCCTTTTACGTAACAAAAATTATCAATAGCTGTGATTTTGCAAAAAAGAGGAATGGGCTGGCATATGAGTGCAAGGAGGTGAATTGAACGATATTCCTGAGCAAGAGGCCAGAGCACTTCTACAGTTAAGATACATATGCGAAGACTACGGTGAATGGGCTCCCGCAAAGGCATCTCCAGAGTCTCATCGACTCACGTGTGGACTGCTCGATGAGAGCGGTTCATCCGTCAGGATGTATGTAGAGCTTTTGGTGAAGGAGTCGCAGAAAACCAACATCCATCACTATAAGTTTTCGGTCTTGCGACATAAGCCCTTTGAGAGCAGAATCTACCAACTAGAGATTCGCACATCTCCAAAGTCGCTAAAAGACCTACATCAGCGCCCCCACGAACATATAGGTAATGCCAGGATTATTGGTGGCCCTGCATGGAGTAATTGGAGCTTTTATGATGTCTTGGCTCATTTCAGCAAACGGACTAATATAGAATTCAACCCCGACCTTGAAAGCCCACTGGACTTTAGGCTAAGGCCATCATGATCTGCACAGACATTTCCACTCTTCTCGGTTTCGCTTGCCATCCGCTGAGCAATGACGGTAGCGTAGCAATGATTCAAACTTCTTTCACCTTCCAAGATGGTGATCGGTTGCCTGTGTTCGTCGAAAAGGTTGGCAATAATGTTAGATTTTTTGATGACAATGAAGTTGTTTTTCATTTTCTAGGCAGAGGTCTAGGAGACTCGAAAGGTGGGCTTCGGACAAAATTCATTCAAAACGCCATTGCTCCTTACGGTCTATCCTTGACTGACGCAAATGTCATAGAGATTTGGGCAAACCAAAATCATTCCCAAGAGGCTTTCGCCAGATATATTAGTGGCCTTCTGGCCATCGCCCAGTGGGAGCATGAAAATCAAGGTGTAAGCACGGACTCCAGCTATCTTGTGGAAGAGGTCGCACTGTGCCTCGCCTCCTGGAAAAAAAACCACAAAATCACGCCATCTCCTTCGTTCGTTGGTATGTCAAAAACTAAATATTTACTCGATTTCGAAGTAGACGGAGAGGCTGTAATCGCAATCAAGCCACATCCTTACTCTGTGGGAAATGCATTAAAAAAGATGGTCGATATTGCCGGGCACGATCATGACGTAGTATTTAGAGTAATTATTGATGATAGGGCTGATTATGACGCCGCAAAAACACAAGGGGTAATTTTGTCTAGCATGGCAACCATCATGCCCATGAGCAAGCTGATCGAAGTTTCGCACGTATCCGAAGCGGTAAATTAGTAGCGACTCAATGCTTAGCTCAGCCCTCGCCGAGGGCTTTTTTGTGCCCAAACAGGGCATGGCCTTCGCCCCTGAACTTACCGAACTTTTCAAAACACACTATGCGCAACCAGCAAACCAGCCGCCATCAGGTCAGCAACGTCATGCAGGCCCGTCGATCCATACGAGCTTACTTGCCCACCCCTGTCGCTGCGGACATCATCGAACAGATATTGCAAGATGCGGCGCGAGCTCCATCCGGCAGCAATATCCAACCCTGGAAGGTGCATGTACTGCAAGGCGCTACGCTGGAAAAACTAACGGGACTGACCTGCCAGGCGTTTGACGAAGCCAACGCCAACGCCCAGCAGCATAAGCCCGAGTACGACTACTACCCGCCCTCCCTGTTCGAGCCCTACCTGGCCAGACGGCGTAAGGTAGGCTGGGATCTGTATAGCCTGCTAGAGATCACCAAAGGCGACAAACGAAAAATGCAGGCTCAGCATCGCAAGAACTTTGCCTTCTTTGGCGCGCCTGTGGGTTTGCTGTTCACCATCAACCGGGCGCTTAGTCAGGGCAGTTGGCTGGACTATGGGATGTTTTTGCAAAATGTGATGCTGGCTGCACAAGCTCAGGGCTTATCAACTTGCCCGCAAGCCGCTTGGATAGACTACCACCGCATCATTGCCGACGTGCTGGACTTGCCGCCCGAAGAGCAACTGGTCTGCGGCATTGCCCTGGGTTATGGCGACCCCAATGCCGTAGAAAACTCCCTGGTCAGCGAACGGGCTGATTTACAGGAATTCGTGACCTGGCACGTGTAGCCCTGCCGCATTCAACAATTGAACAAACTTCTAACAATAATAAATAAGACATTCTGATTTTTACCGCTTTTTCTGTAAAAGCAGACCAGGCAATAACCTCTCCACAAACTCGTCGGACGTGCCCGGCGGAAAATTTAAGGAATCAAATGTTTAGTCATATCATGGTTGGATCGAACGATTTAGAACTATCAAAAAAATTCTATGATGCCCTATTTATCGCAGCCGGCGGCACTGCAGGTCGATGCGACTCAAAGGGTCGTATCACCTATGTCAAAGATGGGCGGCTATTTATGGTCACAAAACCCATTGATGGTCAGGCTGCATCTTTCGCAAACGGTGGCACCATTGGTTTTTCAATACCCAGCTCCGACGTGGTCGACGCCTGGCACGCTATTGGTATTGCCAATGGCGGTACTTCAATCGAAAATCCACCAGGTATACGTGATCATGAAGGGACGAAAATCTACCTCGCCTATCTGCGTGACCCCGATGGAAACAAGCTTTGTGCGATAGCACCTGCTAATGCTCAATAATCGCGTGCAGCATATCCACTAAGCGATCTGCATGATCCGGGTCCAGGTTGGCCAGCACACGGCGCTGATGTTCCATGGCGCGGTCGCATAGACCGCTGATCAGCCGCGCCCCCTTGGGCGTAATCTGGACGACTGTCTGGCGGCGGTCGGCACGGGCTGTCTGCAAACTAATGTACCCCTGGGCTTCCAGGCGAGGCAGTACCTTGCTTAAGGTGGGCTGCTTGGTTACCGCTAGTTCAGCCAGCGCCCCCACGGTTTCACCATCGCCTTCGACCAAGCTGCCTAGCACCCGCCACTCAGTGACGGTAAGACCGGCCTTTTTGACTTCGACATGAAATTCAGCAGAAATCTTATGGCTAGCCTGCGCCAGCACGGAGGCCAAATAACGGTGCACAAAGCGAGTGGGTGTAGCAGTCAGCATGACAGGTCTCGGATTAATAATCTTACTTATAGTAGCCGATACATCATTAGAAAATAGCTAATAACTTAGCAGACTAATGGTAATCACTTATACCCAAGCAGCTGTTTTATCTATTAAATTTCGGTAATACATGAATTTTCATGCTTATATTCGCCATACTGTTGCTTGAAGCTTAAACAGTATTGTTTGGCTGCAAGCGCCTCGGGAGACATCATGGCAGAACGTTCCTTCAAAAAAGAAGTACAGCAGCTACGTATAGGCGCTGGCGAAGAGTTTCGCGGCGAGGGCATACTGGCAGTCACCAAAGGCCTGCTGCAATCCGGCGTGGGGTATGTGGCTGGCTACCAGGGCTCGCCCATTTCCCACCTGATGGATGTGTTGGCCGATGCTCAGGAAATTCTGGACGAACTAGGTGTGCATTTTGAAGCCAGCGCGTCCGAAGCCACGGCGGCCGCTACGCTGGCTGCCTCGGTCATGTACCCGATACGCGGCGCGGTCACCTGGAAGTCCACCGTGGGCACCAACGTGGCCTCGGATGCGCTGGCCAATCTAGCATCGGGCGGGGTGACTGGCGGAGCACTGGTGATTGTGGGCGAGGATTACGGCGAAGGCTCGTCCATCATGCAGGAACGTACGCACGCTTTTGCGATGAAGTCGCAAATCTGGCTGCTGGACCCGCGTCCTAATCTGGAAAGCATGGTCAAGGCCGTCGAGGACGGTTTTCAGCTGTCTGAAGCCAGTAATACGCCGGTGATCCTACAGTTGCGCATACGCGGCTGCCATGTCCACGGGCGTTTTACGGCCAAAGACAATAAACGACCTGAGTTTTCCCTGCGCCATGCGCTGGAAAATCCCGTCCGTGACGTCAGCCGCATTGTGTTGCCGCCAGCGTCTTTCTTGCACGAACATGAAAAAATTAAAACCCGCTGGCCAGCGGCCGTTGATTTCATTAAAGAAAACAAACTGAATGAGTTCTTCGATGGCCAGTACAAAGATATAGGCCTGATTTTGCAGGGTGGCTTGTATAACGGCGTGATACGCGGCCTGCAACTGTTGGGACTGGCTGACCATTTTGGCAATAGCCTGATCCCGCTGTATGTGATGAACGTCACTTACCCGGTGATAGATGATGAAATCACCGAGTTTTGTCGCGACAAAAAAGCCGTGCTGTTGCTGGAAGAAGGACAGCCCAACTACATAGAGCAAAACCTACACAGCATATTGCGCCTGGCAGGCATAGATACCGTATTGACGGGCAAAGGCCCCTTACCCATTGCTGGCGAATACACCACTGCCGTCATCCGCGATGGCCTGCAAGCTTTTCTGACGACGCATAGCCCGGAACTGCTGCCGGTCATTGAAACTCGACGCCCTACTGTCCGGCCCATGACAGTGAGCGAAACTGCGCGCCGCACCACAGCACCGGCCATGGGTGCTAGCGCACTGCTTGCCACAGCCCACATAGCCGATCAGCAGGAACAGCCAGCCGCAACACCCACCGCTGAAATCGTCAACCTGGCCACGGTTACGGAAGATCCTGTGCCTGAAGTTGCGCTTGACCCCGCCATACTGGCCAGACTGGGCCAGGTTGTGCCTCAGCGCCCTGCGGGTTTTTGCACTGGCTGTCCGGAACGACCGATTTTTTCAGCACTGACCCTGGCCCAGGAAAAGCTGGGCGATCATCACATTGCATGCGACATCGGTTGCCACCTGTTCTCCATCTTGCCGCCTTTTAACTTGGGCGCCACCACCATGGGCTATGGCCTGGGCGCATCCAGCGTGGCAGCCTTTAATGTCGAATCATCCAAACGCCCCATCTCCATCATGGGTGATGGCGGTTTCTGGCACAACGGTTTGGCTTCGGGCGTGGGCAACGCGGTCTTCAATAAATACGACGGCGTCATTATTATTATTGATAACTATTATTCAGCCGCCACAGGCGGGCAGGACATCTTGTCGTCGCGTGCCCGCAATAAACTGCGCTCTACCAACAACCCCATCGTTGATGCCGTCAAGGGCGTGGGGGTGAAGTGGGTACGCGAACTGACACGTACCTACGATGTCAGCAAGATGCAAGCCACTATCGAAGAAGCACTGACCACATCCACCAAAGGCCCCAAGGTGATTATTGCGTCCTCGGAATGCATGCTGAATAAGCAGCGCCGCGAACGCCCCATCGTCAACAAAGCCATCAGCAGCGGCAAACGGGTGGTCAAGGAACGGTTCGGCATAGATTCGGATGTCTGCACTGGCGACCATGCCTGTATACGGCTGTCCGGCTGTCCTTCCCTAACCGTCAAAGACAGCGGCGATCCCTTAAAAGAGGACCCTATCGCCCACATAGACAACACCTGTGTAGGCTGTGGCAACTGTGGCGAAGTGGCGCATGCCGCCGTGCTGTGCCCATCGTTCTATCGTGCAGACATCGTCCACAACCCTAGCCGCTGGGACTTATTCAGCGCCAAGCTGCGCCAGCGCGTGATTGGCTATCTGCAAGCTCGACGCACTAGCCGTCTGAATCAATTTTCTTTATAAGCAGGCCCGCATGAGCACACCTATTACCTTGCACGCCGGCACCCCTCTGAAGATCGCCATCCTGGCCATGGGCGGCCAAGGCGGTGGCGTACTGGCAGACTGGATCGTTGACCTGGCCGAACACTGTGGCTGGTGGGCGCAAACCACATCCGTGCCTGGGGTAGCCCAGCGCACCGGAGCGACCATTTATTATCTGGAACTATTGCCAGAATCCGCGGTAAGCGCAGCTGGGCGCCAGCCGGCACTGGCCATGATGCCCACACCGGGCGATGTGGATCTGGTGGTGGCCGCCGAACTGATGGAAGGCGGCCGGGCCATACAGCGCGGTCTGGTGACGCCCGGACGTACCACCCTGATATCCTCATCGCACCGCAGCTATGCTGTGGCTGAAAAATCCGCTCATGGTAATGGCATTGCCGATCCCAACACCGTGATTGCGGCTGGCAAGGCCGCCGCTCGGCGCTTTTACTGCTTCGACCTGCAAGCCCTGGCGGACCAGGGCGGCAGCGTGATCAGCGCCAGCATGTTTGGCGCGGTAGCGGGCAGTGGCGTACTGCCGTTTCAGCGTGCCGACTTCGAGGCAACCATAGAACGGGCTGGCCTGGGCGTGCAGGCCAGCCTCAGGGCTTTTGGCTTAGGTTTTGATGCCACCCAGCAAGCACCCGACACCCCAGACTTGATAGATACCCGTCTAGCCATGCCCGACATTCCCGCACAAGCCGCCAGCTCGGCGGTACAGCACCTGCTGGACGACGTCACGCAAAATTTTCCCTTGCCCGCCCAGCCTCTGTTGATAGCAGGACTGCGACGCACCTTGGACTTCCAGGACCTGCGCTACGCCGAAGAATACCTGGCCCATATGCGTGACATCCTGGCCTTAGACACCCAGTTTGGCGGCCCCGCCAAAGACTGGGCCTTAACCACGGCAGCAGCACGCTATGTGGCTGTGGCCATGTCTTACGACGACGTCATACGGGTTGCCGACCTGAAAACACGCGAAGCACGCTTTCAGCGGGTACGTGGCGAAGTGGGTGCGGCACAGGGCCAATTGGTGTACACCACCGAATATATGCATCCCCGCGTGGATGAAATTTGCGGCACCATGCCAGCAGCTCTAGGCCGTGCTGTAGAAAGCTCCGCCCGCCTAAGCCGCTTTATCAACCGCTTTTGCCGCAAAGGACGCTTCCTGAAAAGCGGCACGCTGCACGGTTTCTTGATGCTGTATGGACTGGCAGGCATGCGCCGCTTCCGGCGCTCTACCCTGCGCCATCAGGTCGAAGCTAAAAGCCTTAACCAATGGCTGAAGTTGATTTCCGATCTGGTCCATCACGATTACGACCTAGCGGTTGAAATGGTCAATTGCCGACGCCTGGTGAAGGGCTATAGCGATACCCATGAACGCGGCAACAGTAAATACCAGCGCCTTTGCCTGGCCGCCAGCCAGTTGCTGGGCCAGGCCCATGCCGCTAGCCGCCTGAAAGCCCTGCGCACCGCCGCGTTATCCGACGACAAAGGCAACAAACTGGATGAACTGATGGCCGCCACCTTAAACACCGCTGCCCACTGACCCTAGAGACCTCCATGACGCCCCTGAAACTTACCGTCACCCATATCCATGCGGAAACACCGCTGATACGGTCCTTGATCCTGGTCTGTGCCAACGGTCAGCCCCTGCCGTCCTATACGGCGGGCTCCCACCTGAAAGTCAGCATACCTGGCCAAGCAGAGCCGCGCTGCTATTCCCTGGTGTGCCTGGCCCCGGATAACAGCAGCTTCGATGCGCCTCAGACCTATCATCTGGGCGTGCGTCTTGAAGATCCCAGCACAGGGGGCTCACGCTATATGCACGACTTGGCGGTAGGCGACACCCTGGACGTGCTGGGTCCCAAGAACGACTTCGCCCTGCACCCACCAGCCGCCGACGAGGCCACCAGCATCTTGGTCGCAGGCGGCATAGGCATCACCCCCATCGCCGCCATGGCTAGCACCTTGCAACAGGCCCAACGACCGTATCAGCTGCACTACTATGGCCGCAGCACCGACCAAATGGCCTTCCTGGACGCCTTACGCTGCCAGCATGGCAGTGCGCTGCACATACACGCCGATGACGAGCCGGCCACCCACTGCCCGCTTAGCCAATTGCTGGATGGTTTGGGCAATCACCAGCATCTGTATGTGTGCGGACCCAAGGGCCTGATAGACACCGTGGTCGCAGAATCACACGGCAGGCACTGGCCACACTCGCATGTGCACTTCGAACTGTTCACTACCGCAGCACCACAACAGGGCGATCGTGGCTTCGAAATCGAATTGCGTCAGTCTGGCCTGACGCTGCAGGTACCGCCCGACAAAACCATACTGGAAGTATTAGAAGAGGCCGGTTGCGATCCCATGTACGATTGCAAACGCGGCGAGTGTGGCGTGTGTCAGGTCGATGTGCTGGAAGGCATACCTGATCATCGCGACTATTACTTGTCGGATGATGAGCGCGCGTCAGGCAAGACCATACAAGTCTGCATTTCGCGCAGTCATTCCGACCGTCTGGTTCTGGATCTTTAACAGAAGGTGCCATCATGAGCTATCGCAACAATCCCGCCGCCGTCGCCGCCTTGGTACGCCCCACCGAGGTGCATAAAGATCTGTATATAGATGACGAGATTTTCGACCTGGAAATGGAGCATTTATTTGCCAATACCTGGGTCTACGTAGGACACGCCAGTCAAATCCCCAATGTGGGTGATTTCTACACCACCACGGTGGGCAATCAGCCCGTGATCATGGTCAGGCACACCGACAAAACCGTCAAAGTACTGCACAACCGCTGTCCGCACAAAGGCGTGAAGGTTGCCGGTGAAACCTGTGGCAACACGGGCAAATTCTTCCGTTGCCCCTATCACGCCTGGACTTTCAAAACCGATGGCAAGCTGCTGTCCATCCCCCTGAAGAAGGGCTATGAACCCGAGGTATTCAACGCCTGTGAAGCCAGCAAGGGCATGGCTGCCGTAGAAGATGTGCGCGACTACCGTGACTTTATTTTTTGCCGCCTGAATCCCGAAGGCCAGTCCTTCGAGGACTTCTTTGGCGAGTCGCTATCCACTCTAGACAACATGATAGACCGCTCGCCCGAAGGCAAGCTGGAAATTGCCGGGGGCGTGCTGCGTTACAGCCACGACTGCAACTGGAAAATGCTGGTCGATAACCAGACCGACACTTGCCACCCCATGGTGGCGCACGAATCCTCCGCCGGCACTGCTGTTCGCGTATGGAATGAAGCCCCGGAAGGCACACCCAAACCCATGGCAGTCGAACAGTTCGCGCCGTTTATTTCGCCCTATGAGTTCTTTGAAGGCATGGGCATACGGGTATGGGAAAACGGTCACGGCCACACCGGTGTCAGCAATTCCATCCATGCTGCATATGCTGCCGTACCCGGTTATTACGAAGCCATGGTGGCATCCTACGGCGAAGAACGTGCCAAGAGCATATTGGGTGACACCCGCCACAACACCACCTACTTCCCCAACATCATGGTCAAGGGTCCTATACAGACCCTACGCATCTTCAAGCCCATAGCCGCCAATAAAACGCTGGTGGAGTCCTGGACCTTCCGGCTGGTGGGCGCGCCCGACAAGCTGCTGGAACGCACCCTAATGTACAACCGCCTGATTAATGCGCCTACGTCGGTGGTCGCCCATGACGACTACGAGCTGTATGAACGTTCCCAACATGGGCTGCACAGCCGAGCCTTGCAATGGCTGAACCTGGCCCGCCTATACGAGGCTGGCGAAGAAGACCGCAAAAATGAAGTCACCAATGGCACCAATGAATGGCAGATGCGTAATCAGTATCACGCCTGGGCACGCTATATGACAGCCACCATGAAGGAATCCACATGAGCTCATTTACCGATCAGCAACTTATCGAGTTCGCCTATACCGAAGCGCGCCTGCTGGACGATCTGGACTTGAATCGCTGGCTGGAGCTATTCAGCGATGACGGCTACTACTGGATGCCACTGTCGCATGGGCAAACCGACCCTGTGCTGCAAGGCTCGTTGATGTACGAAGACACCTTGCTGCTGAAAATACGCATAGAGCGCCTGCACGGCAACCGCACCTATTCACAACAGCCTAAAAGCCGTTGCCATCATTTGCTGCAACAGCCCACGGTAGAAACCGATCACGAATGGCATCGACCCGATGCAGGCCAATATGTGGTGCGCTGCGCCTTTCATTATGTAGAAACACGCAGCGACACCCAGGCCATGTACGTGGGGTGGTCGACCTTCCAATTAGTTACCATAGACGGCCAGCTGCGCATACGTCAAAAACGTGTCGATCTGCTGAACTGCGATGCAGCGCTGGGCACTATCCAGCTGTTCATGTAAGGGGTATTTGTGTCAACATACAGCACGGTTTATCAAGCGTTCACACGCGCTGCGGCGCAATGGCCGCAACATGCTTTTTTACACACCGTCGCCGAAACCGCGCAGCATTACGGTATTGCCGACGGCGAACTACAGTATCAACACGCCCTGGATCAGATTGAAGGCCTGAAAACTGCCTATCTGGCCGCTGGTTATGGCCATGGCCACCGCGTTGGTCTGCTGCTGGAAAATCGGCCATCCTTTTTGTTGCACTGGTTCGCCCTGAATTCCCTGGGTGCGTCAGTCGTACCCATCAATGCAGAGCTACGCGCCAGCGAACTGGAATACCTGACCGAGCACTCTGAAGTCGCCTTGGTGGTCGCCCTGATAGACCGCCACGCCTCGCTGGCGGCGGCTGCCAAAGCCACGTGCAGGCCTGTCATGCTGATGGGCCCCGACGAAGCACCACCACCGGCGCCCTTCCCGGCCCCACTTAGTGGCCAGCCCCTGACTGTAGATACCGAATGCGCCTTGTTGTATACCTCGGGCACTACTGGCAAACCCAAGGGCTGCATACTGTCCAACCAATATTTTCTGCATGCTGGTCACTGGTATGCCAACATTGGCGGACTAGCCACCCTACAGCCCGGCGTCGAACGCATGCTGACCCCACTACCCTTGGTGCACATGAACGCCATGGCGTATTCGGTGATGGCCATGGTGCTAACCGGTGGCTGCCTGATTGCACTAGACCGTTTCCACCCGCGTAGTTGGTGGGACACCGTACGTAACTCACGCGCGACCGTAGTGCATTATCTGGGCGTAATGCCTGCGATATTGATGAAGGCTGAACCTAGCCCAAATGACCGCAACCATCAGGTACGCTTTGGCTTTGGTGCGGGTATAGACCGCTGTCTGCATCAACCCTTCGAGGAACGCTTCAACATTCCCCTGTTGGAAGCCTGGGCCATGACAGAAACTGGCGCGGGCGCCGTCATTATCGCCAACAAAGAACCCCGCTATATAGGCAGCAGTTGCTTTGGCCGCGAGGAAGACGATGTCCAGGTCAAGCTGGTCAACGACGCTGGCCAGGAGGCCGCCATTGAAGAAAATGGCGAACTGTTGGTCAGACACGCAGGCCCAGACCCTAAGTTTGGGTTCTTTACGGCTTACCTGAAAGACGAGGCCGCCACCCATGAAGCCTGGGCGAACGGCTGGTTTCACACCGGCGACATCGTAAGGCGCAATGCACAAGGGCATCTGCACTTTGTCGATCGCAAGAAAAATGTCATACGGCGCAGCGGTGAAAACATTGCCGCCGTTGAAGTGGAAAGCGTGCTGCTACAACACCCCGCGATTAAAACCGTAGCCGTCGCAGCCGTGCCCGACCCCGTACGCGGCGACGAGGTCCTGGCTTGCGTGGTTGCCCATACCTTGCCCGGCTCCAGCGAACAAGCCGCCATCCTGGCTCACGACATCGTCAACTGGTGCCTGACCCAACTGGCCTATTACAAGGTGCCGGGTTATGTGGCCTTCGTGGATGCCCTACCACTGACAGCCACCAACAAAATCCAACGGGGCGAGCTAAAAACCTTGGCGGCCACCTTGCCAGGCAGCGCCATGTGCGTCACCACTGGCCATCTGAAAAAACGCCAGGACCCCGCATGAATCATCCCCGTCATAGTTACCACGGCGTAGTTGCCACCGTACCGGTCAGCATTCCCTATGTGCGCTACTCCACCCACAGCGCGCACTGGTGGCTGGGCAAGGCCTTAGGATCGCTGATACGCGGCGCAGGCATCGCCAAAGACGAGGTGGATGGCTTATGTGTATCCAGCTTCACCTTGGGGCCAGATACCGCCGTTGGCCTGGTTCAGCATCTAGGGCTAAGCCCACGCTGGTTGGATCATATCCCCATGGGCGGCGCCAGCGGCGTTGTGGCCCTGCGGCGCGCAGCCCGCGCCGTCCAGGCCGGCGACGCCGACATCATTGCCTGCGTCGCGGGCGACACCAACGAAGTCAGTTCTTTTCGCCACACCGTCAGTCAGTTTTCACGCTTCGCCCAGGACGCCGTCTACCCCTATGGCGCGGGTGGTCCCAATGCCAGCTTTGCCCTGCTGACCAAACACTATATGCAGGCCACAGGCGCAACACGCGAAGACTTTGGCAAGTTGTGCGTGGCACAGCGCGATAATGCCTTGCGCTACCCGCACGCCCTGATGAAAAAGCCCCTGACCTTACAGCAGTATATGGAGGCCCGTGAAATCACCGACCCCATACACTTATTCGATTGCGTCATGCCCTGCGCCGGCGCCGATGGCTTCCTGGTCATGAGCGAAGCAAAAGCCCTGGAACTGAACCTGCCATTTGTTCGCATTCTATCCACCATAGAACGGCACAACGCCTATATCGAAGACCCCATACAAATACGGGGCGGCTGGGCGCTAGACCGCGAAGCCTTTTATGAACATGCTGGCGTGGGTCCTGCCGATGTTGACTTCCTGCAAGCCTATGACGACTACCCGGTAATCAATATGATGCAGATAGAAGATCTGGGATTCTGTGCCAAGGGCGCGGCGCCGCAATTTGTGCGTGACCATAGCTTCACCATAGACGGCAGTTTCCCCTTCAACACCAATGGCGGGCAATTATCTGTGGGGCAAGCAGGCGCAGCGGGCGGCTACCTGGGCATGGTGGAAGCCTTGCGCCAGCTAACCGACCAGGCTGGCGACACCCAAGTCACTGAGGCCAATATCGGCATGGTCAGCGGCTTTGGCATGATCAACTACGACCGCGGCATCTGTACCGCCGCGGCGCTGCTAGCCAGGAGCCCATCATGACACTGCCATTGACACGCCCCCTGCCTAAAAACCCGGTAGCGCGCACGCGCAAACCCACCTTGCCGCCTGCCGCGCGTAGCCGCCAGGCACTGGGGTTGACCGCCGCCGCCGCCGCTGGCCGCTTTGATCTGCAGGTCTGCCAGGAATGCCAGGCCCTGCAGTACCCGCCACGCGAAGTCTGCCATCACTGCCTGTCCGACAGCCTGCGCTGGCAAGCCGTAAAGCCGCAGGGCAAGTTGTTGGCCTCGACCACCTTGCATCACAGCAACGACCTGTATTTCCGCGAACGCCTGCCCTGGCGGGCAGGTACTGTACAACTGGCGGACGGCCCAGTAGCCATCGCCCATATCCACGGCGATTGCCAGGATGGCGACCAGGTCAAACTGGCCCTGAAGCTGGACCGCAGCGGTCAGGCAGTGATGATAGCCCTACCTTTGAAGGCCACACCCAATATGGAAGACGACAAAACACTGCGTGAAACATCCTGCAGCCCCAAGTTTCGACGCGTGCTGGTCACCGACGGCAAATCACCGTTAGGGCTGGCGGTCATCAGCGCCCTGTTGGATGCTGGTGCCACCACCGTATTCGCCGGCGACCCTGATACCTGGAAAACTTCGGCGGCCTTCAATGCCTTGTGCGCCGACCCGCGCATCAAGGTGCAAGAACTCAATGTCAGCGATACCGACTCGGTGGAACGCGCTTCGCGCTCTATAGGCGGCAAAGTCGACATCTTGGTCAATACCGCTGGCTATGAACGCCAGGGTGGTGTTTTATTCAGTCGCGACGTCAACCAGGCTCGGGATGCGCTGGACGTGAACTGTATGGGCTTGATGCGCCTGGCCCAGCATTTTGGCCCAGGCATGACAGGACGCGCCGCTGACGGCATCAATAGCGCTGTGGCGTGGGTCAACGTCCTGTCCATTTACGCCCACATGAATCTGCCTTCTTATGGCATATGGTCAGCCTCTCAGGCCGCCGCGCTATCCGTGGCGCAATGCCTGCGCAACGAATTCATGGCCTCGGGCATACGGGTGCTGAATGTATTCAGCGGTCCCATGGATCACGAATGGCAACAACTGACGCATCCGCCGCTGGTCAGCCCACGTGCCATCGCCAGCACGCTGGTGCGCGCACTGAACGAAGGCACAGAAGATGTCTATATAGGCGATATCGCCCAGGAATTCCTGACGCGACTTCACGACAACCCCAAAGGACTGGAGCGCGAACTGGGCAGGGGCTAACCCCTTAAGCAGTCGCCACCTACAGATTACGGAGCAACTATGAGCACCACCGTTTTAACGCAATTCATGGCCGAATTAGTGTCGGGAAAAATTCGCATTATCGACCTGACTGAAACCCTGACGCCCGACTTCCCCACCATAGTGCTGCCTCCCGAATTCGGGCAAGCCTGGCCATTTCGCATCGAGGAAATTTCGCGCTACGACGAGCGCGGTCCGGCCTGGTACTGGAATAACTTTTCCTGCTCGGAACACACCGGCACCCACTTCGACGCGCCGGTGCATTGGATCAGCGGCAAAGACCAACCCGACAACACGGTAGACACCATCCCACTGGACGCCTTTATCGCTCAGGCCTGCGTCATCGACTGTTCGGCCGAGTCCGCCGCCAACCCTGATTTCCTGCTGACCATAGACTTCGTCAAGCAATGGGAAAGCATCCACGGTGAAATTCCCGCCAGATCCTGGGTCTTTATGCGCACCGACTGGTCTAAACGCAGCAAACCCGGCGATTACCTGAATATGCAGGACGATGGCGCACACTCGCCTGGCCCGGATGCCGATGTCGTTCCCTGGATGATCAAGGAACGCGACGTGCATGGCTTTGGCACAGAGTCTGTAGGCACCGACGCCGGGCAGGCCCAACATCTGGACCCACCCTACCCCTGCCACTACTTTATGCACGGCAACAACCGCTATGGCCTGCAGTGCATGACGAACCTGGATCTGCTGCCTCCCACGGGCGCGGTGATTTTTTCCGCGCCTCTGAAAATACGTAGTGGCTCAGGCAGTCCATTGCGAGTCTTGGCCCTGGCGCCCAACGTCAAATGAGCACCACCCCTACCGCCGTCGTTACCGGAGGCAGCGCCGGCATAGGCGCTGAAATCTGTCGCCACATGTTGGATGCGGGTTATGACGTGATTTCCATGGCCCGACGCGCACCCGACTTCAAGCACCCCCGTCTACACAGCGTACAGGTTGATCTGCTGGACGCCAGCGCCACCGCACAAGCCAGTCAGGAAATGGCCGCGCAATACCCAATTAGTCATGTTGTCCATAACGCAGGCGTCATCTGGCCCAATCTACTGGCCGATGTCACCCTGGACGAGCTTCAGGGCTTGACTCAAATCCACCTGGGTTCCGCCATATCGCTGGTACAGGCTGTGCTGCCGGGTATGCAGACCGCCAATTTCGGACGCATCGTGCTGATGTCATCACGCGGGGCGCTGGGCCTGCCCACCCGCACCGCCTATTCAGCCACCAAGGCAGGCATGATAGGGATGGCTCGCACCTGGGCGCTGGAACTGGCGCCCAAAGGCATTACGGTGAACGTGGTGGCCCCAGGTCCCATACAAACCGATATGTTTTATGACGTGATTCCAGCAGGCAGCGAACGCGAAAGCAATATCGCTAAGGGCATACCTGTGCAACGGCTGGGTCGCGCCGACGACGTGGCCCGCGCCGTGATGTTTTTTTCCGATCCAGCCAATAGTTTCATCACCGGACAAACCCTGTATGTATGCGGCGGAGCCAGTGTCAGCTCCGTCACCATTTAGTCTCATAGTATTCTCGTGTTTACAACATCTGTCACAACACCTTGCCGTAGTAATTGAAGCTTAAAGTTTTTTCAAGTACAACTAAACCGTAGCCATACTTATTAATAACGGAGACAACCATGCTATACAAAACCCTGGCCACTACCCTAGTCCTAGCCGCCTTAGGCGCCACCCCAGCGCTGGCTCAAGTCAAGATCGGCGTAGTCACATCCTCGACCGGTCCTACCGCCCTGATAGGCATACCGCAAAAGAACACAGTCGCGTTATTGCCCAAGAAAATTGGCGACCTGACTGTAGAATATATCTCCCTGGATGACGCCAGCGACCTCAATCAGACCGTCACCAGCTTCAAAAAACTGATCACCGAAGAGAAAGTGGATGCCCTGATCGGCCCCTCAGGTTCACCCAACTCCATGGGAGTGATTCAATTCGCTGCCGAATCCGGCACACCCATGTTGGCCCCCGTGGGTACGGCCGCCGTGGTGCTGCCCATGACTCCAGAAAAAAAATGGGTCTTCAAAACCACTCAGAACGACGACATCATTGCTCGCGCTCTGGTTGGCCATATGACCACCCACAACATCAAAACCCTGGGTTTTATCGGTTTGAATGATGCCTACGGCGAAAACTGGCTTAAGGTCATGACCGCGCTGGCGCAGGAAAACAATATCAAGCTAATCGCCGTGGAACGCTATCAACGCTCCGACAGCTCGGTCACGGGTCAGGCGCTAAAACTACTGTCCGCCAAGCCTGATGCCGTCATCGTCGTAGGTACTGGCGCTGCCGCCGTCCTGCCCCAGGCCACGCTGGCCAAACAGGGTTACAAAGGTCAGTTCTACCAGACTCACGGCGCGGCCCTAGATGCCTTCCTGTCGCTGGGTGGCAAAGAAGTAGAAAACACCATTTTGGCCGCCAGCCTGATGCTGGTCTTGCCTGAAATCGACGACGCCAACCCGTCCAAGAAAATGGCGACCGACTACATTGCCCAGTACAAGAAAGCCTATGACGTCAACCCCGCCACCTTTGGCGCCAACGTCTACGATGCCGGTCTATTGTTGCAGCATGCCATTCCTGCCGCAGCCAAAGCTGGCAAGCCAGGCACCAAGGAATTCCGTAGCGCCTTGCGCGACGAACTGGAAAAAACCACGGAATTGGTTGCCACTCAGGGCGTCTACAACATTACCCCCGAGGACCATAGCGGATTCGACGATAGGGGTCGTGAGCTGATCACGGTCAAAAACGGCCAATGGCGTCTGCTTAAGGACTAAGACAGCAGCCTAGGCTGATCAGCAAATCTGCTGTTCTGGTGGGTACATCAAGCACCCGCCGGAACAGCCCACCGGATATTACTTACACAGGTTTTTGGCGTGAAATGCCACGTGATCCTGCATAAAGGTGGAAATAAAATAATAGCCGTGGTCATAGCCAGTATGACGGCGCAAAGTCAGTGGCTGTTCCGCTGCCGCGCACGCCGCTTCAAAAGCCTCTGGGTAGAGCTGCTGCTCTAAAAAGTTATCGGCCAGGCCTTGGTCTACCAGGATCCCTTGCGGAAAAGGCTGATGCGACTTTTCCATTAGCGCACTGGCGTCATACGCTGCCCAAGTCTGTTGGTCCTGACCCAGATAAGCGCTAAATGCCTTCTGACCCCATGGACACTGCAATGGCGCGGCAACTGGCGCAAACGCCGATACCGAATGGAAATACTGCGGATAACGCTGCGCCAATACCAAGGCGCCGTGACCACCCATGGAATGCCCAAAAATACCCACTTTGTCAGCATTGCCAGGTAAGGCCGTGGTCACTATGTTGCGCAATTCCCGCACAATATAACTTTCCATGCGGTAGTGCTTGTTCCAGGGAGCTTCGGTAGCGTCCAGGTAAAAGCCTGCGCCCGTCCCAAAATCCCAGTGATCATCTTCACCCGGGGCGCCTGCCCCACGCGGGCTGGTATCGGGCGTTACCAGCATCAAGCCATGCTGGGCTGCATACTGCTGTGCACCCGCCTTGATCATGAAGGTTTCTTCGGTACAAGTCAGCCCGGCCAAGAAGAACAACACGGGCACTGGCCCTTGCTGGGCCTGGGGCGGTATGAAAACCGAAAACCGCATGGGCAGGCCAATTTCTGCCGAGTCATGACGATAAAAACGTTGGACACCTTCAAAACAGCGATGCTCGCTAAGTAATTCCAGAGACACATCTTCCCCTAATCAAAATACCGCTCTGGCGCCTTACCAGCGCCAGAGATTGAACAGTTCTAGTCGGTGCTAGTTTCGGTCTAATCGAAAACAATGACCGAGCGTATGGACTCGCCGCTTTTCATCAGATCAAAACCGCGGTTGATGTCTTCCAAAGGCAATAAATGCGTAATCAAGGAATCAATATCCAGCTTGCCGTCCATGTACCAGTCGACAATCATGGGGACATCTGTACGTCCGCGTGCACCGCCAAAGGCCGACCCCTTCCATTCCCGACCAGTCACCAGCTGGAAAGGTCGAGTAGAGATTTCAGCACCAGCTTCGGCCACGCCTATGATGATGGACTTGCCCCAGCCCTTATGGCAGCATTCCAGAGCCTGGCGCATGACCTCGGTATTGCCTATGCATTCGAAGGAATAATCCGCACCGCCATCCGTTAGCTGAATAATGTGATCGACCACATTTTCCACGTCTTTAGGATTGATGAAATCCGTCATGCCAAACTGACGTGCCAGCGCTTCGCGATCCGGGTTCAGGTCCACGCCTATGATTTTATTGGCGCCCACCATCTTGGCGCCCTGGATCACGTTCAAGCCTATACCGCCCAGCCCAAACACCACCACGTTGGCACCCGCTTCGACCTTGGCGGTAAACACCACGGCACCCACCCCAGTAGTCACGCCACAACCGATGTAGCAAACTTTCTCGAAGGGCGCATCGGAACGAATTTTCGCCAACGCAATCTCAGGCACCACAATGTGGTTGGAGAAGGTTGATGTGCCCATGTAGTGATGCACAGGCTTGCCGCCCACCTTGAAGCGCGATGTGCCGTCTGGCATCAAGCCCTTGCCTTGCGTAGCCCGTATGGCCTGACACAGGTTGGTCTTGCGCGACAGGCAGTACTTGCACTGACGACATTCAGGGGTATACAAAGGAATAACGTGATCGCCCGCCTTCAGGCTAGTAACACCCGGCCCGGCTTCCAGCACAATACCTGCGCCTTCATGACCCAAAATAGACGGAAATATCCCTTCGGGATCAGCGCCCGACAAGGTGTAGTAATCAGTATGACAAATGCCAGTGGCCTTGATTTCAACCAATACCTCTCCGGCCTTAGGGCCTTCAAGTTCAACCTCTTCGATGGTCAGAGGTGCGCCGGCCTTCCAGGCAATCGCTGCTTTTGTTTTCATAATTGACTCCGTTACTGTGGACATAGCTTGCGGCCTTTCAGTAGGCCGCGATGTCCTTATGGTAAACCACAATGCCGTCCTGGGAATACCGGTGATAGATGATTCGGTTTGTAAGTAGCTGAGATGGTTGTTGAAGGAGAGGTGGTTACTTAAGTGGTATCGGTCATTAATTTAGTGACATTGATGGTTACTTAACTTGCATCGGCCGTCAACCGTCGCACTCACTCTGCACCCCCGCTTCGCAAAGGGTGCTGCCGTGAGCGCAACGTTTGCCTGCCTGGTGGGCTGCAGAAAGATCTCACTGGCGATGCCCCATTGTTAACTCAACGGTTGTTAGCAACCCATTCTGAACTCGCGACTAGCCCGTAGCGGTGGGTCCTTACGTCAGTGCCTTCGCGTAGCGGGGCACCGAGTAAGGAGCCCACCGCGAAAGGGCGGGCGGACCCAAAAGACCAACCAAGCGACAAGTAAAGGCGGATGGACCTAAAAGACCAGCAACGCTACACGTAAAGACGAACGTACTTAAAAAATCAGCAACCTGACACGTAAAACACGGAGCCACCCCTTATGGCAGCTCTAACTCCGTCAACAACGGCGCGTGATCAGACAACTGCTTCCAGGGCGGCCCATGCAACACCCGGGCCTGTCGGACAGCAAACCCGCGTTGATAGATACGATCCAGCCGCAACCAGGGGAAAGCCGATGGGAAAGTGCGTGGCGGCAAGGTCAGCCGCGCCGCACCTTGGTTGCCTAGTTCGTGGACTTTATGCGCCAAAGGCTTGGGCCTATACAAACCACGTAAACTATTACGCAATCGCACCGCCGCCGATTCCCGCAAACCTGACTGCGGTGCCACGGCGAATACCTCGTACAGGCCCAGTTGCTTAACAAACATAGGCGCCAGACGATTGTTCCAGTCGTTGAAGTCACCCGCGATCAGCAAAGGCTCGTCATCAGGCACCCATAGCTTAATGCGCTTAACCAGTGCTGCGACCTGTCGCAAGCGGCCGCCGCCAAACAGACCCAGATGGACCACCAGGCAATGCACAGGCGTGCCGCCGACATCAACCACCACATGCAACAGCCCACGCTGCTCCATCTTGTGATCGGAAATATCCTGATTTTCTTGCAACAGTATGGGGTAGCGCGACAACAGCGCATTGCCATGGTCGGTCTGCGGACGCACAGCATTACATCCGTAGGCCGTGTTCATGCTCAGGGCGGCGCCTAACGATTCATGCTGGGCATGCAGGCTGGAATGTCGTTCGTTGCGACCCTGAACCTCTTGCAAGAACAGTAAATCCGGTCGTAAACCATATAAGCCTAGGCGCAAATCAGCCAGGGATTCCCGGCTACCCGTTGCCGAGCGGCCTTTATGGATGTTGTAGCTTACGACCCGGATTATCGACACGGCGTCCTCGTGTGCATTAAGCCCCAGGCTTGATTTCAGCAGGCCGCAGACGAATATGCAATTCGCGCAGCTGCTTTTCATCTACCGTGGATGGCGCCTGAGTCAGCAGGCATTGCGCCCGCTGGGTTTTGGGGAAAGCAATCACATCGCGTATGGATTCAGCGCCAGCCATCATGGTAACCAGACGATCCAAACCGAAAGCCACGCCACCATGCGGAGGCGCGCCATACTGCAGTGCATCCAGCAGGAAGCCAAACTTGCTCTGTGCTTCTTCGGGACCAATATTTAGTGCGCTAAATACCTTGCTTTGGATCTCGGCACGGTGGATACGTACCGAACCGCCGCCAATTTCCCAACCATTCAACACCATGTCGTAGGCTTTAGCCAGGGCGCGACCGGGGTCATTGCCCAGGAAATCCTCGTGGCCATCTTTGGGGCTGGTAAAGGGGTGGTGAGCGGCAAAATAACGGCCCTCTTCCTCGTCGTATTCAAACATGGGGAAATCCACCACCCACAAGGGCTTCCAGGCGGTTTCCATAAGCCCACTTTCTTTACCGAAGTCGCTATGACCGATTTTGACGCGCAAGGCGCCAATGGCGTCGTTAACCACTTTGGTTTTATCGGCACCAAAGAAAATCAGGTCGCCACTTTTAGCGCCGGTGCGCTCAATTAATTGCGTCAACACCTGGGTATTGATGTTTTTAACGATGGGTGACTGCAGGCCTTCGGGGATGGCAGCCGCATCATTGATCTTGATATAGGCCAGGCCCTTGGCGCCATAGATACCTACGTATTTGGTGTAGGCATCAATTTCGCTACGGGGCATGCTGCCGCCACCAGGAATACGCAAAGCCACGACGCGGCTGGCGGGATCATTGGCGGGTGCGGAAAACACCTTGAAGTCAACGTCGCGCATCAAGTCGCCAACATCGGTGAATTCCAGCTTGACACGCAGGTCGGGCTTGTCCGAGCCAAAGCGGCGCATGGCCTCTGCCCAGCTCATGGTTGGGAAGACGGCGGGCAGCTCAACCTGCTGAACAGTCGCAAATACATGACGTATCATGCCTTCAAACATCTCGCGGATTTGCTCTTCATTCAAGAATGAAGTTTCGCAATCTATCTGGGTAAATTCGGGCTGGCGATCGGCGCGCAAGTCTTCGTCACGGAAGCACTTGGTGATTTGATAGTAACGGTCAAAGCCTGACACCATCAACATTTGCTTGAACAACTGGGGCGATTGCGGCAAGGCAAAGAAATGCCCCGCGTTAACCCGCGACGGAACCAGATAGTCGCGCGCGCCTTCAGGCGTGCTTTTGGTCAACATGGGTGTTTCGATATCTATAAAACCCAGGTTATCCAGGTATTTACGGACTTCGATAGACACGCGATAGCGCAGCATCAGGTTTTGCTGCATTTGCGGGCGACGCAAATCCAGCACACGGTGAGTTAAGCGCGTGGTTTCCGACAGATTATCGTCATCCAACTGGAAAGGCGGCGTCACGGAAGCATTCAGAATTTCAATGTCCTGACACACGACTTCTATCTCGCCCGAGGCCAGATCAGTATTCACCGTGCCGTCTGGACGGGCCTGAACCAGGCCGGTGACACTGACGCAGAACTCGTTACGCAGGCGTTCAGCAATCGCAAACGCCTGAGCGTTCTCTGGATTGACCACGATTTGCGCCAAACCTGCCCGATCACGCAGGTCGATAAAAATAACCCCTCCGTGATCACGACGACGGTGAACCCAGCCAAACAAGGTGACAGTCTGGTTCAGGTGGCTTTTATTGACCTCGCCGGTGTAGCAGGTACGCATCAGGAGTTACTCCGTATAGAAAATATTTGGTATGAATTCAAGGGCGATCGAAATCGCTGTCAATGGCGGAAGTGGCCGCGGCATCTGCCGCTGACGACCTCGCCACAGCGGGTACGACCACACCCATAGAAACGATGTACTTCAAGGCCGCGTCCACGCTCATGTCCAAGATCTGAACTTCGCTGCGCGGCATCATTAGAAAAAATCCCGACGTAGGATTAGGCGTGGTGGGCACATAGACGCTGACATAGTCGCCCATCAGCTTGTTGGCAACTTCACCGCTGGGTGCGCCCGTCAGAAAGGCGATGGTCCACGCGCCTTCACGTGGATACTGCACCAATACAGCTTCACGAAACGCCTGGCCGCCTGGCCCTAATACCGTATCGCTGACCTGTTTAACCGAGTGATAAATAGACCGCACCAATGGAATGCGGCCTAATAAGTCTTCCCAACGGGAAACCACGGCCTGGCCGATAAAGTTACCGCCCACCATGCCCGACAACAACACCACCGCCAAGACCAGTAGCAGCTGGAAACCGGGTATGGGCACACCAAAAAGTGATTGTGACGACAAGAATGCCGGCACAAAACTTTCCAGCGTGCTGATCAGCAAGCTAATGACCCAAACTGTAATGACCAGAGGAATCCAGATCAACAGCCCGGTGATGAAATATCGTTTAAAAAAACGCATGTGGGCTTAAAAAAGCATCAGGAAGAGGGGCTAGACGCTGCCGGACTAGCGGCGGGCGCTGCCGCAGCACTGCTGGATGGCGCACTTGCCGACGACGAGTCGCCAGAGGTCGTAGATGGAGCAACAGCACCAGTGGCACCACTTTTATTATCACGAAAATCAGTCACATACCAACCTGTGCCCTTAAGCTGAAAACCAGCGGTGGTCACTTGTTTAACATAGGTATCCTGTTCACATTCAGGGCATACCGTCAGAATAGGATCGGACATTTTTTGCAGAACATCCTGCGCATGATCACAGGAACTGCATTTATAAGCATAAATAGGCACGACAACATCCCAGGAGAGTTTGTTTTGAAACCCGCTTGAAGCCGCCACACCGTGTAGGAACGGGTACACGCAGCAAAGCATTGAAAAATATGATTTTAGCTGTTTTTCCCAGTGGCTACCGTTTATCGCTATGTAACCAACTGGATGGCGGGAAATTCAGACCCCCCGCCACCCCTTAAAGCCTAGAAGGTTTTAGGCAATAAAAAGAAGAATGCGGCGACCAATGTGGGTACCAAGGCCGACAACAACAGCTTCAGTGGAGAAATAGCCCCATCGGGGAAGCAGCCTTTCAGGATAGAAAAGCCTGCGGGGTTAGGCGCATTGGCAATCACCGTCAGGCCGCCACCGGTCACAGCGCCAGCCACCAACATGTAGCGCCAGGCTTCGCTAGTACCTTCAACCAAGGACCCAAGATAGGTCAACGCCGCATTATCCGTTACTGCCGTCAACACGGTTGACCCCCAATACAGGACCATGGGTGACAGACCGGCCAGCAGATCCTGCAACCACCATTTCTGCAGCCCGCCCAGTATCACCAAACCCGCCAGAAAGAAGCCCACCATCAAGCCCTCACGTATCAGCAACGGATTCTGATACCGCTTATAAGCATGCGCGTAGCCTATGAACAGCATCAGGTAGCCCAAGAAAATAATGGGATGATGGGCCGACAGCACTATGCCAATCAGAAACACCGTATGAATAGCGATCACTGACAAAGGAACAGGCGGGCGACGCTCACTTTCACTGGTTTCGCCCTTGCCGCCAATAGAACCATCCAGTAAATAAGGACGACAAATGAAGGTCAAGACAGCCGCATTGATAATGACTGCTGCGGCAGCGCGCCAGCCAAAGTGGGTCGCCATATAGGCGGTATCCCAGTCAAACGTTTGGGCGACCATTAGCACAGGCGGCGCAGCATAGGCAGTTAAAACGCCACCAATCGACACGTTCACAAACAAGACGCCCAAGGTCATGTATTTGAAACCTGCCTGCCCGGTACGATAGAAATACGCATCGCGCAGCAACAAAGCGGCCAGCGTCATGGCTGCAGGTTCGGTAATAAACGACCCAGCCAATGGCACAAACGACATGGTCACAAAGAACATGGCCAGCTCGTTACGCAGGGGCATAACGCGGGCCAAGGCCTTGACCATCATGTTGACCAGCTCAATAATGGGACGACTGGCCGCCACCACCATAATGGCAAAAACAAACGCCGGTTCAGTGAAGTTGCGGGTGTCGATGTAGCCTACGGTGTCACCCACGCCCGACAGCAGCGCCATACACGCCAACAGTACACAGGCCCAAACACCAAATACCGCCTCGACCTCGGACAGCAAATGCCATAGGCCTGAATGCGCCCCGCCCTTGTTTGCCAATCGGGCAAACACTGGAACAGAAAACGTGTGAATGATGGCAATCGCAAATAATGCGGTTGCCAAGTACTCGAGAAAACCGGGCATAACTTTACCTATCTAAAATACTGAAGCACGCAAATTGTCTCACGAGATGACAAATCGCGTCATGGACAGTGGGTACAGACCACATGCTTTGCACGCGATACTAGTCTTCGCTATCAGGTGCCTTGATCTTGCAGCACCATGGCTGCCCCTTTTTCGGCAATCATAATCGTTGGTGAGTTGGTGTTTCCCGAGGTGATCGTGGGCATGATGGATGCATCTATTACCCTTAAGCCCTGGACGCCATGTACCCGTAACCTATCATCTACCACGGCCAGCGCATCGTGGCCCATTTTACAAGTGCCTACCGGATGGAAAATAGTGGTTCCAATTTCCCCTGCTGCCCGTTCCAGCTCATCCTGGGTCTGGCAGGACAGGCCAGGCTTATATTCTTCAGGCCGATACGCGGCCAGCGCAGACTGGGACATAATGCGCCGAGTCAGTCGCACGCTATCGGCAGCGACGTACTTATCTTCAGGCGTACTTAAGTAGTTGCACTGTATCGCAGGCGCGACGCTGGCGTCCGGGGACACTATGGTCACATGCCCACGGCTGCCCGGCCTAAGATTGCACACTGACGCCGTAATCGCCGGAAAGTCATGCAACGCGTCGCCAAACTTTTCCAGCGACAAGGGCTGTACATGGTATTCCAAATTGGCCCGCTGCTGCCCAGGATCAGAACGGGCAAAGGCCCCCAATTGCGAAGGTGCCATCGCCAGCGGCCCGGTTTTTTTAGTGGCATATTCCAGCCCCATCAAGGCCTTTCCCCACCACGACGATGCCATCGTGTTTAAGGTCTTGGCGCCAGCAACCTTATAGATCAACCTAAGCTGCAAATGATCCTGCAAATTCTGCCCTACGCCGGGTAGATCATGCACCAGCGGTATATTCAGGGACTGCAGTAAATGGCCTGGTCCTATGCCAGAAACCTGTAGTAATTGTGCCGACCCTATGGACCCCGCCGCCAATATAATTTCTACACGCGCCCGGGCCTGTTGCTGATGCCCATCGTGATGATAACTAACAGCATCGGCCTTACGTTCCTGAAAAACTATCCGCTGAGCCTGGGCACCCGTTAGCACGGTCAGGTTGGAGCGATGGGCTACCGGGTGCAAGAACGCTTTGGCCGCTGTCCAGCGCACACCACGTTTCTGATTGACTTCGAAGTAAGAACAGCCCTCGTTGTTGCCGGTATTGAAATCATCCACCGACGGTATGCCAGCCTGACTTGCTGCCTGACGAAATGCATCTAATATGGACCAGGACAAGCGTTGACGCTCTACCCGCCACGTCCCCTGACTGCCATGCAGATCGCTGGCGCCGCCATGATAGTCTTCAGTCTGTTTGAAAATAGGCAATACGTCCTGCCAAGACCAGCCCGCATTACCCTGCGCCGCCCAACCATCGTAGTCAGCGGCCTGGCCGCGCATGTAAATCATGCCATTAATGGCTGAACTACCGCCCAGCACCCGACCGCGCGGATAACCTAAGCGTCTATTGTTAATGCCTGGATCAGGCTGGGTCTGATAACACCAGTCAGTGCGCGGATTGCCTATGCAATACAAATACCCCACGGGGATATGTATCCAGTGCCAGTTGTCACGCCCCCCAGCTTCCAGCAGCAATACCTTATGTGCCGGGTTAGCCGACAAGCGATTCGCCAGCAGACAGCCCGCCGAACCTGCGCCCACAATGATGTAATCATATTCGGGCGCCGTCATTAGATCAGGGTCCCGCCAAGTGCAGCTATTATCATTAATACCCCCACCCAAATATTGGCCCGGAACAACATGAAGTTCAAATCCGGCCTGGTCAAATTAAACACCCACATCTGCCAGGCAAAGTGCAAGCCTATAAGCACCATGACCAGGTAATAAGGCCAAGACATACCCAGCGCGACACCCGCATACAGCCATAGCACCATGGTAGCGACATAAAACCCGCTAATCCAGGCTTTGCCCTTATCGCGAAACTTTAGCGCCGTGGAGCGCAAGCCCAGTTGGGTGTCATCGCGCACATCCACATACGCGTAGATAGAGTCGTAGCCCACTTGCCACAGTACCGCACCAGCCCACATGGCAATGGCTGCCAGCGGCACCGCGTTCTGGGTGTCGGACCAGGCCATTAGCATGCCCCAATTGAAACCTATCCCCAGCACGACTTGAGGCCAATACGTAAATCGCTTACAGAGCGGATATACGATCACGATAGGCAGCAAAGCCACTGCCAGCCAACGACTATAGGAATTGATGGCAAACATTAGCAGACCGCACAGCACTAGCTGCGCCAGCACGAAATACAAGGCTTGCTTCAGACTGATCTGACCGCTGGTCAAAGGACGAAAACGGGTACGCTCAACCTGATGGTCAAAGTTGCGATCAAAGATATCGTTGAAGGTGCAACCTACGCCACGCATCAATAAGGCGCCCAGCGAAAAGATAATCAGGCGAAATAAAGTAGGCCAACCGTCGGCCGCTTGTACCAAGGCCGCCAGACAAGGCAACAGCGTCAACCAGGTGCCAACCGGACGGTCTAGTCGGCACAAGCGCGCATACGGCCCCCAGGACCGCGGCAACCAGCGTTCAGGCCAGTCGTCTGGCCGCATATCCGACAAATCTGGCAGGCTGGCAGCATGTGCCGATACAGGCTGGCGTTCAATATCCGAAAAAGCAGACGTCATAGAGAATTAGAGGCTATCTTTAATCAACTGCCCCAAGATGGCAATACCTTCGCGTATCCGGGCTTCAGATACCGTGACGAAGCTAAGCCGCAAGGTATTGGCCTGGGCATGCTTGCCAATGAAAAACGGCGCGCCGGGAACAAAAGCCACATGCTTGGCCACGGCCCTGTCCAGCAATTCAGTGGCATCAATATGGGCAGGCAAGGTAACCCAGATGAACATGCCGCCTTCGGGTCGAGTCCAGGTCACGGAGTCCGGGAAAGACTGATCCATGGCATCCAGCATAAAGCCGCACTGCTCTTTGTACAGATCCCTGACCCGGGGCAAATGGGTGGTTAAAAAGCCATCCTTGATGGTTTCGTAGACCGCCATCTGCGTCAATGACGAGGTATGTAGATCCGTTGCCTGCTTAATTTGCGCCAACTTGGCAATAATCGGCTTGGGCGCCACGATATAACCCAGACGAAGACCTGGCGCAAACACCTTGGAAAATGACCCCAGACGCACCACGGTCGCGCCCACCTCGCGCCCCAGCCCTAACAAACCAGGCTGCGCGGTACCGGCGTAACGTAAATCCCCGTAAGGATCATCTTCAATAATGGGCACGCCCACATCGGCACAACGCTGCACCAGCGCCTTGCGTCGTTCCAAATTTAACGTCAAGCCAGTGGGATTCTGAAAGTTAGGCAAGGCATACAGAAAACGGGCGCCTGCCACCACATCATCGGTCAGCCCTTCGGGTATCAAGCCACCTTCATCAGTAGGCACTGGCGCATATACAGGCTCGAACAGCGAAAACGACTGTATCGCCCCCAGGTAGCTAGGGGACTCAAGCAATATCTTGCTGCCAGGATCAATAAACAGCTTGCCCAACATATCCAGCGCCTGCTGGGAGCCCGATACGATCAACACTTCGTCAGGCGTAATGTCTGCCCCAACCCGTTGCATATCCTGGGCCACCCAGGCGCGCAATGGCGCATAACCTTCAGTGGGTCCGTACTGCAGCGCGGACTCGCCGGACTGCTCCAGGACGCGGTTCAGCGCCGCTTGCAACTGGGCCGTGGGGAAGCCCTTGGGCGACGGTAAGCCACCCGCGAAGGAAATGATTTCAGGGCGTACCGTAATCTTCAGGATTTCCCGAATCGTGGAGCTGGTAAGCAGCCTAGCCCGTTTTGAAAACGTATAAGGCGTGACAGTTTGGGTAGACGAGTCCATGATCCTGAATTTCCCCGAAAGTAGGCTAGCGATAGCCCCTAGATTACCGCAAGTTACCTATGGTTAGCCCGGCTATTATTTTTTCTGGCGATCTTTTCGGACAATACGCAACAGAAACCAGAAAAGCGACAGAGAACACAACAATCCCCCCGCAAAAATAGCGACCGCTATCCATTCACCCGTAGTCATTGCGCACCCCTTCTGTCCGGAAAAACTCTATTCTAAGACGTAATAATTTTACTGACCGCCCAGGCTTTCCTTTTCCATCAACAAATACGTACCGTAGGCATTCAAACGATTCGCGTCCTTGAAGGCAGGGTAGTTTTCATACGCAGACCAATCGGTTTGCGCGTAAGCCTCTTCAAAGTCGACCATATCGTCCACGGCAGCGCCCATTTCCTTACGCAAATACAACAGGTACTCGCGTGTCAGCTGGATATCGGCCTTGGGGTCTGTTGATGCCTTGCCATGTCCTGGCACCACCACTGCAGGTTGGGTATCGGCGATGCGCTCTAGAGCCGCCAGCCAAGCCTTGCTATCGGCGCTGCCCACGAACGGCACGCGACCGGTAAAAAACAGATCGCCCGCAAACAAGACGGACTCTTCCTGAACAAACAGCATAACGTCGCCGTCCGAGTGTCCGCCGCTAGCGTCAATCAACTGAAAGTGCATGCCGCCCATCTCGAAAGGCTGGGGTTTGCCGTCAGCAAAACTTAGCCAGCGATCAGCGCCCAGCACCTGGGTGTTCTCATCCACCCAAGGAGCCAAATCGGCCTTGCGTTGTTCTAAACGTTCCTGGGCTTCGCCCGAGTTGAAATATGCTTGGCCTGCTTCATGCGCCAAAATTTCTGCGCCCAGCGCTTTAAATGCCTGCAAACCATACAGGTGATCTGCATGATAATGACTGACAATCACCCGTTTTATAGGCTGATCCGTGACTTTAGCGATAGCCGCCACCATAGCCTGCCCCAACACTGGCGTCCCCAGCGCGTCAAACACCACCACACCGTCCTGGGTCACCACAAAACCGGCGTTCGACATAAACCCCTGGTTCTCGGCAGCAGCCATCCCCGAATGGCCAGCAAAATAATACACATGCGGACTAAGCTGGGTAGGTTCCAGAACAATATCAGTAGCCTGCGCAGCCCCTGTAGCCAATAAGCCCGCCATAGCGGCAAGTCCCGTCAACAACTGACGAACTGTATGCAACATAGTATCTCCGTAACGTAGGTATTTATATAGAGCTAGTCTAGCAGGCCCAGGATGGCAGACTCGGTTATGCTGGCAGCCTTGAGGCACTTACGTCGCCGTTTCTTACCTAGGAGATCATCATGATAATCAAAAAAACCACCCTTGCACTGACCTTGGCACTTTGCGCCAGCGGCGTCATGGCTCAAGAAGCCACCTTTGAAACCCGCTCGCTAACTCCCGAGGCTGCACTGGTCGCCGCCCAAGCCGCCCTGAAAAGCTGTCGCGACAGCGGCTACCAAGTTGCCGTAGCCGTTACTGACCGCACCGGCCTGCCCATCGCCATGTTGCGTGATCGTTACGCAGGCGCCCACACCCCAGAAACCGCTACCCGCAAAGCCTACACCGCAGCCAGCTTCAAAATGGACACCACCAGCCTGGGCAAAGTATCCCAGCCCGGCGAACCCACCTCTGGGATACGCCACGTGTCGCACATATTGGCACTGGGTGGCGGCCTGCATATTGAAGCGGCTGGTTCGCTGGTAGGCGCTATCGGTGTATCTGGTGCGCCCGGTGCAGATGCCGATGATGCTTGCTCGCAAGCTGGTATAGACGCCATACAGGACGACCTGGATTTTTAAGCTGTTTACAGCAAAGACAACAGCATTTTCGTAGCCACGGCAAGCAACAGGAAGGCAAACAGCGTCCTAAGCTTGCTGACCGGCAAGGCATGCGCCATTCTGGCCCCCAAAGGTGCGGTAAATACGCTGATAATGGCCATGCCCAATAACGCCGGCAAATAAACAAACCCCAGGCTCATGGCGGGCAAACTGGCATTGCCATAGCCGCTGCCAATAAACCCTATGGTGCCCGCCACCGCAATCGGAAAGCCCAGCGCTGCCGATGTCCCTATCACCACGCGTAGCGGCACATTACACGCCGTCATGAAGGGCACCAGCAATGTGCCCCCGCCTATACCTACAAAGCTGGAAAACACACCTATCAGGCCGCCGCCCGTCAACATACCCGCACGACCAGGCAAGGCTCGGGTAGGCTTAGGCTTGATGTTGAACAACATCTGCACGGCAACGCAATACACAAACACCACAAAAATCATCTTCAAGATGTCGCTGGACAACCGAGACGCCAGCCAGGCCCCTAACAAGGTTCCCAGTATTAGCCAGGGCGTCATGGCTTTCACTATGGACCAGTTCACCGCGCCACGGGCATGATGGGCACGTAGACTTGCCAACGATGTAAATACTATCAACGACATTGATGTCCCCAACGCCAGGTGCTGAATATAGTCAGACGCCATGCCTTGGGCTGTAAACAGGAATACCAAAACTGGCACAGTCACCGTACCACCGCCGATACCCAAAAGGCCTGCCAGTATTCCTATACCTGCCCCCAGGGCCAAGTAGGAAAGTATTTCTATCATCATAAGAAAACCTAGTAGAAAGCCAGAAAAAACGGGGAGCATACTCCGTCTATTGACCATGTGCCCACGACGATACCGCCGATAACCTGCCTCACCAATGAAAACACCCCAATGATTGGGGTGTTTTCAAGAGCGTCGTGCTTTGTACTTACAGGGTGTTTAAAGACCCATTAGAACGGTACGTCATCATCCATATCAGCCAGATTCACGCCGGGCGAGGCCTGGGGTGCTGCTGGACGTGGCTGTGGCGGACGCTGCTGCTGACGCTGAGGCGCTGGCGCCTGGTTGTATTCACCACCGCCCATGCCACCACCTTCACCACCGCCTTCGCGGCCACCCAGCATTTGCATCTGGTCAGCGACGATGTCGGTGCTGTAGCGGTCGGCGCCAGTGTCCTTATCCTGCCATTTACGAGTTTTCAGGCGGCCTTCCACATAGACGGGACGGCCCTTTTTCAGGTATTCACCGGCAATTTCGGCCAGGCGGTTGTAGAACACCACGCGGTGCCATTCGGTTTCTTCGCGGCGTTCGCCCGTAGCTTTGTCTTTCCATTGCGAGGTGGTGGCGATGGACACATTGCAAATGGCTGCGCCGTCGGGGCTGTAGCGGACTTCTGGATCACGGCCCAGGTTGCCGATAAGAATAACTTTATTAACTGATGCCATGAGCTGACCTTTATCTGGAAAAATTGCACATACTTGCCATTATCGGTCATAAACCGCTGGCAAAGAAGCTGATTGCGTATTCCTACGCGGGGGAATTTTGTCCCGCCCTTGGTTCTGTCCTTTGCGACGTGCTACGCGGGCGATTTGAAGCCGCGCGCGGTAATCAACCATAACAGAGCCAGGGCGGCCGACATGAAAAATACGGTAGAGGGCTGACCACGCGACACCATCAGGCCACCACCTACGGCCCCCATAAACACGCCTAGCGACTGGGCAGTGTTGTAAAAGCCCAGGGCCAGTCCTTTGTATTCAGGCGGTGCAACGCGCGACACTAGCGATGGCTGCAAGGCCTCCAGAATATTGAAGGCGATAAAGAAACCAACCAAGGCCGCAACCAGGGCGACGAAATTGTCGCTAAGCAAGGGCATCAGCGCCAACACAACGACCAGGCCAGCAATAGAGTAGTCCATGGCACGTTTGTGAGCGCGACGCGTTTCGGTGTAGAACACAGCGGGCACCATCAATACAAACGACAGCAAGATCACCGGTAGATAGACCTTCCACAGGCTGGCCGTGGTGTAGCCGCCCACATTCTCCAACATGCCTGGCGCAACAATAAACAAGGCCATCAAGATGAAGTGCAGGCAAAACACACCGAAATTCAAACGTAGCAGGTCGATATGCCCCAGAACGTCACGCGGACTGGCCTGAACAATGGGAGCCTGTGCCTGGGGAACAGCAGGCACGACAAAGCTGGCAATCAGCAAGCACACAAATCCCAACAAGCTAATGGCCCAGAATAGGCCAGACAAGCCAAACTCGCCCACCAGCACAGGCGACAGCACCAACGATACGGCAAATGAAATGCCTATGGACCCGCCCACCATCGCCATGGCGCGGGTACGCACTTCGGGGCGAGTGGCATCAGCCACCCAAGCGGTAATGGCTGCAGATACAGCTCCCAGCCCTTGTATGATGCGACCCGCAATGATCCAGTTAACGTCCGAGGCCAGCGCGCACACCACGCCGCCGATAATAAACAACAGCATGCCAAACACGATGACGGGACGCCGGCCATAACGGTCCGATGCCATCCCTAAGGGTATTTGCATAATGGCCTGGGTCAAGCCGTAGGCGCCCAGCGCCAGGCCGACCTTGGCCGCGTTATTGCCACCCGGTATGGTTTGGGCCGCCACAGCAAATATGGGTGTCAGCATGAACAGCCCCAGCATGCGGGACGCAAACAGCAGCGCCAGCGCGATACTGGCGCGGCGTTCCGTTTGCGTCAGCCTTAGCTTGACTCGCGTAGCGCTTTGGGGATGGACAACAGCGTCAGACATGAAAAACTCTACAAAAAAGAAAAATGGCACTACGCCTAAACAGCAGCGCTAGAGACACACATATACAGATCAAGTACCGCACGCCAAGGCACTGCGCGTTATAGTAGCAAGTTAGCCTGATGAAAGACCTTGAACTTGAAGCTGATGGAAGCAATTCGCATCCGGGGCGCCCGTACGCACAACCTTAAAAACATCTCGGTAGACCTGCCCAGGCATAAACTGGTGGTGGTTACCGGTTTGTCGGGATCAGGCAAGTCGTCGCTGGCCTTCGACACTTTATACGCCGAGGGTCAACGCCGCTACGTAGAAAGCTTATCGGCCTACGCGCGGCAATTTCTGCAACTGATGGACAAGCCTGACGTGGACCTGATCGAAGGTCTATCGCCTGCTATTTCCATAGAACAGAAGTCTGCCGGGCATAATCCGCGCTCTACGGTAGGCACTATTACCGAGATCCACGATTACCTGCGCCTATTGTACGCGCGGGTGGGTACCCCTTACTGTCCCGAGCACGCCCTGCCCTTGCAGGCTCAAAGCGTTAGCCAGATGGTAGACAAAGTGCTTAGCTGGGCGCCTGATACCCGGCTATCCATACTGGCCCCTGTGGCCCGCTCGCGTAAAGGCAGCTTCGAAGACGAATGCGCCAGTTTACAGGCTCAGGGTTTTGTGCGCCTGCGTGTCAATGGCACCATGGTGTCCATAGACGATCTGGAACCACTGAATAAAAACGAAAAACACGATTTCGATGTGGTGATAGACCGCCTGCGGGTGCGCCCCGACAGCCAGCAGCGCCTGGCCGAGAGCTTTGAAACAGCACTAAAGCTGGCGCAAGGCCGGGCTATAGCCATAAATATGGACAACGACGAAGAACATACGTTTTCCAGCCATTATGCTTGCCCCATTTGTCAGCATAGCCTGACCGAACTAGAACCGCGCCTGTTCAGCTTCAATAATCCTGTGGGTGCCTGTCCTGTATGTGATGGGCTAGGTAATGTGGATGTCTTCGACCCCAAACGCGTGGTCGCTTTTCCTGACCTTAGCCTGCCCAGCGGCGCCATACGCGGCTGGGATCGTCGTAACGCCTTTACCTACACACTGCTGACTAGTTTGGCAGCCCATTACGACTTCGATATCGAATTGCCGTTCAACCAGCTACCTGACGATATACAGCAATGTGTTCTGTACGGATCAGGGGACGAAGAAATCGCCTTTCTGTACCTGAATGAAAAAGGCGCCACTACCGTCAAGCAACATAGTTTTGAAGGTGTCATCCCCAACTTGGAACGGCGCTGGCGCGAAACCGACTCCAACGCGGTACGCGAAGAACTGGGCAAATATCGCCATAGCCAAAAATGTTCCTCATGCCAGGGCTCACGACTGCGCACCGAAGCCCGCCACGTCCTGATCGGTAGCGAAGTGGGCCTGGGCGAGCGGCGCGGCCGCGCCATTTTTGAAGTCGAAGCCCTGTCGCTGTCCGATTGCCTGGCCTGGTTTCAGGCATTGACACTGACGGGTGCAAAAAAGGAAATTGCCGATCGCATCGTGCGCGAGATAGAAGCCCGCCTGCAGTTTCTGAACAATGTCGGCCTGAATTATCTGTCTCTGGACCGCAGCGCGGACACCATTTCAGGCGGCGAGGCGCAACGTATCCGTCTGGCCAGCCAGATAGGCTCTGGGCTGACTGGTGTCATGTATGTGCTGGATGAGCCATCCATAGGACTGCATCAGCGCGACAATGACCGTTTAATCGGCACCTTGATGCATTTGCGCGACCTGGGCAACAGCGTCATCGTGGTCGAACACGATGAAGACATGATACGGTCCGCCGACTTTGTCATCGACATGGGGCCAGGCGCAGGCGAACATGGCGGGGATATCGTGGCTCAGGGCACGCCGCAAGACATTCTGGACAACCCTGCGTCGCTAACGGGGCAGTACCTAAGCGGCAGCCGCCGCATCGCCATCCCGGAACACCGCGCCATTACCGACGACCTTCCTCGCTTGCTGCTTAAAGGCTGTCGGGGCAACAACCTGAAATCAGTGGATCTGGCCATACCGGCCGGCCGCCTGGTCTGCATCTCGGGAGTATCCGGCTCAGGGAAGTCCACCCTGATCAATGACACCCTGGCCACCGTGGTGTCCCAAAAGCTGCACCGTGCCCAGACCGAACCTGCGCCTTACGACACCCTGGAAGGACTAGAGCATTTCGACAAAATCATTAACGTCGATCAAAGCCCCATAGGACGTACACCGCGCAGCAACCCAGCCACGTATACCGGCATGTTCACGCCCATACGCGAGCTGTTCGCGGGGGTGCCAGAATCACGCACCCGAGGTTACGACCCAGGCCGCTTCTCCTTCAACGTCAAAGGCGGACGTTGCGAAGCCTGCCAAGGCGACGGCGTGGTCAAAGTGGAAATGCACTTCCTACCCGACATGTATGTGCCCTGCGATGTATGCGCAGGCCAGCGCTATAACCGCGAGACCCTGGAAATCCGCTATCGCGGGCGCAATGTCAGTGAAGTATTAGGCCTGACCGTAGAGCAAGCGCTGGACTACTTCGACGCCGTGCCTACCGTGGCGCGCAAACTGCATACCCTGATGGATGTAGGCTTATCGTATATACGACTGGGCCAAAGCGCGACCACGCTATCCGGCGGCGAGGCCCAACGCGTCAAACTATCGCTGGAACTGTCCAAACGCAGCACCGGACGCACGCTATACATTCTGGACGAACCCACCACTGGCCTGCATTTTCACGACATCGCCCTGCTGCTGGATGTGCTGCGCAAACTGGTCGACGCCGGCAACACCGTGGTCGTGATCGAACACAATCTGGATGTCATAAAGACAGCTGACTGGGTAGTGGACATGGGGCCGGAAGGCGGTAACGGCGGTGGGCGCATCGTGGTTCAAGGCACACCAGATGATATTGCTGCTTGCGAAGCCAGTCATACAGGGCGCTATCTGAAGCAAATGCGGTCTTAGTTCTTATGACCTACAGCGCCTCCCCCTCTAGAGGCCCTGTTCTGAAGCGGTGCCTAGCCCGCAGTGGCGAGTCCTTACGGGAGTGATTTTCCGCGTAGCGGGATCACAGAGTAAGGAGCTCGGCACTACGGGCGGAGGTACTTAATGTACCGACAGTGCCGCACCACACTCTTAGGTTTCTTCAGTAGCATCGGCCGTCAACCGTCGGGCTTCACTCTGGACCCCGCTTCGCAAAGGGTCCTGCCGTGAACTCAACGTTTGCCTGCCTAGTGGGCTGCCACAAGACTTCACTGACGATGCCACACCGTTAATTCAACGGGTGTTAGTAACCCATTCTGAATATGCGACGAGCACGTAGTGGCGAGGCCTTACGGGAGCGCCTTTCGCGAAGCGGGGGCGCAGAGTAAGGAGCTCGGCACAGCGGGCGAACGTACCTACAAGACCAACGACGCCACTCGTAAATGCAAACGCACCCAAGAAACCAACAACGCCACACATAAACACAACCCTACCTAAAAGACGAAGAACCTTGCACCAAACCAAGCAATGATTTAAGATTCATTTCATTATGAATCCGAGTTCATTCCTTCATGGCTTACCGCAAAACCCAGAACGTCGAAGCTAGACTGGCCGACAACCGCAACAAAATACTGTCGTCCGCCCGGGCGCTGGTCAGCGAAGGCGGCTGGCGCGAAGCACAGGTCAGCAGCGTCGCTGCCATGGCCGGACTAGCCACTGGCACCGTCTACCTGTATTTCCCCTCCAAAGCTGATTTATTCGTCGAAGTACTGTCCGCTGTTTCACAACGTGAAGTAGATGTCCTGCAGGCCATTACAAAAAGCGATGCTTCCCCCACAGAACGGCTGCGCATGGCCGTGTCAACCTTTGTAGAGCGGGCCATGCGTAACCGACGTCTGGCTTACGCCCTGATCGCCGAACCCTGCCAACGCGAAATCGACGAAGCTCGACTTACCTACCGCTTCCAAATCAGTAAGCAAATTATGCGCATAGTGCGCGACGGCCAGGTCAGCGGCGACTTCCGTCACGATATGGATGCCAGCATCGCCGCCACCGTCATCGTCGGCGGCTTCATGGAAAGCCTGATAGGGCCGCTGTCGCCATTTGATGCAGACTTTAACAACGACAGCCACGACACCGCTGCCGTGCGCACACTAGCCGGCCAGATTGCCGAAGTCTGTTGCTGTGCCGTCATGACATTACCTAAAAAAATCACCACTATTTAATTCTGGAGACAACCATGAACTCACCTGCCAACCGCCTTAAGCTGATGCCTGCCCAAGCAGGCGCTGGCCACTATGACACTCACATCGTAAAAAACCAGGCGGCTGAACTGGTGGGATTCAATGCTTTTCAAGGCGATGCCGTGCTGTCTGCCGCGGTGCAACGCGAAGCACCCTGGGCTGCCGCACGCTGCCATGCGCTAGGCGAACTGCCAGGCAGTGCCTATGTGCAGGAACTGGCCAGGCTGGCCAATCGACACATTCCCGAGCTTAAAACACACGATAGATACGGCAACCGCATAGACTGGGTGGAGTTTCATCCCAGTTGGCACGAACTGATGGCCTTGGCCTGGAAACACGAAGTCCATTCCTTAGCCTGGACAGCCAAGCAAGCCCAGCCACACTTTGCGCGCGCTGCTCTGTCTTACCTATGGAATCAGGTCGAACACGGTACTGCTTGTCCCATGGGTATGGCCTATGCCTCTTATGCGGGTTTCCAAGCCGAACCCAGCCTGAAAATCTGGGCTGACAAGGTATGTGGCACAGAATACGAATTCAGCCGTCGCGAAGTCGCTGACAAGCCCTCGGTCGTCATCGGTTATGCAATGACCGAAAAACAAGGTGGTTCCGACCTGCGCGAAACCCAGACCACGGCACGCTTTTCTCATAGCGCCGACTACCACGGCGGACTGGCCCATTGGTATGAACTAACCGGCCATAAATGGTTTTGTTCTGTGCCCCAGTCAGATGGTTTTTTCACACTGGCCAAGGTCAATGGCGAGGTAACCTGCTTCTTTCTACCCCGCACCTTGTCTGACGGCAGCTTCAATCCATTTTTCATTCAGCGCCTGAAGGACAAATCCGGTAATAAATCCAACGCTTCCAGTGAAATTGAATATTCAGGCACTTGGGCGATACGCGTGGGCGAAGAAGGCAAGGGACTGCGTGAAATCCTTTCGCATGCCCACCTGACTCGCCTGGATTTTGCCGTCGGCTCGGCAGGCTTAATGCGCCAATCGCTGACTTTGGCGCTAAATCACGCCAGCACCCGCAAAGGCTTTGGTTCATCGTTGGCAGCGCAGCCCATGATGGCTAATGTGCTGGCCGATATGGCCATAGAGGTCGAGGCAGCCACTTTGTTTGCCTTGCGCGTAGCCAAGGCCACCGACCACATAGACAGTAACGAACAAGAAAAAGCCTTCGCCCGCATTGCCACGCCCATGGCCAAGTTCTTCAACTGCTCGCGAGCACCCGCTGTGGCTTATGAAGCCCTGCAATGCCATGGCGGCAATGGTTTCATCGAAGAAAACCCTATGGCACGCGTCTACCGCGAATCCCCATTGAACAGCGTCTGGGAAGGCACGGCCAATATGATGTGCATGGATGTGCGTCGCTCTCTGCTACGAGTACCCGCCGCTCTGGATGCCTTCATGACCGAAGTCAGCGCTGTGAAAGGCATGGATAGCCGCTTTGATGCCTACCTAAGCACACTAGAACCACTGATCAGGCAAGCAATGAACGATGAATTCCTAGCCAGACCCGCCAGCGAAGCCATGGCCTTGGCAATACAGGGTTCAGAGCTACTGCAGCATTCCACCACTGACGTCATCGACGCATTCATCAGCACGCGCTTGGGCACAGCCAGCCGATCCTGGGGCTCCACCATGGGATCTATGGGTACCAGCGTATCGCAAGAACAGGCCAACCGTATCGTCGACAGGGCTCGCGTGGCCTAAGTCACTAAGCCCCACCTATTCCCTGTCTGGAATTTATTCCATGAGGAATAGGTGGCGGTGCTCGCGCATCGCATAACGGTCTGTCATGCCCGCAATATAGTCAGCAATGGCACGCGCTTGTGCCACCTCGTCATCACGACGGTATTCGTCGGCCAGCAAGCGCGGATTATTCAAAAATGCGTGAAACAGTTCTCGCACTATGGCACGCGCCTTGGTCGTCATGCGCATGACTCGATAATGACGATACAAATTGCTTAATAAAAAAGCTTTCAGCTCATCTGCCTGACGCCGCATGGATACAGAAAAGGCCGCCAGTGGTGCGGCCTGCCTGACATCATCCACACTACCGGGCTGCGCGCTCAGGATATTGGCCTGAGTCGTGTGCGTCATATCCAGCACCAGGGTGTTAATCATGGCGCGAATAATTTCGGCAATAAGGCGACGTCCGTCCAGATTTGGATATTGACGCTTAACCTGGTCATGGTGGGTAGAGAATATTTCCAGCACCATTAGCTGGTCAATGGTGATCAGCCCGGAACGCAAACCATCGTCAATATCGTGATTATTGTAAGCAATTTCATCCGCCAGATTGGCGATCTGAGCTTCTAGCGAAGGCTGGGTACGATTGATAAAGCGCTCGCCCACATCGCCCAGTTGACGCGCATGTTTGGCCGAACAATGCTTCAGTATGCCCTCGCGGGTTTCAAAACACAGGTTCAGCCCATCGAAGCTGGCATAACGCTCTTCCAGCTCATCCACCACGCGCAAGCTTTGTAGATTGTGCTCAAAACCGCCAGCGCCAGGCGCCAATTCGCGCATGCAGGCGTTCAGTTGGTCTTGGCCGGCATGGCCAAACGGCGTATGACCCAGATCGTGGGCTAGGGATATGGCCTCGACCAAGTCTTCATGTACCTGCAAATTACGCGCCAGCGTGCGCCCTATCTGGGCCACTTCTATGCTGTGGGTCAGGCGAGTACGAAACAAATCACCTTCGTGATTGATGAAAACCTGGGTTTTATATTCCAACAAGCGAAAGGCGTTGCAGTGAATGATGCGATCACGGTCGCGTTGAAATTGATTGCGGCCAGTGGGCGGCGCTTCGGCATATCGACGCCCCCGACTATATTCGGGATGGCAGGCGTAAGGCGCCAGCGCCGTCATGCCGACGCCGTGGCGCTGGCAGATCCAGCTTCTGCCAGCGCCAGCACCTGTAGTAAGGCGGCAGTCGGTACTGGCTTGAAGCGCGCCACGCCTATTTCGGGCAGGACAATAAAGCGCAGTTCACCGCCTTGGGTTTTTTTATCCACTTGCATCAGATCCAGCCAGCGCTGGGTGCCCAGGTCTGGGGGTAAATCAGGGCAACCGCTGGCCTGAACAAGGGCCTGTACGCGTTGCACGCTGTCTGCCGACAAGCCTTCGCTAAGCGCCGACAACTGCGCCGCCTGTATCATCCCGCAACCCACGGCTTCGCCATGCAACCACTGCCCATAGCCCAAGCCGGCTTCAATGGCATGGCCAAAGGTGTGGCCAAAGTTCAAGATGGCCCGCAATCCGGATTCCCGTTCGTCTTGCGACACCACATAGGCCTTGAGCTCGCAGGAGCGCTGTATGGCATAGCTGATGGCCTTGGCGTCCAGGGCCCGTAAGCCAGCCATATTGTTTTCACACCAGTCGAAAAAATCAGCATCAATGATCATGCCGTACTTGATGACTTCGGCCAAGCCGGCCGAAATTTCACGTGCAGGCAGGCTGGCCAGGACATCGGTATCAATTTCCACGGCGATAGGTTGATAAAACGCCCCTATCATGTTCTTGCCCAAAGGGTGGTTAATGCCGGTTTTACCGCCTACCGACGAATCCACCTGGGACAGCAAGGTCGTAGGCACCTGCACAAACCGTACGCCGCGCATATAGCTAGCTGCCGCATAGCCGCACATATCACCCACTACGCCACCGCCCAGCGCCACCAGCACGGCCTTACGGTCCAGCCGGTGTTGTAACAAAGCATCAAAAATCAGGTTCAGCGTTTCCCAATTCTTGTAGGATTCGCCATCGGGCAAAGTAATGCGTATTACACGACGCCCAGAGGCTTCCAGAGCCTGTTGGGCACGGTCACCATACAAAGCCCCCACGGTATCGTTAGTGACCAGGGCAATGGCTGTAGCGTCATCAGGGATGCTATCTGCCAAATGATCCAGACGCCCAGGCCCTATATGTATGGGATAAGCGCCACCGGGGGTATCAACCTGAACTGTAATCACTATGGCTTCCTATGTTGCTGAAGTAAGGGAATAAGAGTGCGCACCAATTGCGACACGGGGGCCGGGCCAGTGTCAAACACCAAATCAGCCACTTCTTCGTATAGCGGCGCGCGATGTTCCAGCAGCTCGCCTATGCGCCCGCGTGGATCTGCCGTTTGCAACAAAGGCCGGTTACGGTCACGGGCTACCCGTTTATACAGTTCGTCGGCACTGGCGCGCAAGTACACAACCACGCCACGCTGGCGCAAATAGTCACGGTTTTCAGGTGCAAGCACAGCTCCGCCGCCTGTTGCCAGTACGATATCCTGTCGCTGTGAGCACTGGTCCAGCGCCAGGGTTTCACGTTTACGGAACCCTTCCTCGCCTTCGATGTCGAAAATTAACGACACCCTTACACCGCAGCGTGCTTCCAGCTCGTGGTCCAGATCCAGAAAATCGCGGCCCAGCAAACGCGCTAAAGCACGACCTATCGTGGTCTTTCCTGCCCCCATCATACCCACTAGGAACACTGGCTTATGATATGGTAAAGCCTGTATTTCTATAGGTTCAGCAGCATTTGCCACTATAAGTTCCGGGGCAGTGGCACCCGTAGATATAAAGTCATTCATTTGTGTATTATCCTACTTGCATTCCCGGTCTACACCGCTACACTGCTTTATTCGGTTACATAAACCTGCTGCGTAAATCATAGTCTGGTCATTATCGGACTTAAAATCGCCCCCAATGAGTTCTTCTGACACCACCCAATCTTCATCCGGCAACCCCACTTCGTGGCTAGGCCGCTTCTTCCTTAAATCAGCCATTTTTATGGCTGGGCTAGGGGTGTGCGGCGCCTTGCTGGTTTCGCTTGCCCTGGCCCTGGCTTGGCCCAATTTGCCCGACCTGGGTGCCATGATAGATTATCGGCCCAGGGTACCCTTGCGGATTTATACCGCCGACAAGGTCCTGATCGGCGAATTCGGCGAAGAACGCCGCAACGTCCTGCGCTTTCATGAAATCCCCGATGTCATGAAGCTGGCTATTTTATCAGCCGAGGACGACAGGTTTTATCAGCATGGCGGGATAGACTGGGCCGGCGTAGCACGCGCCAGCCTGGCTAACCTTACCCATATGTCCAAGACGCAGGGCGCCAGTACCATCACGATGCAGGTAGCACGCAACTTCTACCTATCGTCTGAAAAAACCTACACCCGCAAGTTCTACGAACTTCTGCTGACGTTTAAAATCGAGGCCACGCTTAGCAAAGACCAGATCCTGGACCTATACATGAACCAGATCTATCTGGGCCATAGGTCCTATGGCTTTGCAGCGGCCTCACGGGCTTATTTCGGTAAACCCCTAGGTGAAATAACCCTGGCCGAAGCCGCTATGCTGGCTGGCATTCCCAAAGCGCCTTCACGCTTTAACCCTATCGCCAACTACGAACGCGCCAGATCGCGCCAAATGTATGTGTTGGGACGCATGAAAGGCCTGGGCTACGTCACCGACACCGAATACCAGCAAGCCGTAGACCAGCCTATCGTCCTGAAGTCGGCGCTGGGCACCCCGGCGGGCGGCTACGCGATACACGGCGACTACGTGGCTGAGCTTGCCCGTCAACTGCTTTATGGTGTCTATCAGGACAATATCTACTCGCGCGGATTCAATGTATATACCACCGTACAGTCTGCTGACCAGGAGGCTGCCTACCATGCCGTGCGCGACGGCATACTGGCTTACACGCGACGCGCGCCCTATCCCGGCCCCGAAGAAACCTTGAGCCTGCCTGCTGGCGTAGAAAACACGCCTGCCCAGTTGGACGCCTTGCTGGACGGCCTGCAGGAAAAATACCCAGACCGTGACGACATGCTTACCGCAGTGGTGCTCGAAGCCAGCCCCACCAAAGTGACCGTCGCCAGGACTGCGAACGAAATTATAGAAATCACAGACAAAAGCGCCTTGCGCGTTATTGCCCGCGCTCTGGTGCCAAAAGCTACTGCCAAGGTCAAAATCCAGCGTGGCTCAGTCGTCTATATTCATAAAAATAACGATGCCTGGGAAATTCTGAACATGCCGGCTGTGCAAGCGGCCTTTGTTTCGCTGCGGGCACAGGATGGCGCCATACAAGCCTTGGTAGGCGGCTTTCAGTTTGTCGAAGGCAAATTTAACCGCGCTACCCAGGCCTGGCGACAGCCTGGCTCGGCCTTCAAGCCGTTTATCTACGCCTCCGCGCTGGAGCGCGGCCTGACTCCAGCTACGCAAATATCTGACGAGCCCTTCGTTCTAACCGCCGCCCAAACCGGCTCCAAGGCCTGGGCGCCCAAAAATTACGGTCGCAACTACGAACCCATGCTGACCATGCGTCAAGGCTTGTACAAGTCCAAGAACATGGTGTCCATACGCATCATGCAGGCGGTAGGTCCAAAATATGTGCAGGACTACATCACTCGCTTTGGTTTCGACCGTGAACGTCAACCCCCCGTCTTGCCTTTGGCGTTAGGCGCGGGTAGCGTGACACCACTACAACTAGCCAGCGGCTTCACGGTTTTCGCCAATGGCGGCTATCGCGTCCCGCCCTACTTGATCGACCACGTCACCGATAGCGAAGGCAAAGTCATTATGCAGTCCAGGCCTACAATGGCTGGTGACTCCGCCGCGCGCGCCATCGACCCCCGTACTGTGTACGTCATGAACGACATGATGCGTGGCGTGGCTACCTCTGGTACTGGCGCCCGCGCCAGTCGCGAATTGAAGCGCAACGACATCGGCGGCAAAACAGGTACCACTAACGACTCCGTGGACGCCTGGTTTGCTGGCTTTACACCCAAACTGGTGGGCGTGGCCTGGATGGGCTTCGACCAGCCCCGTTCATTGGGTTCCGGCGAGACCGGTGGTGGCGTCTCCCTGCCCATCTGGCTGGACTATATGCGCGTCGCCCTCAAGGACCAGCCGCAAACTCCGCCTGGCCCCATGCCTGATGGTCTAAGCAAAATTGATGGGGACTACTACTTTGCTGAATTTCCACCCGGACAGGCTATCGCACGCGTCGGCTTGCCCTCGCCCTTCGATCCGATTCTTGACAATCCATCGGAATCCGATGGCATAGGCAATCTGTTGAACCAGCTAAGTCACGATGGCGCCAGCAACAACAGGCCAACCGACCTAGTCCCCTTTTAACCATGTCCATTAAGGCTACTCATCTTATGCGCCCTGCCATCCAGCATACGCCCGCCCTTGCCCGCATTGTGGCGGGCATAGCCCTAGTGGCCAGCTTGACCGCTTGCGGCTATAAGGGGCCGCTATACATGCCTCCGCCCCCTGAACCCGATGCTGCCCTAACCGTGCCGCCTGCACCACAGCAACCGCTGACCGAATCAGCAAATTAAGCCGTACTCCCCTTTAACACTGTTTACTTAGACGTTGAAACCATGACAGTTGCCCCTCACTTCCAGTTTAAAGATGGCGTCCTGCACGCTGAAGACATTTCCCTGGCTGAGCTGGCTCGCGACCATGGCACACCCTTATATGTCTATTCCCGCCAAGCGCTGCACGATGCCTGGGAGGCCTATCGCAGTGCCGCCGGGGACCGTGACGTGCTGGTGTGCTTCGGCATGAAGGCGAACTCCAACCTGGCGGTACTGAATGAATTCCGCCAGTTGGGTTCCGGCTTTGACATCGTTTCAGGCGGTGAGCTGGCCCGTGTCCTGGCCATAGGCGGCGACCCCGCCCGCGTAGTGTTTTCTGGCGTGGGTAAACAGACCTGGGAACTAGAAGCAGCGCTACAAGCCGGTGTAAAGTGTTTCAACGTTGAATCCGAGTCCGAGCTGTTACGTCTATCCAAAGTAGCAGTGGCCTTGAACCTGACCGCGCCGGTCTCCTTGCGGGTCAATCCCGATGTGGATGCCCACACCCACCCTTATATTTCCACGGGCCTCAAAGAAAACAAATTTGGCATAGACATAGACGACGCCTTGCGTATCTATGCGCTGGCTGCCACGCTGCCCGGACTGAATGTGGTCGGTGTGGATTGCCATATAGGCTCGCAAATCACCGAGGTCGCGCCCTACCTGGACGCCCTGGACAAGCTCATCGTTCTTATCAAAGCACTACATGCCGACGGCATCGCGCTAAAACATCTGGATCTGGGCGGCGGCATAGGTATACGCTACACCGACGAAACCCTGTTGGCACCGTCCGTACTGCTGGCCAAAGTCTTTGCCGCCTTGGACCACCACGAACTAGGCCATCTGCAACTGGTATTAGAACCAGGCCGTTCCCTGGTAGGCAATGCCGGAGTACTGCTAACCACCGTGGAATACCTGAAACATGCGCCCGCCAAAAATTTCGCCATTGTCGATGCGGCCATGAATGACTTGATACGCCCCACGCTATACGACGCGTGGCACAGCGTAGAAGCAGTTACGCCACGCCCTCAGGAAACGACTAAGACTTACGATCTCGTCGGCCCCATCTGCGAAAGTGGTGACTGGTTGGCCCGTGATCGTGATTTCGCACTCGTAGAAGGCGATCTGCTGGCCATTATGTCAGCTGGCGCATATGCCTTTACCATGTCCAGCCAGTACAACACACGCCCAAGAGCCGCCGAAGTCATGGTTGATGGCACCCAGGCCCATGTAGTACGTCCCCGCGAAACCCTGGCTAGCCTGTTTGCTTCGGAAACGGTACTGCCAGACTCAGTAACACCTTCGTTATAAAGAAAGTAGTAAGACAGACGTTAACTTTTAAGATCTATTGCGCCAAACACTCGCGGCCTCTAGATAGCAGTAATAGACGTTAATGTGACAACATTGTGGTTTCCTTTGGTTATAAAACAACGCGGACTGTCACAAATTTGTGTATATTGATTTGAATTAACTATCCACGGTATATACATACCAACTGGTGTCCCCTACAAGGAATCCATGACGTCGTTGCAAGCATTACGCCAGTTCCTGTCTGCTACCTCAGCAGCGGCATCGGGTCGTCTTGTCTACGTTATCGCTTTGTATCTGATTCCTGCCGGGATAGTCCTCTTATCCATACTGGCAGTGCTTAACCTGCCCAACTACTATCCACTTGAAAAAGGCCAACCTTTGGCCTTCCAGGCGCTGGCCGATGACATAGCGCCAAGTACCCCTGAGCAGGCCTTACAGCAGTTATCCATGCTGGCTCCGGTATCCTCCGCGCAGGTCTCTGAGCACGCCTGGTTATTATTTACTATTCCTGCTCAGCCCAGCAACGGGCACACCGCCATAGATATTCCTTCTGCACCCACCCAAAGCCTGCAGTGCTGGAACGGCACCGACCTGACCTCTATGGGCAAAGCTTACCGTGGTGGCTCTGACGGCGCCCTACGAGCCAGCAAGCTAGGCTTCGCCATTATTCTGGGGGCTATGCACTCCCCACGTTCAGTGCTGTGCCAGATCTCTCTGGCTCACCCCACCGTTATTACGTCCGAACTTTGGCCTGTCATCAATCTACATAAGGCCTCCAAGCGTCATGCACGCGGCACCGGACTACTTGAAGGTGGTCTGATGACCATCGCCTTGTTCACTCTGGTCATTGCCATCACCAACCGCGAATGGATCTACCTGCTGCTATCAGCCTGGCTGGTGGGTAATCTACGCTTGGGTGCTTACGCCATGGGCTGGGATACCCAGTGGCTGGGCTATCTGATCCCTCTGGAGTGGATGCCCCAGATTCGACAGCTGACCATAGCCGGCTACTATTTGCTGACTTACACGCTATTCACCCAACTATTCCGTAACAACTACCGGCTAAATTACCCGCGTCTGCTGCGCGTCACCCAATACGCGGGCTTGGTGTTACTGGTAGGCGCCCTGGCACTGCCGCATAACGCATTTCAACCCCTGATGTGGGTGATTACCGCCTTTGGCATTTCAGTGGCTGCATTTCTGCTGTCGCGCGTCCTGTACCGCAATCGATCTCGTGTCTGGCTGTGGCATATCGTGTCCTTAAGTATGGCGCTATGTGTGCTGCTGTCGGGTGCTTCCCTGGCCTTCTTTGGCCGCACCGACTTCCTGGATATCTTCAATAGCGTCATTGCGCTGCTGTTATCCAGCGTAATGGTGGCCCTGGCCGTAGCCGAACGCATACGTGAAGAACGCAACGAACGCCTCAGGGTTCAAACCGAACTCGTCAGCAACTACGCTATTTCACCGGTCGGCATGTTCACCCTGGATAGCGATGGCGTATTTTTGCGCGCCAATCACGTCATCGAACAAATGCTGGGCTTTTCCATGGACGACCATCAGGCGCCAGAATGGACAGACTACTTTCTGGATCAAAACTGGAGCGCACTGGCCAAGCAAACACTAGCGGGCGCTGATATTGACATTGGTCGCTACCACGCAGCGAATGACCCCACGCTACCTAAGCATTTCGTCATACGCGTGGCTGTAGCCGATGGTTTGATCGAAGGCTCACTGCAAGACGTCACTGCGCGCACGGAAATCATACAGAAACTACGTAACCAGCTTGATCAAGACCCGTTGACCGAAGTCCTGAATCGCAATGGCATAGAGAAAGCACTGGACCAATCACTAGAAAAGCTCGCCGATGGCGAACCCTGCGCCCTGGCCTATCTGGACTTGGATCATTTCAAACGCATCAATGGCATGTTCGGCCATACAGCTGGCGACGAGGTCCTGAAGCAGGTCTGTCAGCGCATTAAAATCGCGCTTAGCGGACAGCAGCAACTGGGACGTATAGGCGGCGATGAATTTATCATCTTGTTCCCCAACACCAAGGCCAGCAATGTCGAGCCGGTAGCACAACAAATAGCCACCTCGTTGAATTCGGTAAGCTTTCAAGTCGAAGGACGCGCTTTTCACATGAAGGCCGCTGTAGGCGTCATAGACGTCAACAGCCAAATGCTGGCCAAAGACGCCATTTCTGCCGCCAGTCGGGCCTGTCGCGACGCTCGCAAGCAACACGCCGACGTGAAAATTTACGAACACAACTCCCCAGAACTCATAGAGCACAGCGAAGAACTGCGGCTATTCGACCAGCTTGAAGGCGGCGATTCGCCACGCGGCCTGTACCTGGAAATGCAGCCCATCATGTCGTTGCACCAGCCTTTGAATACCTTGGACTTCGAGGTTCTGCTACGGGTGCGTGATTCCAGCGGAACCTTGATCCCCACCGACCGCATAGTCAGAGCCGCTGAAGCCAGCGGCACCATCACCACCATAGACAAATGGGTGTTCCTGGCCACGTTGGAATGGCTGGCAAAACACGAACAGCGCCTGAATAAAACCCAATTGGTCAGCATTAACCTTAGTGGCGTCTCGCTGAACGATGAAAAGTTCATGGAGTCGCTATTCGGGATACTTGCCACCTATGGGCACCTAGCGCGTCGCCTGTTGGTAGAAATCACTGAAGGCGTAGCCTTGCAAGACCTGAACCGTACGCGTCGCCTGATGGGCCGCCTACAGGCTATGGGCATACGTATCGCACTGGATGACTTTGGCGCGGGCTACACCTCGTTTTCCTACCTGAAGGAACTCCCTGCCGACGCCATCAAAATTGACGGAGCACTGGTCAAGGACATGTTGGCCAACGAAACCAATATTGCCATCGTCAAGGCGATCGTGGAGCTTGCGCGCAACCTGGGCATGAAAATCATCGCTGAATGGGTAGAAGACTGTGCCACCCTGCAGGCCTTGCAGGAGCTGGGGGTAGATTACGTACAAGGATGGGCTATTTCACGCGCTCAGGCGCCTGCAGACATATTGAATGCGTTGACCATTAATGATCTGGTGAACAACGCCGAAACCCGCGAGCTTATCCTACATGCTCAACATCAGCCCCGCCGCAACGCCCCAGTACGCAAAAAAAACCCAGCTCTGGCCTTAGACCAGCAAACATCCGGGACCTAGGCTTAGGTGTTCAAAGGATGATTTGCACGACCTAACATCCAATCCAGATAGTGCTTTCCACTAGCAGGTTTAGTGCGCTTGTCGGCGTACATGCGCTTGTCCGCCATTTGTACGGTGACTTGCAAGCTATTGCCGGCTTCTGATTGCATAGCCGCCCCCATGGATATGCCTATCTTGACCTTGTCAAAGGCAACCTTAAGGCGCTGCATTAATAGGATGGCACTGTCAGGCGTAGCGCTTTTAACAATAATACCGAATTCATCACCGCCCAGACGGGCGACAATATCCCCACTGCGCAACACGGACGTAATGGTATGGGCGGTCAGGCACAGCAAGTCGTCCCCAGCACTATGCCCTTGACTATCGTTAACTTCCTTGAGCAGGTCCAGGTCCAGCATGATGATGGCGGCCCCGGTAGCTGTTGTGGCCTCTAGGGTTTCCAGCTCTAGTAAGGAGTGGTTCCAGCCTGAACGATTCATGACCATGGTCAGCGGGTCAATAAAGGCATCGCGTTGAATTTCGGTGGCCCGTTGGCTAAGTGCGGTAAGTTCGGTGCATAACGCCACGATCAGACCCATGGCATCCAGACACTGCATTACCTGGTCTTTTACACTATTCAGGGTAGTGCAAGGACAAGAGTCCGATAGGCCAAATAAATACGCCTGATTAGTGCTATCCAGACTATTCAGTGTCATGCGCACCAAATGTACATTACCGGGACTGCTCGATGTCCCCATTAGTGCGGGGCACCCCCCCATAAGATCAAGGCTATGGAGTTTGTCGAGATCCACCATACGGTGGCAAACTGCGGCACATTCTGTCTGTAGCGACCATAGACCGTCGGTCATGGCGGTTAAAACTGCCTGGGACGTGCCAACAAATCCACCGGTTGAGGCTACTACGGAAAAATGACCACCACTGTCATAGCCCAGCAACCACCCCTTAAGCGGAAGAAAAGACTGCAGAATTTCAAGTTGGGTCGCAAACACCTGATCAACCAGACGGTTAGCTCTGGCTTTGATGTTTGGACCCTCATCAGTGTGTAACATGGCGCCTATCAACGGAGATGGTTATTTTTGTTACGTTTAAGACAACCATCTACCGTAAGTGAATAAAATGGCGCTGTCAATTGGCGCCAACGCCATGTTCTTTAGATTTCGCCGTAAGAGTGCAAGCCTGACAAAAACATATTGACCCCTAGGAAAGCAAAGCTCGTGATCAGCAAGCCAGCCAACGCCCAGTAGGCTGCCATAGAGCCGCGCAGCCCCTTGATAAGACGCATGTGCAGCCAGGCCGCATAATTCAGCCAAACAATTAGCGCCCAGGTCTCTTTGGGATCCCACTGCCAGTAGGTACCCCATGCATCGGCTGCCCACAAAGCGCCCAGTATCGTGGCCACAGTAAAGAAGGCAAAGCCTACCGCTATGGCCCGGTACATGATGTCGTCCAGGATCTCCAGTGACGGCAACTTAGCTGAAATAGGGCCACGAAATGCCAATATGGTGCCCACCACTAAAGCACCGATACCGAAATACAGCATCCAGGTAGCGGACAGTTCGCCTGAACCGAAGATCATAGGTTCGGCGCACAAGACCGCACCCAGCAGGAAAACTGGCGCCAGCTTTATCCAAGAACGGGTTTGGCCATTTTCCTTGACCAGATAGGCAAAGCCCACCATCGCGGCTAGGGAAAACGTGCCATAGCCGATAAAGTTGGCAGGTACGTGCAGTTTCATCCACCAGCTTTTCAAAGCAGGAACTAAGGGCTGTATCTGGAACGCATCACGCGTAAAGGAATACCACAACAAAAAGACCACGACTGACGTAATCACCAGCAACACAAAGCCGCCTAGGGCCCGGGTGGCGTAACGGCGCTCGTAGTACAAGTAGAACAACGCAGTGATCAAAGCAAACAGCACGAATACTTCATACAGGTTGCTGACTGGGATGTGACCAATATCGGGGCCCAATAAATGGCCTTCACGCCAGCGCACCAGTAAGCCAACTATGCCTGCATACACCGCGCTCCAGGTCAGCACCGTACCCAGCCACGCAGCGGTCGTGCTGAATATACCTATCCAGTAGGTAATGGTAGCCAGGACAAATAAGGCACACATCCACAGAATGGCAGACTGTGATGAAAATAAGTATTTAAGAAAAAACACCGTCTCTGCACGCGTAATATCGCCGTTGGCCAGACCCTGACCATTGCTATACAGCCAGACAGCAAACAACGCTGTTAGACCGCTAAGCACCATGACTGTACGCAAAGGACGCCATAACCACGCCATCCAGCTGAAGCCCAGTACGGCTCCGCCCAGGATCAGCTGTTCGTAATAGTCCATGGCGTTGTTGTACGTGAATAACGCATACACCGCCCCAGCCGAAAGCAACAGAAAAAAGACGACATCCGTCCAGTCGGGTTTGCCTCGACGGCCACGCGAATCGCCGCTGGCTGTCATTGCGTCGTCCCATAAAGGCGTGTGCGAAGGATTAAGGGTCTGTGACATAGAGTGTGCCTTTTTACGTAGACAAGCGCGTGAACGCCTGTTTGAAACGCTCGAATTCATGGTTGAAATCAAGAGTACGACGTTGGGATGTCATGGCAGCCAAGATATCGCTGCCATTTTCACGAGGTCTGATCCATACCCAAATTCTGCGATCGCGAATATAGAACATGGAAAACACCCCGATAATCAGGAATAAACACCCGATGTAAACCGTATTTTTGCCTGGGCTGCGCGCGATCTGAAACACACTGGCCTGGACATGCTCAAAGCTTTTTAGCGATAAGAATACCGGCGCTGGGTAGTCTGGCAAGTTTGCAAACGCCAACAGCGACAATTGCAACCAGCTATCAGCTTCCTGGCCTTCCGGGCCCATGGTTTCCACTGGTGGCAAGCCCGAGTGTTCGCGCATGACATTGCGCAACTCACCCAGCGACACTTGTATCATGGGCACCGCGAAACCCAGTACTTTTTCGCGGTCTATTTCAGGTACGTTTTCTATAATGCCATTAAAACCGGCTCGCGCAAAGGTATCTAGTGCGCCCTTTGCGGCTTTAAGCAATAACGGCTCCTGGATGGCATCATTAGCGTTTTTAGCCGCAAAGCGACCTACCGCTTCATTGACCATCACCTGATCCGACAGCGCTGCCCGTAAATTCATAAATTCAGTCATGGTGCCGTCAGGATCGGCCGGTATCCTGACGTAGCGATACGGCACAGCGGCGGACTCACGCATACCCGCCAAAAACACCCGACTACCATCCAGCAAAACCGGCAACATATAGTTGGTGTACTCGATCGCCTGACCATCAGCCCCAATAATGCGGTACTGCACACTGGGGCCTACATTTTGCAAATGATCATTTTTTGCACCCGCAGCACTGCCCGTAACGGCTGCCACGTGCTCGGTGAATGCCTTGGGCTGTGGATCCAGATCGCCCTTCATGTTTTCAACGTTAATGACTCGCAGGCCAGAAACATCCACCTGTAGGGTTTCACTAGTCGCGCCATTGCCTACCGTCAGTTCAGTCGCCTTGCCTACCGTAGCTTTCACTGGGAAGGGCTTATTGAGGGGACCGCGCAAGGGATAACCCAAGAGTTCCACCGTGCTGCCGCCATCATCAAAACTGGACTGGTAGACGGTAACGCCCTTGAATCTTAGGGGCTCGTTCACCTCTATGGTCTGGCTAAACGTTTTACCCGTATCAGGATCGGTAATTTCGACTTCGCTCTTGAAAGAACTGGGCATCCCTGTGGAGTAGTAGTCCACCAGAAACCGGTTGAGCTTCAAGGTAAACGGCAGCGGTTGCACCAAAACGCCGTTATCAACGCTAATAATACCGCTGCTGCTTTGGCCACCATCCGGCACCAGCATATTGGCTCGGAAACTGGGGTTAGCAGGCGACAAGCGCCCCGAGGCAGGCACTTCAGAGATCAGCATATTGTCGGTAATGGGCTGCTTGCCCCCTAACCAAACCTGCATGCGCACAGGCAGCTCACTGTCCAGCAGCCCACCAATACAAATCACCACAATGGCGGCATGCGTAAAAATATAGCCCAGACGGTTGGTGCTGCCTTTTTTGGCCGCCACCAGGATGGCGTCGCCATCCTGGCGTAATTTGTATTTATAACGCTGGGAATCCAGCCATTGCTGGGTTTGTTGCAAGCTTTCCTGTAGCGACAGCGCACTGGTGACTTCTACCCGATTGGGGAAAGCACGCAAACTGTTACCACGCACGTATTCGCGAAAAGTGCGCATGTCGCGCAACATTTTGGGGGTATTGCGTATCAGACACAAGCTGGTGGATAGCACCAGAAATGCCATGATCAGTACAAACCACCACGTGTTGTAAATGCTCCAGATGGAAAACTTGTCAAAGACAGAAAACCAAAAGGGGCCGAATTGGTCGATATACGCGTTAGGCGCCTGGTTTTGTTGTAGCACCGTACCTATCAGGCTGGCGATGCAAATAAACATCAACAGGCTGACAGCAAAACGCATGGAGCCCAACAGCTCAAAGATATCGGCGCCCCAACGGCGACCTGGAGTAGAGACGTTCACAAGAGGTGTTTCACCAAGAAAACTGCATGAAAAAAGGGGGCCACCCGTTAGTGCCCCCTCGTCTTAGACCCGTCGGTACAGAAACGTTCCGTAAAAGACGTACTTAGCGCAATCCGGCTGCGTAATCAGATACCGCAGCGATATCGGAATCTGACATGCGGTCAGCGATATCATGCATCATAGGTCCGTTAGCACGGTCACCACTACGGAACAACTTCATTTGTTCAGCAATGTAGGACGGGAACTGGCCACCTATGCGGGGATACACGCCAGGAAGACCTGCGCCATTAGCCGAGTGACAGGCTGCACAAGCAGGTACTTTGCGATCAGGCAGACCACCGCGCCAGATGCTCTGACCACGTTCCATGGTTGCTTCGTTGCTCGCATTGCCGGCTGTTTCTGGATCCAGGGGCTGCTGCGCCAAGTAGTAAGCCACGTTGGCCATGTCTTCCGCAGTCAACTGGCTGACAAACATGGTCATGACAGTATCAGCGCCACCAGCACCACGACGCGCAGCGGGCTTATCAGCCTGTGCTTTGAAGTCCTGGAGTTGCTTAAGGATATATTCGTGGGGCTGCGCCGCCAGATTCGGATTAGCCGGTATCGTGCTGTTACCCGCGGCACCGTGGCAGCTGGCACAGGCCAGTACACCCCTAGCAGCATCGCCATTGGCGTATAACTGTTCGCCCTTAGCAAGGTCGGGCTTGGCAACCGCCACAGCCGCGGCGGACGCGAAAGATATGACGGAAGACCCCAGCACAATACCGCTGGCAATAATAATTCTGGAAAGCACACGCTTCATGAAGACCTCGACGATCGCTATTCGATCCAGGCGCTTTAAGCGCCATGATGACAACGCCATTTTCACTTAAAGCACGGCTTAAGAAAAATGGCGCAACAGTTCTAAACAAGCGATTATACAATAGCGAATAACTTAACCTGAACCAGGCCTATCACGTGTCCCTTTTGCACCGCGCTTCCTTCACCGTTTCGGCGGCTCTTATTGAACAGCTGCCCGAACCTACAACGGCCGAAGTTGCCTTCGTTGGCCGCTCCAACTCGGGCAAATCGACAGCCATTAATGTACTAACCAATCAACGCAGGCTGGCGTTTTCCAGTAAGACGCCAGGCCGCACTCGCCTGATCAATCTATTCGGCATACCCGATCCCTTGGAAGCAGGCGCCTTTCTAGGGTTCTTGGTGGACTTGCCCGGCTACGGCTACGCCTCTATAGGCAAGCAGGCCCGCGAAGAATGGACCATAGTGCTGGGCGACTACCTACGCCAGCGCACCTCGCTAGCGGGCATAGTGTTGCTTATTGATATACGCCGTGGGGTCACCGAACTAGACCGCCGTCTGGCCGAATGGATAGCCCCCACGGGCATCCCCGTACTGGCCCTGCTGACCAAGGCGGATAAATTCCCCTACGGCCAGCGCCTTAAGGCTGTGGCCGCCGTCAAAAAGGAACTCGCTGACATCGGCGCCCTTAATGCCATTCCTTTCTCAGCCACCCATCGTATAGGGATAGAAGACGCCGCCGCCCATATCGAAAACTGGATATCACCTACTATAGTGCCATGACTTCTTTTATTTTTTCTGCAGATTTCCCCGCCTCCCGCCCACGCCGCAATCGTCGCGACGACTTCACCCGTCGCCTGGTTCGGGAAAACGTACTTACTACCGATGACCTGATCTACCCCGTCTTCGTCAAAGAAGGCCAGGGTGTACTGGAAGCCGTGCCCTCCATGCCAGGCGTAGTGCGTTATTCACCCGACACCGTACTCACGGCTGCGGAAGAATGCGTCAAGCTAGGCATACCCGTGCTGTCCTTGTTCCCGGTCATAGACCCCAGCCTAAAAACTCTGGATGGCGCAGAAGCCGCTAATCCTGACGGCCTGATTCCCCGCGTGGTTGCCGCCTTGAAGCGCGAATTCCCGCAGTTGGGCGTGCTGACCGATGTGGCGCTAGACCCCTACACCAGCCATGGCCAGGATGGCATCGTTGATGAAGACGGCTATGTTCTGAACGAACCTACGGTGGCTATGCTGACACGCCAGGCCCTAACCCAGGCCCAGGCCGGTGTAGACATCATCGCGCCCAGCGACATGATGGACGGGCGCATAGGCGCGATACGCCAAGCTCTGGAAGCCCAAAACTACATAGACACGCGCATCATGGCGTACTCGGCCAAATACGCCAGTGCCTTCTATGGTCCTTTCCGCGATGCGGTCGGTTCGGCCAGCAACCTGGGCAAATCAGATAAATTCAGCTATCAGATGGACCCCGCCAATCGCAACGAAGCCCTGCGCGAAGTCGCCGCCGACATCCGCGAAGGTGCCGACATGGTGATGGTCAAGCCCGGTATGCCTTATCTGGATATTTTGCGCGATGTCAAAAGCGCCTTCGGTATGCCTACCTATGCTTACCAAGTCAGCGGCGAATATGCCATGATCAAGGCGGCTGCGGCCAATGGCTGGCTGGATCACGACATGGTGATGATGGAGTCCCTGCTGGCCTTCAAGCGCGCTGGTGGCGACGGCATATTGACGTATTTTGCAGTAGAGGCCGCCAAACTGTTGAAATCAGCTTGACGGCCCTAATTCACTAGCGCGCCTTATCCAGCGCCTGGGTGAATTTAGCAGCGTTCTGAAACCCCACCACGCGGGGATCAGAACGCTGTTTGCCTTGGGCATCAAAGAAAATGATGCCAGGCGGCCCGAACAAACTAAACCGCTTCAGCAGTTCCCTGTCTGCAGGCGTGTTCTTAGTGACATCGGCCTGCAACAGCAAGAACTCTGACATGCGTTGCGCCACGCCAGCATCGCTAAAGGTGAATTTTTCCATTTCTAAGCAAGACACGCACCAGTCAGCATAAAAATCCAATATCACCGGCTGGCTGGTAGTAGCCAATAGGCTATCCAATTCCTGGACCGTGGCCACCTTGGAAAACGTAGGCGCTGCCACGCTGGAAGTCTGCCCTGGCTGAGCGCTAGCAACACCACCCACCGTCAACGCCGGTACAGGCCGCGTAAAGGCCTCTAGGGGCTGGAAAACATCACGCCCACCCGCAGACACCCCTACCACCAGCAATACCGCCCACAAGGCTAACAGCAGCCCCAGGGTCTTGTTCAGCAAGCGGCCCAAGCCAGCGTCATTTGCTATGGGCGCAAAAGCGCCCATCATGACGGCGCTAAGCAGGGCCAGCACCGCCCAGCCCATAATCATGACACTATCTGGCAACACCGAATTGACCATCCACCAGGCCGTAGCCAACAGCAAGATACCAAACAGTTGCTTGATGCCATTCATCCAGGGACCAGCCTTGGGCATAAGCGCACCCGATGACGCGCCTACGGCCAATAGCAACAGCCCTTCGCCCCACGCCATGGAAAACAATGCCGTGCCGCCCAGGGTCAGGTCACCAGTCTGAGAGATAAACAACAAGACGCCGGCCAAAGGCGCGGCTACGCATGGCCCAACAATCAAGGCTGACACCATGCCCATCAGGAAAACGCCGCTATATTTGCCGCCTGGCAATTTGGACAGCCAGTTATTCATGGCGCTTTGCATGCCTGTAGGCGCTTGCAAGGTAAACACGTCAAACATGGCCAGTGCCAACAAGGCCAGCAGCACAGCGAACAGGGTCAACACCCAAGGTGTTTGCAACCACACCGCCATGCTGGCACCTACCAGACCGGCGGCCACGCCCAGCACTGTGTACACCAGCGACATCCCAAGTACGAACGCCGCGGCCAGTGTCAGCCCACGCCAGCGACTAAGCTTGCCCTTCCCGCCCTGATCGCCCGCCAATATGGCCAGCAAAATAGGCACCATGGGCAACACGCAAGGGGTGAAAGATAGCAACATGCCCAGCAAGAAACATAACAGAACAATTTCCATCCAGCCAGCACCTGCCAAGTAGGCGGCAAAACCAGTATCGCCCATGGACAGCACACTGCCTATGCTGGTAGTGGAATTGGTCGCCAGGACGTTGTCGCTGGGCGCGGGCACACTATCGACTACCCCAGACCCAGATGCTGCATACCCATTAGCCACAGGCGTCAGGGTAATGACGGAATCCATGGGTGGATAGCATAAACCGGCATCCGCGCACCCTTGACTGACTACCGTCAGCGTTAAGGGCAAGCCAGATCCCGCAGCCAACGGCAGGCGTACGGTTACCTGCTGGTAATAGACCTCCATGTCTTTTTCAAACGTAGGGTCGTAGGTAACGGTGCCTGGAGGATAAATAGCTTCGCCCAGTACAGCCTGATTTTCTGCCGGGGCTACAGAAAACTCAAAGCGCTCGCGATACATATAGTATTCAGGCGCGACCTTGAAGTGGACATGAACTTCAGTTGGATTGGCCATGGCGGCCGAAAAGACAAAGGCTTTTTCAGGATCCAGGAAGTCGTCTTGGGCGTGAGCCAAAGCCCCCATCATCATCGCCATTATCAGCAATAGCAGCCCTGACATTCGTAATGCAGCGCTACGAAGGACACGCACCCACCCAGAAGCCACGACGACCTCTTGCCTATACAACAACATCCCTTACCCCTTATTGCCTGGCGACCAACGCCCGTGTTTCATTTATTCTGGTGTTGTTTGTTGCACAACCCAGTTTAGGTAATCCCTGGTTCCGCCCAGCACCGGCAAGATCAGTACCTCAGGCACGTCATGCGGATGCAATTCCGTATAACGCCGTATCAACGCGTGCACACGCGCCCCACTGGTTTTCATGGTCAGGGGAATTTCGTCAGAACCTTGCAGCTCTCCCTGCCACATGTACATAGACAACCCGCCTGCACCAAGGTTCACACAAGCGGCCAAGTGTTCTTCGACCAACATGTGAGCTATCCGTTTAGCCAGTAATTGGTCGGGTGCATTACCCAGCACAATTACGACATCTGATGCAGAGAAATCAGGCGCGGAAATCATGGACATCCCCTAAAAGACAAAAACGGGCCTAGGGCCCGTTCTGTATTGCATTGCTTCAGCGTGCTTATTCGACGTCTTCGGCTTCGGTCACTTCTGGACGGTCAACCAATTCCATGAAGGCCATAGGCGCGTTATCGCCCTGACGGAAACCCATTTTCAGCACACGAGTGTAGCCGCCATTGCGTTCCAGGTAACGAGGACCGATTTCACCAAACAGCTTAACCACGGCGTCGCGGTCACGCAGACGGGCAAATGCCAAGCGCTTGTTAGCCAGTGTTGGGTTCTTGGTCAATGTGATCAAGGGCTCGATAACACGACGCAGTTCCTTAGCTTTTGGCAAGGTGGTCTTGATGGCTTCGTGCATGATCAACGACACTGACATGTTGCGGAACATGGCAAGACGGTGACTGCTGGTGCGGTTTAATTTACGTAATCCACTGCGGTGACGCATGATGTTTTCCTATTGAATCTTAATAACGGAACATTCCGTTGGTTAACCGGCTCTTCTATCAGCTAAGCTGCGGGCCAGATGGGGCAAAATTATACCCGGTTTTTACAACTATGTGATTACTACCAGGGGGCAAGACCTGCCGCCCCCCTTTGCTACTTAACTAAACTACAAATTAAGGACGTTCCAGACCCAGGGGAGGCCAGTTTTCCAGCTTCATGCCCAGTGTCAGGCCGCGTGCAGCCAGAACTTCCTTGATTTCATTCAACGATTTGCGGCCCAGGTTAGGCGTTTTCAGCAATTCGTTTTCGGTGCGCTGTATCAGGTCGCCGATGTAGTAGATATTTTCGGCTTTCAGACAGTTGGCCGAACGTACGGTCAATTCCAGATCGTCGACTGGGCGCAACAGCACGGGGTCGATTTGCGGAGCACCGCGTGTTGGCGCTTCGTAAGACTCGCCTGCGCCTTCCAGTGCAGCAAACACCGAGATTTGATCCATCAGAATACGGGCCGACTGGCGTACCGCTTCTTCAGGCGAAATCACGCCGTTGGTTTCAATATCCAGAACCAGCTTGTCCAAGTCGGTGCGCTGCTCGACACGGGCGCTTTCGACCGTGTAGCTAACGCGGCGAACCGGACTGTACGAAGCGTCCAGAACGATGCGACCTATGGTGTGAGTGCGATCATCGGCCAAAGCACGAATGTTGCCTGGCACATAACCACGACCTTGCTCGACCTTGATTTGCATTTCCAGCTTGCCCGCTTCGGTCAAGGACGCGATCAGGTGCTCTGGATTAACGATTTCGACATCGTGAGGCAATTCAATATCGCTAGCCAACACAGCGCCTGCGCCTTCTTTGCGCAAGATCAGTGTGACTTCTTCGCGGTTATGCAGCTTGAATACCACGCCTTTGAGGTTCAACAAGATATCAACCACGTCTTCGCGCACACCAGTGACAGTGGAGTACTCGTGTACAACACCAGTCATCTGCACTTCGGTGGGCGCGTAACCCGTCATGGACGACAACAGGATGCGGCGCAAGGCGTTACCCAGAGTGTGTCCGAAGCCGCGTTCAAAAGGCTCCATGACGATTTTTGCGTGATTCTTGCTGATAGGTTCGACTTCAATCGAACGTGGTTTCAAAAAACCTTGAGACATGCTTAATCCTTTTCAATACCCTCGGCTCGTTACACCGATAAGGCTGACGAATAATGCCGAAGCAGGAGATATCCGGCTTCGGCTAATTGGTAGGTTGGCCTGTAGGCCGCCCTACCACTCACGTGATTAACGTGAGTACAGTTCCACAACCATGGATTCGTTGACGTCACGAGCGACTTCAGCGCGATCTGGAACCTGTTTAAAGGTACCGACCAGCTTAGTTGCATCGACTTCAACCCACTGGGGAAAGCCCTGACCAGCGGCCAGATCCAGTGATTCACGAATACGCAGTTGTGCTTTGGCTTTTTCGCGGATGGCGACAACGTCACCAGCCTTGACCATCATCGAAGCGATGTCCGCTGTGCGGCCATTGATCTCGATAGCGCGGTGGGTAACCAGCTGACGTGCTTCGGCGCGTGTCGAGCCAAAACCCATGCGGTACACCACGTTGTCCAGGCGCGATTCCAGCAATTGAATCAGCGTTTCACCAGTGTTGCCACGGCGACGATCTGCTTCAACAAAGTATTTGCGGAACTGCTTCTCAAGTATGCCGTACATACGTTTGAGCTTTTGCTTTTCGCGCAGCTGCAAACCGTAGTCTGAAGTACGGGCGCCCGAAGTACGACCATGCTGACCGGGCTTGGATTCAAGTTTGCACTTAGAATCCAGCGAGCGGCGCGAGCTTTTCAAGAATAAATCAGTACCCTCGCGACGCGAGAGTTTGCATGTAGGACCAATATAACGTGCCAAGATGCTTCCCCTTAGATGCGACGGCGCTTAGGCGGACGGCAGCCATTGTGCGGCACCGGCGTGATGTCTGAAATGCTGGAAATTTTGATACCCAGGGCATTCAGTGCGCGCACGGATGACTCACGGCCAGGACCGGGGCCCTTGATACGAATTTCTAGCGTTTTAATACCGTATTCCTGAGCCAAGCGGCCTGCGGATTCGGCGGCTACCTGCGCTGCAAATGGAGTGGATTTACGCGAGCCCTTAAAGCCAGCGCCACCCGATGTTGCCCACGACAAGGCATTGCCCTGACGATCAGTAATCGTAATGATCGTGTTGTTGAAAGAAGCATGAACGTGCGCAATGCCGTCCGATACGTTCTTTTTGACCTTTTTGCGGGCGCGGGACGCGCCGCTATTGGAAGCTTTCGCCATCTTCTATTCCTTTTATTTCTTCAGGGAAGCAGCAGCGCGACGCGGCCCTTTACGGGTACGAGCGTTGGTGCGGGTGCGCTGACCACGCACGGGCAGACCACGCTTGTGACGTGCGCCCCGGTAGGTTCCCAGATCGACCAAACGTTTGATCGACAGTTGTACTTCGCGACGCAGATCGCCTTCTACCGTGAGCACGCCAATGTGTTCGCGGATACGCTCGAGTTCGGCGTCAGTCAGATCTTTCACTTTTTTCGAGTATTCAATACCTGATGCTTCGCAAATTTTACGAGCACGGGTACGTCCAATACCAAAAATAGCGGTAAGTCCGATTTCGGCGTGTTGATGCGGCGGGATATTAATGCCAGCAATACGGGCCATGACTGTTCCTTGTTAAATCCGTTGCGTTTCGGCCATTAGCCTTGACGCTGCTTATGACGTGGGTCAGTGCAGATGACGCGCACCACCCCGTGACGTTTAATGATCTTGCAGTTGCGACAAATTCGCTTTACCGATGCCATTACCTTCATGGTTGACTCCTGTGTTTCCTGTAACCGGCCGCTTATTTAGAGCGGAAAACAATTCTGGCGCGTGAAAGATCGTAGGGGGTTA
>JAGOAJ010000012.1 GCA_017983955.1 Burkholderiaceae bacterium
TCCCCTTACGAGCGCGACTCAAACAGCGACGCGACGCGCAAAGTCCTACGGATACCAGCCGTGGCGCCCTGCTGATACGCGGACGGCTGTTTACTTGGTTGGCGTCTAACCGCACTCGCCTGCTGGAAGCTGGCAAGCCTGCGCCACAGCACATTGCTGCCTTCTGGGCCTTACCCGGCGAACCCGAGCTGCAAGCCCTGCTGCACCAATGGGTAGAGGAAGAAGGTTATAAAGTGTCGCTGCCCGTTGTCACCACCCCCGACGCGCCTCTGGAGTTTCGCTGCTGGACGCCGGACGCGCCCATGACCACTGGCGCCTACGGCATACAGGAGCCGGTGGGCGAACCTGCCCCCCAGCCCGACATCATTCTGGTCCCTACCTTGGGCTACACCCGCCAGGGTGACCGCGTTGGTTACGGCAAAGGCTATTACGACAGGACGCTAGCCGCCCTGAAAGAGCGCGACCACCCCTTTGTCAGTATAGGCATCGCCTGGGCCACCGGTGATTTATCCGGTGAAGACTACACCCCGGCGGCACATGACGTGAAGCTGGACAGCGTACTGACAGACAAAGGTTGGGCCGTACCGGCACCTGTGCTGGCGTAGGCCCAATACAACCTTAGCTTAACCGTAACTGCTTCCACAGCGCCATGGTGACATCGGCGTTGTTCAAGGTATAAAAGTGCAGCCCTGGCGCGCCACCGTCCAGCAGACGCTGGGATAAATTACCTACAAAATCAATGCCAAAATCGCGTATGGATGCTTTATCGTCGCCAAAATCGCTAAGGCGCTGACGCACCCAACGCGGCACTTCCGCACCGCACATATTGGAAAAGCGCAGCAACTGATTGCGGTTGGTGATAGGCATGATGCCCGGCACGATGGGGATGTTGGCCCCTTTGTCCTGGGCGCGGCTTACAAAGTCGAAATAGGCATCGGCATTAAAGAAATACTGGGTGATGGCACTATTGGCGCCGGCCTGGACCTTGGTGACGAAGTGATCCAGATCAGCGACGGCGCTGTCGGACTGAGGGTGGACCTCTGGGTAGGCAGCCACTTCAATGTGGAACCAGTCGCCACTATGCTCACGTATGAAGGCCACCAGGTCGCTGGCGTAATGCAGCTCGCCTGCGTCACCGCCCATGCCCGAAGGCAGATCGCCGCGCAGGGCCACGATACGCTTGATGCCCAATTCGCGATAGGCATCCAGGGTTTCGGCCAGAAAGGTTTTTGTGGAGCCCACGCACGACAAATGCGGGGCGGTATCGCAGCCCAGGTTTTTTAGCAGGCGCACCGTTTCGGTGGTGCCGCCGCGGGTAGAACCGCCCGCCCCGAACGTGACGCTGACATAGGACGGGTGCAAGGCCAATAACTGTTTGGCCGAACGCACCAGTTTTTCCTGGGCGGCAATGTCACGGGGCGGAAAAAACTCTAGGCTAATAACGTTTTGCTGCTGACTCATGAAGACAATAATCCTGACAATAGCCCGGAAACCAGACTGTAAACTAGGGCGCCCAAGGCGGCCCACCAGAAGCCGTTAACGGTAAAGCCCTTCAATATGGAGCCGGCAAGCCAGAACAACAAAGCGTTCAGAACCAGCAGGAACAGACCCAAAGTCACTATGGTGATGGGCAAGGTCAGCAAGATCAATAACGGCTTGACCAAGGTATTAAGCAATCCCAATACCAGGGCGGCAATCAAGGCTGACCCAAAGGAAGCCACCGCAATACCCGGTAGCAAATAGGCTACGATCAGCAAAGAAACGGCGTTCAATATCCAGACAAGAAGTAAGCTCATGGTTAAGGCTCCGATGTAGGTGCTGCATAAACTGCCGAGACCCATGTCCCGGCAGAAAATCTACGGATGCAAAGCTACGTCTTAGTAGCGGTAGTGTTCAGGCTTATAGGGCCCGGCTACCGGCACGTTGATGTAGTCAGCCTGATCGGCTCGCAACTCGGTCAATTGCACGCCTAGTTTCTTCAGGTGCAAACGCGCAACTTTTTCATCCAGGTGCTTAGGCAATACGTATACCTGGCCTTTTTCGTACGCTTCACCACGGGTGAATAGTTCAATTTGGGCAATAGTCTGGTTGGTGAAGGATGCGGACATCACAAACGAAGGATGGCCGGTGGCGCAACCCAAGTTGACCAGTCGACCTTGTGCCAACAGGATGATGCGTTTGCCGTCGGGGAAAATCACGTGATCCACCTGGGGCTTGATTTCCTCCCAAGGCAGTTCAGAAATCGAAGCCACGTCGATTTCGTTATCGAAGTGACCGATGTTGCATACGATGGCCTGGTCTTTCATGCGATCCATGTGCTCGCGCGTAATGACGTGGTAGTTGCCGGTGGCCGTGACAAAGATGTCGGCCAGGCTGGCGGCTTCGTCCAGGGTTACGACCTTGTAGCCTTCCATGGAAGCCTGCAAGGCGCAGATGGGGTCTACTTCGGTTACCCAGACCTGGGCACGCAAAGCCGACAATGCCTGGGCGCAGCCCTTACCTACGTCACCAAAACCGCAGACTACGGCGACTTTACCGGCAATCATGACGTCAGTTGCCCGCTTGATGCCATCGACTAGGGATTCGCGGCAGCCGTACAGGTTGTCGAACTTGGATTTGGTGACGGAGTCATTGACGTTGATGGCAGGAAAAGCCAGTTCGTCTTTTTTGGCCATCTGGTACAGACGGTGTACGCCTGTGGTGGTTTCTTCAGTGACGCCCTTAACGGCAGCCAGGCGTACGGAATACCAATGCGGATCACGCGCCAATTGCGCTTTGATCGAGGCATACATCACGCGTTCTTCTTGGCTGCCGGGGTTATCCAACACAGAAATGTCAGTTTCAGCCTTGGTACCCAGATGCAGCAATACCGTGGCATCGCCGCCATCGTCCAATATCATGTTGGCGTGCTGATCGTTAGGCCACTGGAAAATTTGATGAGCATAGTCCCAGTATTCTTCCAGGGATTCGCCTTTAACTGCGAACACTGGCGTGCCATTGTCGGCAATCGCGGCGGCGGCGTGGTCTTGGGTGGAAAAAATATTGCACGATGCCCAGCGGACTTCAGCGCCTAGGGCTTCCAGGGTTTGTATCAGTACCGCGGTTTGTATCGTCATGTGCAGGCTGCCTGCAATACGCGCGCCCTTCAGGGGCTGAGATGCTGCGTATTCTTCACGCGTCGCCATCAAGCCAGGCATTTCAGTTTCGGCGATGGCAATTTCACGATGCCCCCAGGGAGCCAGGGAAATATCGGTAATTTTGTAGTCAGTCAGGGCAGTATCGGCAAGAGTATTCATGGCGGGTATCCAAAAAATCCGCACAGACGTGACCACTTACTGCGTATACGCAAACAGGGCTCATCTTCGCCTGGGCGGGGAATGATGAGCGCCGTTGAAACAGAAACATCCTGAGCCTAGCGAGTGTAGTCACCCGTTGCAGCGCCCCTCAGGAAGCTTGAATTGTAGCGCAATTTTGCCGCTGGCTTTAGCCGTTGCGTCGCGGATAGCCCTGTTCGGTGATGCGCTGCCAAATTTGCCGTTTTTCAGTATCGTCCAGGCAAATCCAGTTTGCGACCTCGGTGATGGTCCGCCCACACCCCCTGCAGATATCGTCATACAGGGTAGAGCACACCGCCACGCAGGGTGAGTCCGTAGGCAGCAAGCTGCGGGAATCCCGATCACTGGTCACTAAGCCGCCTTCTTAAGAATCTGGACCTTGTCAGTGGCTTCCCAGGTAAATTCGGGCTCTGGACGACCGAAGTGCCCGTAAGCCGCTGTCTTGGTGTAAATAGGCCGCAGCAAGTCCAGCATTTCAATAATGCCGCGAGGACGCAAGTCAAAGTGTTCGCGCACCAAGCGGGCAATCTGGTCGTCTGGAATAACGCCTGTGCCTTCAGTGTAAACCGTGATGTTTATAGGTTCAGCCACGCCTATGGCGTAGCTGACCTGCACCTGGCACTGGCGCGCCAAACCGGCGGCCACGATATTCTTGGCCACATAACGCGCCGCATAGCTGGCCGAACGGTCCACCTTAGAGGCGTCTTTACCGGAAAACGCGCCGCCACCGTGTGGGCAGGCGCCACCGTAGGTATCCACAATGATTTTGCGCCCGGTTAAGCCGCAATCACCCTGAGGTCCGCCAATCACGAATACGCCAGTGGGGTTCACCAGGTATTTGGTGTTGGAGGTTAACAAACCGTCGGGGAAGCTGGGCCGTATGATGTGTTCCAGCACGGCGTCCTTGATATCGCTTTGCGAGATTTCAGGGGCATGCTGGGTAGACACCACCACAGTATCGACTTCTACCGGCTTGCCGTTCACATAACGGAAGGTGACTTGGGACTTGGCGTCAGGACGCAACCAAGACAAGCGGCCGTCTTTGCGCAGTTCGCTTTGGCGCTGCATTAAACGATGCGCGTACCAAATAGGCGCAGGCATCAGGTCTGGGGTTTCGTCGCAGGCATAGCCAAACATCAGGCCCTGATCGCCAGCGCCCTGATTCAAGATGTCTTCGGGGCTGCGGTCCACACCCTGAGCGATATCGGGTGATTGCTTGTCATAAGCCACCAGTACGGCGCAACCTTTGTGGTCAATACCGTAGTCGGTGTTGTCGTAGCCTATGCGCTTGATGGTGTCGCGCGCCACCTGTATGTAATCGATATTGGCAGTGGTGGTGATTTCACCCGCCAATATGACCAAGCCGGTATTGCACAGTGTTTCGGCAGCGACACGAGCCTGGGGATCTTGGGTCAGGATGGCGTCCAGGATAGAATCAGATATCTGATCAGCGACTTTATCGGGATGGCCTTCGGAAACGGATTCTGAAGTAAAAAGAAAATCGGTATTTGCCACGGTAAGTTACCCTTGTCTTAGCAACTGGAACAAGCCAGCATATTGGTTGAACAAAATGCGTGCACCTGAAGGTTGTAACTACGGCAAACCCGGCGCGACGCTTTAGCGGCATTTTTGCCCTTGGGTTTCCTGAAAAACATGGGCATCGCTCCGCAAGTTGTCGTTTAACTCAGCGATAAACCATATTTTAAGCGAAAATGGCGCAATCCGCCTATATCACCATGTATTCAATAAGGGTTCACGCGTTATGCTCTTGGCATTATTTCGTTTGTTTGCACGGCTGCCGCTGCCTGTGCTGCACCGAATGGGCCGCGCGATAGGCCTGGCTGTTTACCTGTTTCCAGGCCGCTATCGGACACGCCTGCAAAGCAATGCACGGCAAGCAGGCTATGACGATCCCGCCTTTGCCCGCCAGGCGGCTGCGGAAACGGGCGCCATGATAATGGAAACCCCCAGGATTTGGCTACGCACTGCCGCCTGTTTACAGCAAACATACAGCGACGACAACGCCGTGGTGAAGCAGGCACTGTCCGAAGGCCGCGGCATTTTGTATCTGACGCCCCACTTGGGCTGCTTTGAAATCACAGCGCGCTATCTGATACAACATGGCCCCATTACCGTTATGTACCGGCCACCTCGCCTGGCGGCTCTGGAACCTGTCATGGAGCAAGCGCGCAATACCTCGGGATTAAAGGCCGTACCAGCCACCCTGCAAGGCGTGCGTGAATTCGTACGCGCCCTGAAGCGTGGCGAGGCCGTGGGGATGTTGCCCGACCAAGTGCCTGGCAGCGGTGAAGGCCTCTGGGCGCCTTTTTTCGGCAAGCCCGCCTACACCATGACGCTGGCCGCAAAGCTGGCCTTGCAAACCGGGGTGGCAGTTATCCTGATGGCCGGCGAACGCCTGCCGCATGGCCAAGGCTGGCGCATCCATTATGCCAGGCTGGACGAGCCCTTGCCCGCCACCGCCCCCGAACTGACTGTCGCCATCAATGCGGCCATGGAAAGCCTGATACGCCGTTTTCCCACCCAATACCTATGGGCGTATAACCGCTATAAAGTTCCGCACGACGCGCCGCCGCGCCCTGAGTACCCTAGCCATGAGACTAAATAAGACTAAATTACTACGTTCTGTATTTTCCTATTTTGGCCGTGCCAGACCAGCTAGCCGCCAGCGGTGGGCGTGTGCTCTGGGGTGGTTAGCGCTACGCTTGATGCGGTCTCGTGCCCATATTGTGCGCACGAACTTAGCACTTTGCTTTCCTGAACACAGCCCACAAGAGCGCGAAGCCTGGACCCGCCAGCACTTCAGACTGCTGGCACATTCGGTGGTGGACCGTGGCCTGATCTGGTTTGGCGAACGCAACGTCATTCTGGACACCATACACACTACTGGCCTGGAACACCTGGACAACGCGTTGGCAAAAAAACGCCGTATTATCTTGCTGGCTCCGCATTTCATCGGGCTGGACGCCGCGGCCACGCGCTTGACCCTAGCCCTACAAGAATCAGCCACCATGTACACCCCCCAAAGCGACCCCGATGTGGATCAAATAGTCCATGCGGGACGTTCGCGCTTTAATACCGTGCATCTGGTCAGCCGCCACGATGGGGTACGCGGCCTGATTCGTTATTTGCGTCAGGGCATTCCAGTTTATTACCTGCCTGACATGGACTTTGGCATCAAAGGGGCCGTCTTTGTGCCTTTTTTTGGCGTGCCAGCAGCCACCCTACTGGCCACAGCGCAACTTACCAAGGGCTGGGATGCCGTAGTCCTGCCCATCATCAGCCGCCTGGACATCAACACCGGCATTTATCAACTGGATGTTCTGCCGCCCCTACAAAACTTTCCGGGCGACGACAGCCCGCAGCAGGCTACAGCCAGGCTGAACCAGTTAATAGAAAGCTGGGTGCGTATCGACCCTCCACAGTACTACTGGGTGCACCGGCGTTTCAAGACTCGTCCCGATGGTCAACCCAGGGTGTATTAAGCTCAGTACAATAAGCACATCACAAGGACTCCCTACGCTTATGTCATCTTCCCCCCTGGCCGCCGACGATGTCGCGCGCTTTCTAAAAGAAACCCCTGAGTTCTTCACCGATCACGCAGAACTATTTTCATCCATGCGGGTGCCTCATCCCCACGAAACCCGAGCTATTTCCCTGGGTGAACGCCAGATATTGACGCTACGCGCCCGCAGCAAAGAAATGGAATGGCAGCTGTCTGGTCTAATCGAAAACGCGATGGGCAATCAGAAAATCAGCAAAACCCTGATTGATTGGTGCAGCCATATGCTGGCCGAAGACAACGCCACCCAATTGCCCGGGCATATTGTCCAAGGACTCAGTCAATTATTTGGCTTGCCCTCGGTGGCCTTGCGTCTGTGGGATTTCCCCACCCTGACCAACCCCGCCTACACCGCAGACATCACTGACAGCATCCAGGCTTGGGCGGCGACATTGGCACGCCCTTATTGTGGCCCTATGGACCAGCATGAAGTCGCCAACTGGCTGGACACGCCACCCGCGTCGCTAGCGGCTATTGCGTTGCGCCCCAGCCCCGAAAGCCCGCCCTTCGGTCTGCTGGTCTTGGGCTCCGACGATGCCGCGCGCTTTACCAGCGACATGGGCACAGATTTCCTGGAAACCATACGCGATCTGACTAGCGCCAGCCTGTTGCGCCTGTCGACGCCACAGTTTCCAGCAAGTGCCTGATCCCTGGTCGTCATGAGCGCCCTTCCTGAACCAGTACAGCAATGGCTGGTTTATCTACTAACCCAGCGGCGCTATTCCGACCACACCCTGTCAGCCTACCGGCGCGACATTCAGCACCTGCTGGATGCGCATCCGGGTGTCTTGCTGGACAGTCTGACCGAAAGTCACATCCGACTGGCCATAGGACGCCTACACAGCCGCGGGCTGGCCCCACGCAGCCTGGCTCGAGCCCTTGCGGCTTGGCGTGGCTACTATCAGTGGCGGGCCCCGACAGCCGGGCTGAGCAGCAATCCTGTAGCAGGCGTACGCGCACCCAAAGCACCACGCAGTCTACCCAAAGCTCTGTCAGTGGAACAAACACAGGTGCTACTCGATAGACCCGGTCTGCCCGAAGCACATACAGCACTGGAATGCCGTGATCAAGCCATGTTCGAGGTTCTGTATTCCAGCGGCATGCGCTTGACCGAACTGGTCAGCCTAGACTGGCGCTATACCCGCACGCCCGATTATGAATCCACTAGCTGGCTGCACTTGGCCGAAGGCGAAGCCGTAGTGCGCGGCAAGGGCAATAAAACCCGTAGCCTGCCTTTAGGCGGCAAAGCCATCACCGCTCTACAGCGCTGGCTAGATCTACGATCGCAACTAATGACTGAGCGCACAGTAGGACCAGATCATCAAGCCGCTTTGTTTTTGGGGGTACGCGGACAGCGCATTATTGCTCGCGTGGTTCAGTTGCAACTGAACAAGCTGGCGACACTGGCGGGCCTGCCCGTGCATGTACATCCGCACAGCTTACGTCACAGCTTTGCCAGCCATATGCTGCAATCCGCTCAAGATTTGCGTGCCGTACAAGAACTGCTGGGCCACGCCAACATTTCCACCACGCAAATTTACACCCGTCTGGATTTCCAGCATTTGGCTCAGGCCTATGATATGGCCCACCCCAGAGCCAAACGAAAATAATTCCCTGTCTAGATCGAACGTGAGTTTTGTTGGCTTCGCTTGCCTTACGCTAGTAATGTCTGCGCTTCGCCGTCGCGCTCACGCTCGATCTAAGCAGGGAACAAGACGGTGCTTATTTCAACGCGGTAATCAACTGGTCGGCATTCCAGCGCATCATGCCCAGGTAGGTAGAGGCTGGCTGACCGGTCTGCGCCAAAGCATCTGAATACAGGGTGCCGCCCACCACCGCGCCAGTTTCACGGGCGATTTGGCTGACCAGCTTGGCACTGCTGACATTTTCGATAAATACAGCGGCGATCTGTTCCTGGCGAACCCTATCAATAATTGTAGCCACGTCCTTGGCCGATGGCTCGGCCTGGCTGGCCACGCCGGTCGCAGAAATAAACTGTACGCCGTAAGCCTGGCCAAAATAGGCAAAGGCATCATGCGATGTAATAACTTTACGGCGCTGAGGCGGTATTAAGGCTATAGCCGCCTTGATGTCCTGATCCATAACCTGAATGCGAGCGATATAGTTGCTGGCATTGGCTAGGTATTCTGCAGCATGAGCGGGATCGGCCCGGCTCAAGCCTGCTGCAATATTCTGTACATAAACCACCCCGTTTTGCAGGGACTGCCAGGCGTGGGGGTCAGTGTCACCGTGATTATGACCATGATCGTGATCGTGATCCTGATCCTGATCGTGGTCCTGTTCCTGTTCCGACTCGCTTAGTTTTCGAGCCACGATGCCGGTAGAGGCTACAATTTTCTCGCCTTTAAACTGAGCAGACTGCAGCATGCCAGCCAGCCAGGTCTCGAAGTCCAGCCCGTTGACCACCAGAACCTGGGCGGCAGCCAGCGCTTTGACGTCACGCGGCGAGGGTTCAAAGGAATGGGCATCGCTGTCAGGACCGACGATGGTGGACAACGCAATGTGCTGACCACCCACTTCCTTGACCATGTCTGCCAATATAGAGAAACTTGCCACCACCCTTAAGGGCTGATCCTGGGCACTGGCTGTGCCCCAGGGGGCTACCAGCAGTAAAGCCATAGACAGCAAGACGGCAGTTAAGCGGGCATGCACCGGGCTATCGTAGGTAGCACGAAAAAAACGCCATATCATTATTGTGACTCCGTAAAGCGCGACAGACGGCGTCGCCTGGCGCTGGCTTGGCGGGCGGCCTGCAGTAAGCCTCCCATAGGGCCGAAAAAAATCGAGAAAAAATAAACCAGACCTGCTGCCAGGATGATGGCGGGCGACGCCGGCACATTCACGTGATAAGAAAACAATAAGCCCGCATAACAGGCTAAAGCGCCTATGGCTGCTGACAACACCATTTGTCTACCCACCGAGCGCACCCAAAAACGCGCCGCCGTAGCAGGCAACATCATGATGCCCACCACCATCAAGGTACCCAGCACCTGAAACCCCGCAACCAAGGTCATCACCAGCAGCACCAGAAAAGTCATATGAACCACGGTGCCCATCCCGCCTTCGCCACGCAAAAACAAAGGGTCCAGGGTTTCAACCACTAAGGGGCGCAGGATTAAGGCCAAGGTCACCAAAGTGACACTGGACGTGATGGTGACCAGCAGCAGCGAGGCATCGTCCAGGCCTAGCACCGTGCCAAACAGCACGTGGATCAAGTCCATATTCGATCCGCGCAAGGACACCAACAAAACGCCTAATCCTAGAGAAACCAGATAAAAGGCTGCAAAGCTGGCGTCCTCGCGCTGTGGCGTCAAACGCGCCACCAGACCGGCCAGCATGGCGACCACCAAACCAGTAATCATGCCGCCCAGGGCCATGGCTGTCAGTGACAGGCCTGCGGTTAGAAAGCCCACCGCCACGCCAGGCAATATGGCGTGTGCCATTGCATCGCCCATTAGGCTCATGCGACGCAACACCAGAAACACACCCAAGGGGCCAGCCGCGAAAGCTAGCGCGAACGAACCTGCCAAGGCGCGGCGCATAAAACCGTAATCGATGAAAGGCCCAAGCAGGATATCCAGCAACCAGCTCATTGAAAGTCCCCAGCACACAGATGACGGGCCAGATGCAGGTTTTCGGGGGTAAGCACCTGCTCAGTCGGCCCCCAAGCCACCACCTGACGGGCCAACAGCAAGGTCTGGGGAAAATGCGCCCTGACCATATCCAGATCGTGCAAAACCGCTATCAGGGTACGGCCTTGCTGGTGCCAGCCCTGCATCAGCGCCAACAGGTCATCTGTAGTGTGGCGATCAACAGCGGCAAAGGGCTCGTCCAACAGCAGGGTCTTGGCATCGTGCATCATGAGGCGCGCAAATAAAGCACGTTGCAATTGCCCGCCTGACAGGGTGCCAATAATGCGCGCGCCAAAGTCCCCTAGACCGACAGCGTCCAAGGCCGACTGCACGCGGTCATGATCCTTGGCGGCAAAGCCGCGCCACGGCCCCACACGACGCCAGGCGCCCATGGCTACCAAGTCATAGACGCTGATGGGGAAGCTGCGATCCAGTTCGCCGGCTTGCGGTAGGCAGGCGACATGATCCCGTGAGTCACCCCCTATGCGTATATGACCGCGCACCGGGCTGACCTGCCCCATAATGCCTTTGATCAGGGTAGATTTACCGGCGCCATTAGGCCCTACCACTGCGGTCAGGGAGCCAGTGGCGAACACGCCGCTGATGTCTCGTACTGCAACACGGTCGCGCCAGCCTAGTGACACCTGGTCCAAAGCGATGGCCGTCATAGTGCGGCGTTCCACCACCAACCCATAGCCCAACCGGTCAGCGCCCAAAGCAACAGCACCGCTAACAACACGCGTGCCATGCGAGCCACAGACGAGTCCAGCAAGGCGGAGCCGCAATAAGGGCGTGTACTGCGGCGAAACGGCACAGGGAAACGGGGCATAAGGGTATATAGAGAAATTCGGCTAGAAGTGTTATGTTATAACATTCGCAGAATTTTTACCACAGGGATACTGCCATGCCCCGCCCCCATACACATACGATAGTTACCGTGGCCAACCAGCTAGACACTGCCCAAGCCCTATGCCAGGAACGCGGCACCCGCCTGACGCCCATACGCCGCCAGGTCCTGGAAATACTGCTTACCGAGCATCGCAGCTTGAAGGCCTATGAATTGCTGGACCTGATACGCAACGTCCAAGCCGGCGCCGCGCCCCCTACGGTTTATAGGGCACTGGATTTTCTGGTGGAACAAGGGCTTGTGCATAGACTGGACGCCATTAACGCCTGGTCTGCCTGCATGGATGCCGCTGGCGAGCCCCATGATTTGCTGGTGGTCTGCACCCGTTGTGGCGCGGTCGCTGAACTTAGCGATCCCGACTTAAAACACCAGCTGGCACAGAAGGTCGCTAATACCGGCTTTGTACTGTCCAGCCATGAAACCGAATTGCGTGGCTTATGCCTAGCCTGCCATGAAGCATAAAGATATTATCTTCATGCCTCATGGCACACAGGGGTCAAACAGTATATATTCGCTGATCTGCCTGTAACATGCTGGTAAAGTCGCTTGCCAATTGATTGTTTTGGTGTTTGCTGTAATATCCGCGCTGTGCTGTAATCGCACGTTGAATTTTAGCGTGGCGCCACCTGGCCTAAATGGCTTGCCGCCGCCACTACCAGCAGCAGGTGTTTATCACCTGCGTTTAGCGAGGTCTGTAATGAAAGCCGCTATCAAACCTAACGACATGGTGCCTGTCACAATACTGACGGGCTTTCTAGGCGCAGGTAAAACCACACTACTTAAACGCATACTGTCTGAATACCACGGTCGCCGCATTGCCGTTATTGAAAACGAGTTCGGTCCAGAAAGCATAGACAACGAACTACTGGTTCAAGACAGCGACGAAGAAATCATCGAGCTCAACAACGGTTGCATTTGTTGCACCGTTCGTGGCGACCTGATGCGCACCCTTAACGAATTGCGTACCAAACGCCAAGCTGGCGACATCAACTTCGAACGCGTCATCATAGAAACCACCGGGATGGCCAATCCGGGGCCAGTGTGCCAGACGTTTTTCATGGACGACGATATCGCCGAGTACTACCGCCTGGATGCCGTAGTCACGGTGGTTGACGCCAAGCACGGAATGGCGACCCTGGATGCCCAGGAAGAAGCTCAAAAGCAGGTTGGCTTTGCCGATCGCCTGCTGGTCTCCAAAAAAGACCTGGTCAACGACATCGACTACCAGGCCTTGCGTGCCCGCTTGGTGCGCATCAATCCGCGCGCCTCCATTACCCCCGTCAATTTCGGTGAAACCGACCTGACGGCACTGATGGATATCAGCGGCTTTAATTTGAATACCATCCTGGATATCGATCCCGACTTCCTGGCTGACGACCACCCCGACGCGGCCCATGATCATGACCACCATCATGCGCATGACCATAGCCACGACGATCACGAACACGCTGGCGAATGTGGAGCCCATTGTGGGCATACGCATCACCACCACCCGGCGCACAATGACGAAATTTCCGCCTTCGTTTTCCGCTCCAAAAAAGCGTTCAATCCAGATCGCCTTGAAGAATTCCTTAACGGTATTATTCAAGTCTATGGGCCTGATCTGCTGCGCTACAAAGGCATCCTGTATATTAAAGGCGCAAACCGCCGCATGCTTTTCCAAGGCGTCCACATGATGATGGGTGCGGAGCCTGGAAAACCCTGGCTGTCCAGTGAAAAACCTAATACCCGCATGGTGTTCATTGGCCGTAAACTACCCCAGGAAATATTTACCCGGGGTTTGGAACAATGTCTGGCCTGACCATAAGTCAGCCCACATGAGCTACAGGCCTGGGGCAAACGCACCAGCATTACAAAAAAGAGGACACATCATGGCAAATAAACCAGCCGCCGCTACAGACCAAAACTTGGTCCTGACAGAAGAAAAATTATTAGCCATGCCGGAAGACGATTACATGAACGAAGCACAACGTGCTTTCTTTCGAAATCGCCTTAAGCAGCTAGAAGCCGAGATTCTGGCTAACGCCGGAACCACAACGGAAAACCTGCGCGAAACCCAATTCGTGCCCGACCCAGCCGACCGCGCCACCATCGAAGAAGAGCACGCTCTGGAATTGCGTACACGCGATCGTGAACGCAAACTGCTCAAAAAGGTCCAGCAATCACTGGCCCTGATCGATTCAGGTGAATATGGCTGGTGCGAGGAAACTGGCGAACCTATAGGTTTGGCTCGTTTATTGGCCAGACCTACAGCGAACCTGTCGCTGGAAGCCCAGGAACGCCGCGAAATGCGTCAAAAACTGTACGGCGACTAACACACTACGTCCGGTCGTCTATCTGCAGTAACAAGGGGCGGCCTGATGGTCGCCCCTTGATCTTTTACGGATCATCCCCAACTAGTTACTTCAAAGGAAGATCCATGGAACAATTTCACGCTACCACCATTATTTGTGTCCGTCGCGGCGATCAAGTCGCTATGGGCGGCGATGGCCAGGTCACTCTGGGCAACATCGTCATCAAGGGCACTGCGCGCAAACTGCGCCGCCTATATCACGACAAAATCCTGGCAGGCTTCGCCGGCGCAACCGCCGATGCATTCACGTTACAGGAACGCTTCGAGGCCAAGCTGGAAAAACATCAAGGCAACTTGATGCGAGCTGCCGTCGAATTAACCCGCGACTGGCGTACCGACCGCGTCCTGCGCCGCCTGGAAGCCATGCTTATTGTGGCTGACCGCGAAAACACCCTGGTACTCACTGGCAACGGTGATGTGCTGGAACCCGAAAACGGTATTGCCGCTATCGGTTCAGGAGGCGCTTACGCGCAATCTGCAGCCCTGGCTTTGATTAAAAACACAGAGATGGCCCCAGCCGACATCGTCAAGAAGTCGCTGGAAATCGCAGGCGACCTCTGTATCTACACCAATCAAAACCACATCGTCGAAACACTTTAGGCTCCTGCCTGCGCTACAGAGTACGTCATCATGTCAGCTACCACCATGACTCCCGGAGAAATCGTCTCCGAGCTCGACAAGAACATTGTCGGACAGGACAGAGCCAAACGTTCCGTCGCCGTTGCCTTGCGCAGCCGGTGGCGTCGCATGCAGGTTCCTGAGCCTCTACGGCACGAAATCGTGCCAAAAAACATTTTAATGATAGGCCCTACGGGTGTCGGAAAAACAGAAATTGCCCGCCGCCTGGCCAAGCTGGCCAACGCGCCTTTCATCAAAATCGAAGCCACAAAATTTACCGAAGTTGGTTACGTAGGTCGCGATGTAGACACCATCATCCGCGACCTTATTGAAATATCCATCAAACAGACCCGCGACGTTGAAATGCGTCGTGTGCGCGCCCAGGCCCAGGACGCCGCTGAAGACCGCATCCTGGACGTGCTAATAGCCCCACCGCGTAACGCCCAAGGCGAACCCGTACGCGAAGAAAACAGCGCCCGCCAGACCTTTCGCAAACGACTGCGCGAAGGCACCATAGACGATATGCAACTGGAAATCGATGTTGCCCAGTCAGCACCGCATATGGAAATCATGGCGCCTCCCGGCATGGAGGAAATGACCGAACAGCTCAAAGGTATGTTCGCCGGCATGGGTGGCGAGCGCAAAAAAACACGCAAGATGTCGGTCAAGGAAGCCTTTAAGCTACTGACCGAAGAAGAAGCCTCCAAACGCATCAACGAAGATGACCTGCGCGGCGTAGCCATCACCAACGCCGAGCAAAACGGTATCGTTTTCCTGGATGAAATCGATAAAATCGCCAACCGCCAGGAACATTCCGGTGGCGATGTATCGCGCCAGGGGGTACAGCGCGACCTGTTGCCGCTGGTCGAGGGCACCACAGTCAACACCAAATACGGCGTAGTACGTACCGACCACATTCTGTTTATTGCGTCGGGCGCCTTTCACTTGGCCAAGCCTTCTGACCTGATCCCTGAACTTCAGGGGCGTTTTCCTATCCGCGTAGAGCTGGACTCGCTAACCGCCGAAGACTTCGTACGTATACTGCGCGAGACCGATTCATCGCTGACCAAGCAATATGCGGCCTTACTGGCCACCGAAGACGTGACGCTGGACTTCACTGACGAAGGCGTCAAGCGGCTAGCTGAGCTGGCTTTTGAGGTCAATGAGCGTGACGAAAACATAGGCGCCAGACGCCTGTATACCGTCATGGAAAAGCTGTTAGAAGACTTATCGTTTGATGCCACCGCCAGCAGCGCCCAAACCGTGGTGGTGGACGCGGCCTATGTCAACAAACAGCTGGAAGAAACCGCCAAAAGCCAGGACCTGGCTCGCTACGTTTTATAGGGCGCAGCCACTCACTTAGAAAGCGTGTCGCGAGACATTTTCTTGCAAATGACTGCTACGCAGTCATTTACTTCGAAAGCTTGCCACGTGTCGTATGACATTTTCTTGCAAATGGCTGCTACGCAGTCATTTACTTCGAAATTTTGGTGATGATGTATTGGTCATTTTCACGTTTGGCGGTGAATTTGACCTTGTCGCCAGGCTGTATACCTGCCAACAGAGCGGCATCAATTCTATACACCAGCGACATGGCCGGTAGCTGCAAGTCGGCGATCGCGCCGTGCTTGATGGTGATCTTCCCTGCCTGCGCGTCTACACGGCGCACCTCTCCACTAGCGCTGGCCTCTTGGGCCACGGCATTGACGGAATACGCCGAGGCCAAGGCCAGGCTGGCAGCCAATACCTGCATAGTTCTTGAGTTGTGGATCATAATGTTGAATACTCCTTCCCGGACATCCGGTAATTACAGTAGCGCCACACGCTATCGTTAGCACTACTGTTGCAACAGCATAACGCTAAAACTCTACTCAAGGAAATCACTATGGCCACACGTCTTTCTGTTATTACTACCCGCGGCGGCGATGGCGGTACCACGGGCCTAGGCGATGGCAGCCGCGTACCCAAAGACGCGCCACGTATTGCCGCCCTGGGCGATGTCGACGAACTAAATAGCGTGATTGGCGTACTGCGCACCGAAGACCTGCCCCAGGATGTAGACACACTATTGGCGCAAATACAGAATGACTTGTTTGATATGGGCGCTGAACTATGTATTCCAGGCCATGTCGCCATGGCCGAAAAGCATGTGCTGTTCCTGGATGCCAGCCTGGCTCATTACAACGCTGATCTGGGCAAGCTGGCAGAATTCATATTGCCAGGCGGCACCCGCGCCGCTGCCCAGGCGCATATAGCGCGTACGGTATGTCGCCGCGCCGAACGCGCTGTCATCACGCTGGAGCATAGCGGTGACGCTGTTAACGCTCCGGTCAAGCAATACCTGAACCGTTTATCTGACCTGTGCTTCGTCCTGGCCAGGGCACTGAACAAGCACGCTGGTTCACCCGATGTGTTGTGGGGCCGTTAATTAGGGTCTGTTTACAGACCTAAACCCTGGCGTCGTCGCTATGGATATGCAGTGCCTCTAGGAAACGCGACACCATGTTATAGGTCGCAATCGTAGCGGTCAGCTCTACCAGTTCGCGCGGTTCAAACTTGGCTTTGACCGCGGCGAAGATGTCATCGGGAACCTGCACATGGCGGGTCATCGCATCAGTGTAATCCAACACTGCGCGTTGTTTTTCCGTAAACAAAGTCGACGAGCGCCAATCGTGCAGATCGTCCAACTGCTGCTGGGTCATGCCTTCCTGCAGTGCAATGGGCGCGTGCTGATCGGCTTCGTAGGGGGCACGATTCAGCAAGGCAACCCGCATAATGACGAGTTCACGCAAACTGCCATCCAGCGAACTATTGTGTCGTATGCCAGTCAGGTGACTTAACCAACCACTGGCGACAGGCGGGCTTTGCAGCAGCATTTGGTACAAATGCAACACGCTGCCGCGCTGCTCGACAATCTGGTCCACCAGGGGGCTGACCTCGGGAAGGGTCAAGTCAGCATAAGGTAAACGGGCCATAACGATTCCTTTTAAAAACATGCGCCGCATGAGCAGCAACTAAACTATGCGCCAAACAGAACCTGTTCTATGCTGCTAATAAAACGTGTCACGATTTCACTGATATCGTCTTCTGTGCAAATAAATGGCGGCGCCAGCAATACATGATCGCCATGTACGCCATCTATGGTGCCGCCCATGGGGTACATCAACAAGCCATTTTTCATGGCCTGACGTTTCAGTTTGACATGAGTTTTCAGGGCTGGATCTAAGCTAGCCTTGGTGGCCTTGTCCTGTACAAATTCCACCCCCACGAACAAGCCACGGCCACGGATGTCGCCCACATTGGGGTGGGAGTCCAGAGCAGTACGCAACTCACTACGCAGCTGGTGTCCACGCGCCAACACATTGGGCAACAAGTTATCCTGGACTATCACTTTTTGCACGGCCAGGGCCGCTGCACACGCCGTGGCATGCCCCATATAGGTATGGCCATGCTGGAAAAAACCACTGCCGTTAACCACTGCGTTATAGATGCGGCTGCTGGCTATCATGGCGCCTATAGGCTGATAACCCGCACCCAAACCTTTGGCAATGGTGATGATGTCTGGCGTCACTTGATCTTCGGCGCAGGCGAACAAATGGCCGGTACGCCCCATCCCTGACATGACTTCGTCCAGTATCAGCAACACCCCGTGCTTATCGCAAACCTGGCGTACTTTTTGCAAATAGGTTTTTACCGGCACCAAGGCGCCTGCGGTGGCGCCCACCACAGTCTCGGCGACAAAGGCCGCCACGTTTTCCGCGCCCAGTTCCAGGATTTTCTGTTCCAGCTCAGTAGCCAACCGTGTTGCATATTGTTCTTCGGTTTCATCCTGACGCTGATCCCGGTAGGCATAACACGGCGACACATGATGGGCCGGCACCAGCAAGGGCAGAAAAGGCTCGCGCCGCCAGGCATTACCGCCTATGGACAAGGCGCCCAGGGTATTGCCATGATAGCTTTGGCGACGGGCGATGAAATGACGGCGGCTAGGCCGTCTGGTTTCCACAAAGTACTGGCGCGCCAGCTTCATGGCAGCTTCGACAGCTTCCGAGCCGCCCGACACAAAGTACACATGATTAAGTTCGCCTGGCGAACGCTGCGCCAGAAAATCCGCCAGGTCTTCAGCCGCCTGAGTGGTAAAAAATGACGAATGCGCATAGGCAATCTGATCGAGCTGGTCTTTAATGGCCTGAATAATTACAGGATGCCCATGTCCCAAACACGACACCGCAGCCCCGCCAGACGCATCAATATAGCTTTTATTATTCTGATCAAATAATTCTATACGCTGGCCGCTGACGGCGAAATCCAGGGCTTGTTTGGGATTGCGATGAAAGACGTGGCTCATGGCTACTTTAGGTAAAAAAAGCTGAGAAGGGTACTGGCATCATATAGCAGGTGTGCAGCAATTAACATCCTGCTACACCCTTAAACTACATTTGCAGTCGGATAAATTTGGCTACCTCGACGCTAAGTTCACTTAGGGTAGCCTGCAAAGAATCAAAGCCCGGCGTTTTTTCGTAGGTGGTTTCATCCATATACAGCTTGCGATTAATTTCTATTTGCAGGCTATAGCGATTTTTATCAGGCTGGCCCATACGTTGAATCAGGGCCACGCCCTTGAACGGGTCGTTCCGCGCCGCACTGTAGCCACGCTCGCGCAGGAAATCTTCAATAACCCCCACCAGAGTCGGATCGCAGGTTGTGCCATCGCGATCGCCCAGTACAAAATCAGCCAGGGGTTTATTGGAGGCTATTTGCAGTATGTTGTACGAATCAGACGGCATGGAGTGCAAGTTTAAATGCCAGACACAGCCAAACGCCTTATAGGCTTGTTCGGCCAGTTCAGCCAATGCCGCATGATACGGCTCGTAGTAAGTGCCTATCCGATCTTCGACCTCACCCACCCAAAGCTTACGGTCATACACAGGGCGGCCGCCAGCCATGCTCCATAGCAAGCCTATGCCCAGTCGCGACTTTTCTGTGGGATGCAATTCACCATGCGGCCAAGGCTCGGCCAGCATGTCAGGATCCAGATCGTCCAGCGTACGGTTAGGATCTATGTAGCTGCGCGGAAAATTCGCGGCCAGTAGACTGCCTCCAACCGATGGAATGGCCTGCCATAGCTCGTGTACCCAGGTGTCTTCGCCAGCACGCAACAAGGACACGGGCAAACAGCTTTGAAAATCGGCGGGGTAAATCACGCCGCTATGGGGCGAATCGCACACCAGTGGTATGGCCGTGGCCGTGGGCAGACTCAGTTGGTAGGGATCAAACGGCGCATCGCTAAATCTCATGATGTTTCCTTCAGCATTCAGGGTGTCAGACCCTGAGGTTGTTTAAGTAACGCTGGCATAAATGCTGCCAGCGTAGTTACATTCAGATGACAGGCGCTTAGGTGTCCAGCATCTGGACCCACGGCTTGCAGTACGGGTCTTTCGGTGTGACATACCGCCATAGCGTGCTCGCAACGCGGATGAAACGGGCAACCTGGAGGCGGTGCCAACGGCGAGGGTTGCTCACCTTTGATCGTGGCAAACTGTCGCTGTCCGGTACGCAACACGGGTAGCTCCTTGATCAAGGCCTGGGTATAGGGGTGCTGGGCACGGGTAAAAATAGTGTCAGTATCTGCCACCTCCACGATACGTCCCAAGTACATAATGGCCACGCGATCCGAAATATGGCTGACTACCCCCAGGTTGTGACTGATAAAGAAATAGGTTAATCCGAACTCAGCTTGCAACTGCATAAAAAGGTTCAGCACCTGCGCCTGTATGGACACATCCAGTGCAGCCACGGCCTCGTCGCACACCAGCACCGAAGGGCGTAGCGCCAAGGCCCTGGCCACCCCGATACGCTGACGCTGGCCGCCTGAAAATTGATGCGGATAACGAAACCGCCAGGCCGGGTCCAGACCCACTTTATGCATCAGGCCAACAACATAATCTTCCTGATCTGCTGATCTGACCATGCCATGTGCTACTGGCGCTTCACCGATGATGTCTATGACTCGCATACGTGGGTTCAACGACGAAAACGGATCCTGGAATATCATTTGTATTGCCAGATGCTGTTGATGCCGACTGGCGGCATTCATGGCTGCTGCTGTCTGGCCTTTGTACAGAATATGCCCTGCCGTGGGCGTGAGCATCCCGGTCAGCATGCGCCCCAGCGTGCTCTTGCCGCAGCCAGACTCGCCCACTATGCCTATGACTTCACCCTGGGGAACATCCAAATCCACGCCCGCCACCGCTTGTAAAATACGTGAGGCGACCGGCCTGCCTATCCAGGCGCCTGCGCGCGACCACAGACCACCCGGCAACAGATAGTGTCGCTCCAGGCCACGCAGGGAAATTAGCGGTGCCTTGATAGCACCTGAGTCTGCCAGGGGTGTCTTGATGCCTGGATCGGCGTCACCAAGAGCAGGCGCTGCCATCGGCTGTACAGAGGCCGTAACACTAACGGTGGCTGGCCCTTCTACGCCCTGATGCCAGCAACTAACCTGATGATGCTCACCCACCGTCTGCAACATCGGCGTCACTTCACAGGCTACAGTCGCCCGATAACAACGCGCCCGAAAAGCGCATCCAGGTGTCAGATCCAGCAAGGATGGCGTAGACCCCGGGATCTGGAACAACGGTCGACCCCGGGTGTGCATAGAAGGAATCGAAGCGATCAAGCCGTGGGTGTAGGGATGTTGGGGTACGCCTATCACCACAGGCGCTGGCGCCACTTCAACCAACCGCCCCGCATACATCACCGCCAAGCGGTCGGCCAGCCCAGACACCACGGCTAAATCATGGGTAATCCAGATCAGGGCTGTGCCCATTTCACGACATAGCTTCTGGACCTCATACAGGATTTGTCCCTGTATGGTCACATCCAAGGCCGTGGTGGGCTCGTCAGCAATAATCAATTTGGGTGAATTCAACAAGGCGATCGCAATCGCTACCCGTTGGCGCATACCGCCCGACAAATGATGTGGGTAGGCCCGCAGGCGTTCAGCCGGTGAAGTAATGCCTACCTTGCCCAGCATGCGTAAAGACCGTTGCCTGGCGACTTTGCGCGTCACCCGCTGATGCGCCAACACGGCCTCTATCATCTGCGTGCCTATGGTCAGCACCGGGTTCAGCGTCATCATAGGATCCTGGAATATCATTGCCAGGTCACGACCACGCAGTTGTCGGTACTGTTCAGGCGATAAGGCCTGCAGATCACGGCCATCGAAGTGCAAGCGATCGGCCTGCACATGACAGGAGTCGTCCAACAATCGCATCAGGGCAAAACCAGTAACGCTTTTTCCTGAACCAGACTCGCCGACCAGCCCCAAAATTTCGCCCGCACGCAATTGCAGGGACAGGCCATCAACCGCCTTGACCACGCCCTCGCGGGTATGGAAGCTGGCCCGCAAGCCGCGCACATCCAGCAAGATGTCGCTGACAGCGTCATCCTGTATAAGCGTGCCTAGGGTTTGGGGACTATTCACACGCGTCACCTAAAGATTGTTACGCGGATTAAGCACATCGCGCAGGTGGTCGCCCACCAGATTAATGGCCACCACCACCAAGGCCAGGGCAATACCGGGGAAGAATGAAATCCAGTAGGTGCCTGACAACAGGTATTCGAAACCATTGGCGATCAGCATGCCCAGCGAAGGTTCTGTCACAGGCACGCCCACGCCCAGAAAAGACAAGGTCGCTTCCAGGGCTATGGCATGGGCCAGGTCTATAGTCGCGATAACCATCAGGGGCGGCAGGCAGTTAGGAAAGACATGGCGGCGCAATATCCTGTGCCAGGACAGGGCCATACTGCCTGCAGCCTCTATGTATTCCTTGTTGCGTTCGACGATGGCAGCGCCGCGCGCGGCTCGGGCAAAATAGGCCCACTGCACGGCGATCAAAGCATAGATGACCTTATCCACGCCTTTGCCCAGCACCGCCAGTAAAATCAGCGCAACCAGTATGGCGGGAAACGAAAGCTGGATATCCACGATGCGCATGAACAAGGCGTCGATGTAGCCACCAAAATAGGCAGCAATCAGCCCGACAGCCGTGCCTATGGCAAACGCCACAGAAACCGACACCAACCCCACGAACAAGCTGGTGCGCAAGCCATATAAAATCGCAGACCACACATCGCGTGCCTGGCCATCGGTGCCCAGCCAATAGGTAATGGACCCATCCATGCTGGTGCTGCCTGGCGGCATCTTGGAGTCCATGATATCCAGCGTAGCCAGGTCGAAAGGATTCTGGGGTGCTATCCAGGGCGCCAACACGGCCATACCCACAAACAACAGCAGCAGGATCAGCCCAAATACTGCCATTTTGCTAAGGCAAAACTGCCGCACGAAAACGCGCCAGCGACGCTCTAAAGGCAGAGTGACCAGCGGGATGCCATAGTCCGTTACTGCCGCATGCTGCAGACGTTCAGTGGCGGCTGGCAGTACCTGTTCATGTTGCGTCATGCCGCAGCCCCCTGTATGCGCACCCGAGGATCCAGCACCGTGTAGGCGATGTCTACCACCAGGTTAAGCAAGGCCAGGAACACCACTGTCAACATCAAATACGCCACCACCACGGGCCTGTCCAGGGTAATGATGGAATCTATCAGTAGCTTGCCCATGCCAGGCCACGAAAAGACAGTTTCGGTGACAACAGCGAACGCGATGACCTGGCCGTATTCCAGACCGCCTATAGTGACTATAGGAATGAGTATGTTCTTGAGCAGATGCACGCCCAGCACTCGCTTTTCGTGCAGCCCTTTGGCGCGTGCGAAACGGATATAGTCCTGGGGCAGGCATTCACGCGTGGCGGCGCGGGTGACACGTATGATTAGCGCGCACTTAGCCACGGCAATAGTGGCGGCGGGCAGTATCAAATGACGCAAGCCGTCGGCACTGAATACGCTAAGCTGTATAGGCCCTACCCACTGCAGCGGCCCGCGCCCGCCCGCCGGGAACCAGCCGAACAGCACGGCAAACAGCATGATGAACATTAGCCCCACCCAGAAATTAGGTAGGGAAAAACCCAGCACAGATCCCCCCATGACGGCGCGTGCCCCCAGACTGTTGGGTTTCAGACCGGCATACACCCCTAATGGCACTCCGATGACAAAAGCCAGCAACATCGCGAGCGTGGCCAGCTCCAGGGTGGCCGGCATGCGCTCTAGGATTAACACCATAGCGGGTTCGCCGGTTAAAAAACTGGCGCCAAAATCCATCTGCACAGCCTTGCCCAGAAAAATGGCGTATTGACGCCACAGCGGCAGGTTGAGCCCAAAGTTTTGGCGTATCAGTTCACGCTCGGCCTCGGTGGCTTCGGGGCTGGCCAGCATAGAGACGGGGTCGCCGATCAGGTAAAGACCGGCGAACACCAAGGCTGACATCACCAGTACCACCGCCACCGTCTGTACCAGACGCCGGAATATGGTCGTCAACACGACAGGGCGCCGTTTACTTGGCGATAGTCATGTATTGCGCCAGGGTCATCTGGTCTGAACGCCCGGCATAGTGCACATTTTTCTTCATGGCCCAGACCGATAGTTCAAACTGCAGCGGCAAGATACCGTAGTCCTCCATGACCAGACTGCTGGCCTCCTGGAGCAGGACCGACCGTTGGTCTTCATCCAGGGTTTGGGAAGCGTCAATAACCAGCTTGTCCAGTTCAGGGTTGCTGTATTTGCTCCAGTTGGTGGTGCCCAATCCCAGCTTGGGGTCTTTGGTCACCACAAGCGCCTTCAATGGATTAAGCATTTCACCCGAGCTGACAGCCCAACCAGCCAGATAGGTACTAAAGGCGTAAGCGTCGCGCTGCTTGAAAAACACAGGTGGGGCCATGGTGTTTACTTCAGCCTTGACACCTATTCGTGCCCACATGGATGCAACAACCTGAGCAATACGCTGGTCATTGGTGTAGCGCCCGGCGGGCGAACCCAGCGAAATGCTAAAGCCTTGTGGATAGCCAGCCTGGGCCAATAAGGCCTTGGCCTGATCCACATTCACATCAGCGGCCTTAGCATATTTTTCAGAGGTACCAAAGGCAGGATAGGCCAGCAGATTCGCCGCAGCCTGGGCGGCGCCACCCATGACACGTTCCACAATAGCCTTGCGGTCTATGGCCAGCGACAAGGCCTGGCGTACACGTTGATCAGCCAAAGGATTTTTGCCATCGGTGCCTGTCATGCCCGGGGGGACTTCCTGCCCCTGGTTCAAGGCCAGATAGATAATGCGTACCGAGGGCGTTTCCTGCACATATAGTTCAGTGTTCTGCTTGAGCTTAGCCAAATCATCGGTGGGTGGATCCTCGATCACGTCCACATCGCCTGCCAGCAAGGCCGCCACCCGGGCTGCCGGGTTGGTGATGGGCCGATAAATAACACGGTCCCAATCGGGCTTGTCGCCCCAGTAGTGCTCATTACGTTCGAAAACAATTTCGGCGCCGCGTTTCCAGTGCACGAATTTATAGGGCCCGGTTCCTACCAGGCCATCGCCGCGATTCAGTTCGACCGTGGTTTTGCCCTCTGGGGCTGCGCCTGCCGCCGCCGTGGCGGACATAATGGGCACCATGGACAAGTTAGCCAGTAAAACAGGCGATGGCCCTTTGGTGGTGATTTTTACGGTCAGCGGATCTACCGCTTCGACCTTGGCCACGGTGCTTAAGTACAGCGAATACGACGATGGGCTATTGGGCACCTTGGGAACGCGATCATAGGTAAAGACCACGTCGTTTGCCGTAAGCGGCGACCCGTCAGAAAACTTAACCCCATCGCGCAGCTTAAACATCCAGACATCGCCATCCACTGTCCAGGACTCTGCCAACGAAGGGATGGGCTTGGCGTTGGCGTCAGTACGCACTATAGGGTCGAACAAGGTTTCGGAAAGCTGGGTATTTGGAGTCAGCGAGTGGAATTGCGGATCCATGGAACTGGGCTCGGAACGCAAAGCGATGGTCAGATCGCGGGCCTGAGCCAGGGCACTACCGCCCAATAGCCCCACCACCAAAGCCGATAAAACAAATGTCTGGCGAACTAATTTCATTTGATACCCTTTTTTATAAATAATAGATGGGAAGCAACTGAAGGGGCAAAAAAAACCCCATATCGGAATGACATGGGGCTAGTGTAGCCAGCACTGCAAAGGAAATAACGAGGGGTTTTCCCCATTAACGGTTTCTACTTATTGCGACTTGGACACCATATATTCAATAGCGGCACGTATTGCCTCGTCATCGGCTTTCATGGCGCCACCACGCGGCGGCATGGCGCCCTTGCCCTTGATGGCCACATCCAGCATGGAATCCATGCCTAGTTCTATCAAGGGTGCCCAGGCGGCCTTGTTGCCCAGCTTGGGCGCATTGGCCGCGCCTGTGGTGTGACACACCATGCAAGACGACCGATACAGTTTTTCACCGATAGGGTTGGGACTGGCAACCGCCGTTGCCGATAAACCCACCCCTATCAACAGGGCCAGAACAACAGGGACAGTCTTGAGCATACTATTCTCCGGTTAACTAACTAACAATGGGGCCAGGGGCTTTAATTTGCTTCATCAGGTTGTCGTTCCATTTCCCTTCGACGACGACATGACCCGCAGCACCCAGCTCCATGGCTTCGATCAGGTTGTGGTTGACGTAGGCATACACCCCGGGCTGCTTGAAGGTGTACAGCGCCGCGCCAGCCGAACCGCCTCGTATAAACCAGGTTTCCAGGTTCTTTGCAGGGGCGTTGTCGAACTTGCCCAGTTCCCAGACCCAGTCGCCATGTCCGCCTATCAAGTGAGGACGCGTATCGCGGTTGGCCTGTGAATGTATAAACAACACGGTTTCACCCACATTGGCCTTCATGGCGCCGTCACCTGTCAGGGCGCCGACCTTGCCGTTGAACACCACGTGCGTAGGTATCAGTTTGCGCATGGCCTCAAGGCTGTCGGCGTAGCTGTCCGCCATATTGTCGTAATGCTTGTAATTGCCCTTTTCATCCTTGGGGATATATAGATCAAACTCGCCTATGGTGTAGGCTTTGTCATACTTCAGCGCATTGCCATCCGGATCGCGCAAACCGGTACGCGGCAACACCATGACGGTGCCGTGCATGCCGGCCACTACGTGCCAGGCCACCATGCCTTCGGGTGCGCAGTGGTAGATAAATGTGCCACTACGATCCGCCTTGAAACGCAGGGTAGCCTGTTCGCCCGGATTCACGTTAGTCAGCGATGCCCCACCCAGCGCACCGGTTGAAGCGTGAAAGTCGATGTTGTGCGGCATTTCGTTGCTGGCCGGGTTGATCAGCGTTAGTTCCAAGTAATCGCCTTCGTGTACTACCATGGTGGGACCAGGCATGGAGTCATCAAACATCATTGCCTGCATAGTCGTGCCGTCATCATCAATGATGATTTTCTTTTCAGTGATGCTCATGGTGAACTCAACCACACGCGGTGCGGGGCCTACCGACTGCTCGTGCTTGTGCACAAAGGGCGGCGCAACCAGATCCACCTTGATACGCTGTAGTTTGCCGATATCTGCTTCGGTCAAAGCAACGGAAGCGGCGGTGTCGGGTTTGCCCTTGGCGAAAGCCGGTACCGCGATTGCTGCCGTTCCTGCCATAGCGCCCAAACCTGCTGTTTTTAGAAATGAACGACGTTCCATAATAATGCTCCGTTTATCAAAAGTTTTTGTGTTGCATGGCAGCCTCTGTGGCTATGTATCCATTTAACCTTTGATCCGGCCAGCCTTCTTTGTCGTAGCGCAAACTTCCAGCATGTTAATTGGGGTTATCCCTAGATTTCAGGTGCATAACAGTGAAATGTTAGAATCCAGCCACGCCATTGGTAATTCCATTACCAAAGCGATCATGAACGCGAAGGCGAAGCGCAGACATTACTGGCGTAAGGCAAGCAAAGCCGACAAAGTGCACGGTCGCTTTGGTAATGGAATAAGGACATGTAATGCCTACTAAACTTAGCCGGTCATTAATCAAAAATCTTGACCTGTTCCGGCGCATGTCTGATGACGCGCTGGATGCCCTGCTACCACTTGCCCAGACCCATCTACTGTCTACCGGGGATGCGGCCTTCCGCCAGGGGAATAATGCTGATCACTTCTATGTACTGCTGCATGGCAATCTGAAGGTGGTTCAAAGCACCCCTGATGGCGAACAAGTGGTAGTGCGCTATGTCGTTCCAGGCGAAGTTTTTGGGATTGCCCACGCCATGCGCCGCCCCACCTACCCAGCCACCGCCCAGGCCGTCCACGAAAGCTTGGTGCTAAGCTGGCCTTCCAGCACTTGGGACCAGTTCACCGCCGACAACCCGCACTTTGCCCTGAATGCCTTGCAAACCGTGGGGCAACGCCTGCAGGATGCCCATGCGCGCATACAGCAGCTGTCCACCGAAGAAGTCGAGCAACGCGTAGCACGCGCCATTTTGCGACTGGTTGACCAGTCGGGCAAAGAAACTGACGAAGGCATAGTCATTAACTTTCCTATCACCCGTCAGGAAATTGCTGAAATGACCGGCACTACGCTGCATACGGTAAGTCGACTGCTTAGCGGCTGGCGCGATCGGGGGCTGGTCAAATCAGGCCGCAAACGTATCGTCGTCTGCGCGCTGGACGAGTTGATACGACTGGCTGAAGGTCCTCAAATCGCAGCCAATACAACAAGCAACGATTCCCAGCCTGTATAAAGCCATCAGGGTTAAATCTCCTGCACCAGCCTGAAGCCCAAATGATTAGGCGGTATGCCTACCGAGCAGGCACCCGACTTGGGATCGCGTATGAAATCCGTGATATAGCTGATGTGACGGCCACCCAGGACACGCACCCCACAGTTTTCGCCGCTCAGGGCCAGGCCATCAGCGCCGATATCCTGATATTGGCGGGTATGGCAGTCCGTGGTCCATTCCCAGACATTGCCAGCGACATCCTGCAAGCCGGTTGACGACGTACCAAAATAGCCAAACACCTGCGGTATAGGGTTGGCGTCCGATTTACGCTGAGCCTCGAGCTTGTATTCAGCCAACCAGCGCTGGGCCGGATCGGTGCTGTCGTCAAACTCCAGCACCGCGTCTTCTAGATAAGCAGACCCCGCGGCATGCGCCCATTCCGCATAACTAGGCAGACGATAGCTTTTTCCTGTGCGAACCGACAGCCAATGGGCATAAGAGCTAGCATCGCGCCAACTAATACCAACGGCGGGCTTATCCGGCGCGTGGGCGGCACGAAACCCCTTATCCAGCTCGCGACAGGCTTTTTCCGACACGCATTGGGCGTACTCTGCCTGGCTGACATGGCGCTTCATGATGACAATATCGTGGTCAAAACTCTGAGTAACACGCGCCGGGCTGACCGGCATGCCGTTACGCAGGTATTCGCCCGGCGGCACATAAGTGACCGTGCCAGGCGGTATGCGCACCAGTTCTGTAGTGTCGGGCGGGCTACTATCCTGCCCCCCACCAAACGCCACATAGGTGACCCCACCGATCATGGCCAAGGCAAAGGCGACAGCAGTTAATGTGACGGATTTACGCATGATGGCACCCCTAAAAGCTGGTCCCTTATCCACACGGATAAGGGTATAGCTCTATTGGATGCGATTATGGGCGGACGGTCTTTGTTGCAGCGCAAACAGCGCAGAACGAATTAGCTAACCCCGGCGGCGCTGGCTTGTTCGTCGGCATGATAGGACGAACGCACCATGGCGCCTACGGCGGCATGGCTAAAGCCCATGGCATAGGCTTCACGTTCCAGCATCTTGAATATGTCGGGATGGGCGTAACGCAATACGGGCAGGTGGTGCGCCGAGGGCTGCAAATACTGCCCTATAGTCAGCATATCCACATTGTGGGCGCGTAGGTCGCGCATCACTTGCAGGATTTCCTCGTCGGTTTCGCCCAGCCCCAGCATCAGGCCGGATTTGGTCGGCACGTTGGGATGCAACAGCTTGAATTCGGACAGCAGCTTCAACGAGTGATGGTAATCAGAACCGGGCCTGGCTTGCTTATACAAACGCGGCACAGTTTCCAGATTGTGGTTCATGACATCTGGGGGGCTAACGTTCAAGATAGCCAAGGCGCGCTCTAGACGAGCACGAAAATCTGGAACCAGCACTTCAATGCGGGTGGAAGGCGACAGTTCGCGCACCTTCTGTATGCACTCCACAAAGTGGGCAGCACCGCCATCGCGCAAGTCGTCACGGTCTACGGAAGTAATCACCACGTAAGACAGCTTCATAGCAGCAATGCTGCGTGCCAGATTTAGCGGTTCGTCTACATCCAGGGGATCAGGTCGGCCATGGCCTACATCACAGAAGGGGCAACGGCGCGTGCATTTGTCACCCATGATCATGAACGTGGCCGTGCCTTTGCCAAAGCATTCCCCAATATTGGGACAAGAGGCTTCTTCGCACACGGTGTGCAAATTATGTTCGCGCAATATGCGTTTGATGTCGTGGAAGCGCGAACCTGGGGCTGCTGCCTTGACGCGTATCCATTCCGGCTTTTTAAGGCGTTCGGCCTGTACAACCTTAATAGGGATACGCGACGTTTTATCAGCCGCCTTTTGCTTCTGAGTGGGGTCGTAAGCCGCCGGACGTACGGTGGGCTTACGGGTGACGGCTTGATCGGAAGAGGTAGGCATACAGTATCCCGCAGACGATATGGCGCCTGCATACAAAAGTGACAAACGCACCCGCGGCACTATGTAAAGCCTGGCGGGCCGTAAAACATCTGGCTATTTTAACCCATAGGCCCTACGCCCTGCCAATACCCCTGCCCTGCAAGCAGTCTTAACCGACCCGCCTGCCTGGCTATTCCTATGACCAGGCTTAGCGGCCCTTCCAGATAGGGGCACGTTTTTCCGTAAAAGCGTCTATGCCTTCGGCCACGTCTTCTGCCATCATGTTCACCGCCATCACCTTGCTGGCGTAGTCATACGCAGCACATAAGTCCATGCCGCGCTGCTGCTGGAACATGGACTTGCCTGTACGCACGGCCACGGGGCTTTTGAAGCAAATGGTTTGCGCCAAGGTATCGGTGGCCGCATCCAGTTCGTCGGCGGCTACTGCTTGGTTGATCAGGCCATTGTCCAGTGCCTCGGCGGCACTGATGAAACGGCCAGTGATTAGCATTTCAAACGCCCGTTTGGCGGGAACATTACGCGTAAGCGCCACTGCAGGCGTAGAACAGAACAACCCCACATTGATACCTGACACCGCAAACTTGGCCGTGTCAGCCGCAACAGCCAGATCACAACTGGCCACCAGTTGGCAACCTGCCGCTGTGGCCGTGCCCTGCACTTTGGCAATCACAGGCACGGGTAAATTCACTATGCTTTGCATGACGCGTCCGCAACGTGCGAACAAGTCTTCGTAATAGCCCTGATCAGGGTTGGCGCGCATTTGCTTCAAATCGTGGCCAGCGCAGAACGCCCGCCCATTGGCAGCCAATACTACGCACAACACGTCGTCATCCTGAGCGACAGCATCCAGGGCTTGCTGCAAGGCATCCAGTAGCTCTTCAGACAAGGCATTGAATTGCTGTGGACGGTTCAGCGTCAACGTCACCACACCATTGTCTTTCTGGTTTAGCAACACAGGGCTGTCTGTTGTCATAGTATGTCTCCGATAGTTATTATTCAGGGCAACGTGCCGTCAGGGCAGCCATTAGGGCGCTGGCCAGCAAGTCGCCTGCTTGTGTCACAGTAAGCTGTACGCCACAGCGACGCAAATCCACCGACTGTAAATCGACGTAGCCGCAGGGGTTAATGCCATGGAAAGGCGATAAGTCCATGTCCACATTCAGCGCCAGGCCGTGATAAGCACAACCATGACGTATTTTTATGCCCAAGGCGGCAATCTTTGCCAGTTCGTCTGGGTTTCCAGGAGAGCTGGATGGCACAGGCACATACACACCCGGTGCCCCAGGCTTGCGGCATGCGCCATGCAAACCCAAATCCTGCAGGGTGCTGATCAGCACGCCTTCCAGTAGCTCGACGTATTCTTTGACGTACAGTTTGTAGCGGCGCAAATCTATTAAGCAGTACACCATGACCTGGCCTGGCCCGTGATAAGTCACTTGGCCGCCACGGTCGGTATAGATCACGGGGATATCCGCCGTATTCAGTACGTGTTCGGGCTTGCCAGCCTGCCCCAAGGTATAGACCGGCGCATGTTGGGTCAGCCACAACTGATCGGGCGTATCAGGCTGGCGCCTTTCTGTGAAGTCGCGCATGGACTGCCAGACCTGGTCATAATCGGCCGGACCAGGCAGCCACAGGGCACTGATGGCCATGGCTTACAGAATCACAGACACCATGTGGTGTCCGTGCAAGCTGCGATAAAGTTCATCCAGCTGCTCACGCGAGGTCGCACGCACAGTAAACGTCAGCCCCAGATAGTTGCCGCTTTTGCTGGGACGCATTTCTATCGTGCTTAGATCAAAATCAGGATCGAACTGCAACACGATTGCGGCCAGGGTTTGCGCCATTTCGGGGTGAGCCTTACCCATGACTTTAATGGGAAAGTCACTGGGATAGGTAATCAGCGATTGTTCGGGGGGTATATCACCTGGGGTCATGGTGTTTATTATCCTTGCAAGGCCGCAATGGCTTGATCATAGCCCTGGCGTAGCGCGGCATATACCGAGCCCGGCTGGCCATTACCTACGGGGCGGCCATCATACGACGTAATGGGTAACAGTTCTTTGGTGGCTGACGACAGCATTAATTCGTCAGCATTTTCCACTTCCTGGCGCGATACGGGTCGCGCATTAAACTCGATACCTGCCGCATCGGCTAATTCTTCCAACAAGCCATAACGTATGCCTTCCAGGATCAAGTTACTACGCGGCGGCGCCAACAACACGCCGTCCTTGGCCACCCAGATATTGCTTGCGGAACCTTCAGTCAGATAACCATCGCGAAACTGCAGCACATCATCCACCCCGGCATCCACGGCATGCTGCTTGGCCAACACATTGCCCAGCAAAGATACCGATTTGATTTCGCAACGCAGCCAGCGTATGTCTTCTATGCCAACCGCGCTTAGGCCCTGCTGACGCAACAATTGAGTGGGGCGGGTAAACGGCGACACCATGCAGAAAACAGTAGGGCTGACATCGTCAGGGAACCCGTGGTCACGCTTGGCCACGCCACGCGTGACCTGAATGTAAACCATGCATTCGCCCAGGCCAGAACGTTGCAGCATGCCTAAGACCAAGGCTTCCCAGTCGTGGCGCTGCAGGCCGGTTTCTATGCCTATGGCAGCCAAGCTGCGTTCCAGGCGAGCCAGATGACCGCTCATGCGAAACGGCTTGCCGTTATAGGCCGGCACCACATCGTAAATGCCATCGCCAAAAACAAAGCCACGATCCAGGACAGACACTTTGGCGTCACCCAAACGTATGTAATCGCCATTCAGATAAACAATACTGTCGTTATCGACGTTAGGGATCATGAGTCAGCCTTTATTCGAATAATAAACGGATTTTGTCCCAGATCCGACCAAAGAAGCCAGCCTCTTGGACATCGTCCATGACATAGAGTGAATTTTCACGCAAGGTTTTGCCATCCAGCGACAGCGTCAGGGTACCGACTTTAGTGCCCTTGGCCAGCGGGGCAATTAAGGGCTGGGTGTAACGCGCAACGGGCTCAACCTGAGGGCCCATGCCGCGCGGCACAGTTACCCAAGTAGGCTGCAATGCGCCCAGGCCAACCGTCTCTGCTTTGCCTTCCCAAACGCGAGCGCTAACCGCCGGTTTTTCATTATCGTAAAGTTTGATGGTGTCAAAGTTCTGGAAACTCCAGTTCAGCAGCTTAAGACTGTTTTCTGTGCGCGCCGCATCACTGGCGGCACCTACCACCACGGTCACAATACGTCGACCATTGCGATTGCCGGTAGCCACCAGGCAATAGCCTGCCGACTGAGTATGACCCGTTTTCAGGCCATCCACCGTTTCATCCGCCCACAACAAACGGTTGCGGTTAGGCTGCTTGATGTTGTTGTAGGTGTATTCTTTTTGGGCGTAATAATGCAGATACTGCGGGTAGCGCCGCACCAAGTTACTGGACAGAATGGCCAGGTCACGCACCGTGGTCAGGTGAGTAGGATCGGGCAAGCCCGTAGAGTTCACGAAATGGGTGTCGCGCAAACCCTGACGCGCCGCTTCGTCATTCATCAAGGCGGCGAACGCAGATTCACTACCCGCCACGGCTTCAGCCAAGGCGACGGTAGCATCATTACCCGATTGCACAATCACGCCACGCAACAAATCGTCCACAGAAACCTGGGTATTGGGCTTGACGAACATCCGCGAACCTTCGGTTTTCCAGGCGTTCTCGGAGATATTGACGGTTTGGTCCAGGCTTAGCCGTTTATCTTCTATGGCGGAAAATACCAAATACGCCGCCATCAACTTGGTCAATGAAGCGGGTTCGACGCGCTCGTCAGGTCCCACAGCAGCAATAATCTGGCCACTATTAACATCCAGTGTCAGCCAGGCCTTGGCCGTCAGGTTAGGCGCAGGCACGGTTGCCAGTTCGCCCACGGTCGTAAAGCCGGCCATGGCGGCAGTCGATGAAGGGGTACTGATAGCCGCTGTAGATAGCGGCGCTGGAGTCGCGGCGCCAGGCTGGGTTGCTGTAACGGATGGACTATTGCTTGGGGCAGTCAGATTGGTCCCGGTCGCTTGGGATAGAACCAGAGCGGGCGCTATGGACAATGCCAAACCCGCCGCCAAGGAAGAGAAACGCAGGGGCAAAAAACGAAATAAAGTCATGGGCATATCAAGTTAGGGGCTCGTCGGGAAAAACAAACGGCACTGTAAACGTATTATAGGCAGAGCCTACGCAGGCTTACACTGCGTAGCCAAGGATTACGTCATGAAACGCAAGCGTGTGCAACATCTGGAAACTACATAGCAGCCAATCGCTGCTGGACTAGCCGCCTTAAGATAAGCAGCTTGCCGTGAAAGAAATGCGAGGCCTCGGGGATAACGACTACTGGCAAGGCACGCGGACGGGCAAAGTCCATAACTTCAGACAAGGGGACGACTTCATCCTGCTCGCCATGGATTAACAAGGTATCGTCAGGCAAGGTCAAATCGCCCTTACTAAAGCGACCTACCGCCGACCCCACCAGTATGACCGCATCCGGCACAGTTTGCTGAGTATTGGCCAGTTCAGAATACACCCGGGCGGCCACCCCTGTACCAAATGAAAACCCTGCCAGTACCCACTTACCCGCAGCGGCCTGTGGCTTGGCCTGGGTAAATTGCTGCACCAACTGCAGTATGTCAGCAGTTTCACCCACCGCATTATCAAACTCGCCTTCGGAAGTGCCCACGCCACGGAAGTTGGGACGCACAGCGATCAGGCCCTGTTCCAGGCAGGCCCGGGCGATAGTGGTGACCACTTTATTGTCACGCGCGCCGCCCTGCAAAGGATGGGGGTGCAGCACCAATGCCCAACCGACAGGCGCATCAAATGGAATATCAAGGACGCAGTCTATGGCGCCAGCGGCACCCTGGAACGTGATTTTTTCAGTACGGGCTTGCATAAGGCTTCAGCTCAATAAAGACAATGCCATAATACCCTACACGCCCCTTCTTTTTCATCATGAATACATCAACCCGATACACCCAGCTACCCGATCCAGCCCAAATGCACGCCGCGTTAACGGTTGCGCTACCCCACTTCCAGCAACTGGACTGGGTAGCCAGCACAGCATCAACCAACGCTCAGCTGCTGGCTCGCGCCCGTGCCAGCAACGGCCCTTTGGCCCGCCCCTGGCTACTGGGTGCCCATCTGCAAGAACAAGGTCGCGGCCGGGCGGGACGCACCTGGCAAAATCGCATAGGCGCGAATCTCATGTTTTCCTGCGCATTCGATGTTTTTCTGCCGCCCCGGCAATTGCCCACGCTATCTCCGCTGGCAGGCCTGGTGGCCTGCGAAGTGTTGCGCACGTTTATCAGACCAGAAAACCAACCGCGCCTGGCCATGAAGTGGCCTAACGACATACAGTGGCAGTCGGCCAAGCTGGCAGGCATACTGGTGGAAATTACCCGCTCCGGAGCCGCCAGACTATCGCCCGATCACCATGTAGCCATCATAGGCATAGGCATCAACCTTAATGATGCGCGTGCCCTAAGCCAATCGCTGAATCGTCAGGTCGCCGACTGGCAGGAAGTCAGCCACGAAGATACTCTGGCCGCCAGCACCCAGGTCACGGATATTGTGGCCGGAATAGCCCAAGGCTGGTACAACCGCCTTAACCACGTCACCGCATACGGTTTTGAAGACTTTCCTAGCCAGTATGCAGCGGTTGATGTCCTGGCAGGTCAGTCCATCAATGTGCTGGACGATGGACGCATTGTCCATGCTGGCATAGCCTGCGGCGTCAACACCTGGGGCCAACTACTGGTCAAAGGTCCCGACGGCGTCAGCCCTGTCACCGTCGGTGAAATATCCGTGCGGCCGCAAAAACTTCTATAAGCCCGCTATCACCATGACGCACGCCCAGGTCCTGCCCCCTGCTGTTCTTCTTATTGATGTGGGTAATACTCGACTAAAAGTCGGCTGGGTGCTACCCGCCAACGGCCAGCGTGAAACCAGCGCCATTGCGCTTAACCACACCGACATCGAACGACTGGCCGACTGGATATCAAACCAGCCTGTGCAGCCCGTTGCAGCCATAGGGGTCAATGTGGCGGGTGATAGCCTGCCCCAGTCATTGGACGCCCTGCTGCTGCAACACCATGCCATTAACATTCATTGGGTCCACAGCCAGCCCGTTGGCGCAAGCGTACGCAATGACTATGCGCTACCGGCCCAACTGGGCTCCGATCGCTGGATGGCCATGGTAGGCCTGACCGGGCAGCAGGACGACAGCAACACACCCATGATGCTAGCCAATTTTGGCACAGCCACCACCATAGACACGCTGGTTCGCTGCAGTGGGGATGGCCCACGCTGGCGATTTGTGGGTGGCCTGATATTGCCAGGCGCTGAGCTGATGCGCACGTCACTGAACACCGGCACCGCCAGGCTGCCTGCCGCCCAAGGGGACGCTGTAGCTTTCCCGGACAGCACCCAACTTGCCATTAGCAGCGGCATTGCAGCGGCCCAGGCTGGGGCAGTGCTACGCCAATGGCTGGCTGTGCGGGATAAATTTCAAACACCGCCTAGGGTCTTTAGTGCGGGCGGCGCATGGGCGACTTTGGAAACCGAAGTACAGTCATTACTGGCTACCATGCAGATCGCCCTGGGGTTGCCTGCCAGCCCCATACAGTGGCTAGCCTCGCCCGTATTGGATGGCCTGGCCCAACTAGCTTGTACGGATCAGCCCAGCCCGTGATACTTACGGCCCAGCTCCATGGTGGCCTTAAAAAAACCTTCTTTGCTGCCACAGTCATAGCGCAAGCCGTCGTACTGATAGCCATACACCCCCCGCATCTGCAGCAAGCGCGCAATCCCGTCGGTTAACTGAATTTCCCCACCCACACCGGCCTGGGTCTGACGCAGACAATCAAAGATTTCAGGCTCCAGCACATAGCGCCCCACCACGGCCAAGGTAGTCGGCGCCACAGACGGATCGGGCTTTTCAATAATGCCGCTTAAGCGTGTCGTTCTATCGTTGACGGCATCACCTGAAATAATGCCGTATTTATTGGTTTGGGATCTATCCACATTCTGTATGGCCACCACGCTGCCATTATGCTGATGTGCAGCTTCCACCAGTTGCAGAGTCGCTGCCGTAGACGCATCGATCAAATCATCCGCCAACAACACGACAAAGGGTTCGTTGCCCACAATAGGCGCAGCGCACAGCACAGCGTGGCCTAGCCCCAGCGGGGCATGCTGACGCGTATAAATGCAGTTCACATGTGACGGTATGACATTACGCACCACATCCAACAGTTCCTGCTTGCCCTTGGCGGCCAGTTCCCGTTCCAGTTCCGGCGCTGTATCAAAATGATCTTCTATGGGCCGTTTGTTGCGGCCTGTAATAAAAATCAAATCAGTAATGCCCGCCGCTATTGCCTCTTCGACAGCATATTGAATCAAGGGCTTGTCCACTATAGGCAGCATTTCCTTGGGCATGGCCTTGGTGGCAGGCAGAAACCGGGTTCCCAAGCCTGCAACCGGGAAAACAGCTTTACGTATGGGTTTCATATTCTGGTTGTTTTTCCAAAAAGAAGGAGGTTGCATCCGTAACTAGCCTTGATGCAGGTAAAATCATAATCGATATAGTCAACGGAGCTACGCCATGCGCGTTGTGTTTTTTATTGCCCTGATCGCCAACGTTGCCCTGCTGGCATGGGGGCAAGGTTTTTTTGGCACGCCACCCAGCGAACAAGGTCGTGAGCCGCGCTTCCTGAATGAACGTAATCAACAAGCGATCACCGTAGGTGCTCCCTTGCCACCGACTGCGGCCCGCTAAGGCGGCCAGTCAACACAAGCAATCAGCGCAAGCTAGCCAGACTGCTGATCACCCGTGCTACCGCACCTGCATGTTTTTGCACCCAGTGCGCGCCGGCTTCGCCCATACGACTTAAGCGTTGTGGCTCCTCCAGCAATTGCAGTGCCATCTGCAAGGCGGCGTCTGCATCTGTGCAACGTATTGCTGCACCCTCGTCGATGGCATCGACCACCGCCTGCTCGAAGTTACGCGTGTGCGGCCCCACCACCACCGGCACACCCACGGCGCAGGCCTCGATAAAATTCTGGCCTCCCAGGGGTAGAAAGCTACCTGCCACAATAGCGACCTGACTGCCCGCATAGTAGCGCGGCATCTCGCCCAAGGTGTCACCTAACAATACGGTGGAGTCGGCGCAAAGGCGTGCAGCGACCTCGCTGCTATCGACTTTTTGGCGCAGCAAAGAACGTCGTATAAAAGGTAGCCCAGCCTGCGTCAACAGGCTGGCGGCTTCGTCGAAGCGTTGTGGGTGACGCGGAATCAAGCAAAACAAGACCTCTTGCGACAAATCCCTGCCCTGGACCTGAGCACGTTTTATCTGACGGCTAATTGCCTGAATAAATAGCGCATCCTCGCCTTCACGGGTGCTGGCAATGGTTAGCATTTTGCGAGGCAAGGCAGCTGCAAACTGTCGGCCACGCAGTATGCATTCGTCCGGTAGCGTGACATCAAACTTGAAGTTGCCTGACACCCGCACTGCCTGAGCCCCGGCTTGTTCAAGCCGTTGAGCGTCCTGCAGTGTCTGGGCATACACCACTGAAAAGCTGGCATACGCCTGACGCATCACACTGCCTATGCGCAAGCTTTGTCGCAAGGCATGGTCGGAAAAGCGTGCACTGGCCAGCATCATGGGCACACTCGCCTGACGCGCGGCCGCTAATAAATTCGGCCAGACTTCACGCTCTATTAGCACGCCCACCCTAGGTTGGTAATGCGCCATAAAGCGCCGCGTACTGCCGGGAAAGTCATACGGTAACCACTGCTGCGCCAGTTGACCACGCAAGATATCATCTTCGAAAGCGCGCGCGCCCTCGGCCAGACCAGTTACCGTCATATGGGTCAGCAAGACGTATTCGCCCTGATCCAGCAATGCCCGGATAAAGGGTTGGGCAGCGCGGGTTTCACCCAGGCTGACCGCATGCACCCACACGGGTCTTGGTAACGGGCTGGGACTAGGATAGTGGCCAAAGCGCTCGCCTGAAAACATCCCCCAGGCTCCACCCGAACGACGGGCACGCAACGCCATCCAGGCCAACAGCCCAGGCGTCAGTGCACGTATCAATAGGGTGTAAGTCAGCCGGTTCAAAACGCCAGCGCCTGTTCAATGGCGCTAAGTACGGTTTCAACCGACGGCGCATTGCCGCGCTCGCCCAGACTGGCGGTGTAAGACTCGCCCTCTAGGGGGGTGCGTACTGGTGTGGATGCTTTATAGATACCTATGGTGGGCCTTCCCAAGCCAGCCGACAAATGGGTCAGACCGCTGTCCAATCCCACCATAATACGGGCACCAGCCAACACATGGGCGACCTCGGTCAATCCCATGCGCGGCAACACGCTGGCGTTGGGAATACCAGCCACCAGATCAAGAGCACGTTGGGTTTCGCTGGGGCTGCCCGACAACAGTTTAAGGCCCAGGCCGTGTTCGCCCAGACGCTTAAATACCGTCAACCAGGCTTCGCGATCCCAAAGTTTGTCGTCACGACTGGCCGAGGGCATGATGACCGCATAGGGCTGTATTTCAACACCATCCGTTATGGCCTGCAGGCCAAAATCCGGCGGGCCTTCCCATTCGTAGCCCAAAGCTGCCGCTGCCAGTTTGCGCTGACGTATTACCGCAGGCTGCCAGAACTCGACTCGGTGCTTTACATGATAGAAAAAAGACGCCAAAGGTTCACGGGCCGAACTCTTGTCCAAGCCGTGGCGCACACCCTGCGTCTGGCGCAACAACCAGACCGATTTCATCAGGCCCTGCATATCCAGCACGATGTCGTACTGACGGGCCGCCAGGTTGCGTTTCAGCGCCGCGCGTTCCGCACGGGTTTGTGACGACCACCAGTGTTTACGCCAGCGACGGTGTGAAACCGGGATGACCTCGTGAACCGCAGGATGCCAGGCGGGGATCTCGACAAAACTGTCTTCCACGATCCAGTCGATACAGGCGTCCGGCACATGGTGCGCAATGTCAGAGATAGCAGGCAACATATGCACTAAATCCCCCAACGAGGAGGTGCGGACAATCAGGATTTTTGTCGTCATGCGGCAATTATAAAGAGAAACCGTCCAGGCGCATCAAGTCTAGGCCCTACGGGCGCGCCACTCCACCATGCCTATGATGATGCCGCTGCTACAAATAATGGCGATACCCAACCATGTAAGCGCATCGGGGAACTGTCCCCATATCAACCACCCCAGGGCAGCTGCGCTAATGATTTGCAGGTAGACAAAGGGCTGCAGCATGGAGGCGGCAGCTTGTCGATAGGCCTGAATTTGTAATAAATGCCCTAACGCGCCCCAGAATCCAGTAGCTAACAGTACCAACCACTGCCAGACATGCAACTCCTTCAAAATCGGTAGCGCCTGGGGCAAGATAAAGGGTAAGGCCAGGGTCAGAGCGACTGCGCCAACGGCACCGCTCCAGATCAGGGTGGTTAAGGGATCTTCGCTGGCCACGCGACGCGTGACTATGTACTGGGCGGAGAACATGCAGGCCGTCAGCAAGCCAAACAGTATGCCTATGCCGTCCAGGCTGGTACCAGGACGGATAATGACAATGACACCCAAAAACCCGGCGCCGGCGGCGATCCAGCGCGAAATACGCATGGGCTCTTTGAGTACCCAGGGGGCCAGCGACAGCACGATAAGCGGTGCCAGAAAGTTGATGGCGGTGGCTTCGGCCTGCGGCAGGTGGTGCAAGGCGGTGAAAAACGAAAACGTGGATAGCAGCATAATCGCGCCGCGTAAGAACTGAACCTGCGGCCTAGTGGTACGCAATACAGCCAGGCCACGCGAGGGCAGAACCAAGGCTAATACCAGCACCAGGTGTACGACATAACGCACCCAACACAACATCCACAGCGACACGCCTGCCGCCATCAGCCATTTGCCGCTGGCGTCCAGCCCGGACAAGGCCCAGGTCGACGCCACCAGCGCAATGATGCCCAGCATAGGCGACGCGATAGTGCTCAAACAGCAACCAGCGCCGTCTTGTAGTAAGTGGCGCGTTTGGCGTAGTTTTCCGCGCTGGCTTTCAGGTTGGCGACTTCATCATCGCTAAGTTCACGCACGACTTTGGCGGGCGCGCCCAATATCAGGGAACGTGGCGGAAACACCTTGCCTTCGGTCACTATGGCACCTGCACCTACCAGGCTGTTTGCACCGATAACGGCACGGTTCAGCACCACGGCCTGTATGCCTATCAGGGCTCCGTCCTCTATGGTGCAGCCGTGTAGCATGGCCTGATGGCCCACAGTCACATTCTGGCCTATGGTCAGCGGACAACCAGGGTCAGTGTGCAGTACTGCGCCTTCCTGGACATTAGAACCTATGCCCACCACGATGGTTTCATTATCGCCACGGATAACCGCGCCCGGCCAGACACTGCTGTTTTCCAGTAAAACGGCCTTGCCGATTAAGGTGGCTTCAGCAGCGACGAAGGCGGTGTCGTGTATCTGTGGGGTGTCATCACCCAGTTTATAAATTGTCATTGCTGGTTTTTTTTGCGCAAGGAGTCTATGCCCAATTGCTTGAGCTTGCGATACAAGTGGGTGCGCTCCAGTCCGGTTTTTTCCGATACGCGCGTCATGCTGTTATTTTCGCGGATTAAATGATATTCAAAATAAATACGTTCGAATTCATCACGGGCATCACGCAATGGCTGGTCAAAGGAAATACTAGCCAGCGGCGATGGCGCAGCGTCAGCCACAGCCTGATGTCCGGCCAATTGCCCGGCGGTAGTAAGCGGCTGTTGATGATGTGGGTTGGCATCACGCTGGTCTGCGGGCAAACGAGCTGCCGCCAACTGCGCCTGCGACACCACGGGCCTTGCCAAGCCGGCGGCCACGGTTTTCAACAGCTTTTGCAAGGTAATGGGCTTTTCCAGGAAATCGACCGCGCCTATCCGCGTGGCTTCGACAGCCGTGTCCACAGTCGCGTGCCCGCTCATCATGATGACCGGCATATCCAGCAGGCCTTGTGCGCTCCATTCCTTAAGCAGGCTTACACCATCCATATCTGGCATCCAGATATCCAGCAATACCAGATCAGGCCGCGTACGCAAGCGTGCCGCCCTGGCCTGAGCGGCATTTTCTGCCAGTTCTACCGTGTGTCCTTCATCGTAAAGAATCTCGGACAGTAATTCACGGATACCTACTTCGTCATCGACAACCAGGATTCTGGCCATATTAGTATCACCTACCTTTTTTACGCATTATCGTTTGCTTGCGGTTCCGCGTCTACTGCGTCAGCCTGATTAGCCAGACGGGTCAATAGTATAGAGATCCGTGCTCCCCCTTCACGCCGGTTCGCTACATCAATCCGACCGCCGTGTTCCTCGATAATTTTCTTTACTATAGCAAGACCTAGCCCGGTACCCGTGGCTTTTGTCGTGACATAGGGTTCAAATACGCGATTCAGCACCTGCGGAGCAAAGCCGGGACCATTATCCGACACCGTCAAACGAACCGCTAAATTGCCGCTATCGTCATCCGCGCCAGCATGGGTACGCGTAGTCTGGACATAAACGCAGCCGTCTTCTGGCCCCCTGTCCTGACTGGCCGCATCACATGCATTGGCCAGCAAATTATGTATGACTTGTCGCAACTGGGTGGGATCACCCTCTATCATGGGCACATCTGCGTCAAACTGCACCTCGATGGGGACGCTTTTTCGGTCGCCCCGTACTGCGCCCTCAATCGGGTCCCAGCCATACAAGGCCAGCACATCCGCAATCAGGGCGTTGATATCAATATCCTGCATATGAGCGGGCGGCGTGCGAGCGTACTCGCGGAAATCATCCACCATTTGTTTTAATGATGCCACTTGATTGACGATGGTGTTGGTAGACCTTACCAGCAACGCCGCATCGGTTTCATTCAAACGCCCCTCTAGCTTCATGGCCAAGCGTTCGGCTGAAAGCTGTATGGGGGTTAGGGGATTCTTGATTTCATGAGCCAGACGCCTAGCCACTTCACCCCAGGCGACGGCCCGGTTAGCCGAAATGACTTCGCTGATGTCATCAAACACCACCAGATAGCCGTTGCCCCGCCCATCAACTTTTAAATGCGTACCACGTGCCAACAAGGTCACCACATGCTTTTGGGCTTCGTTGTCGCAGGCGTCTTCCAGTTCCAGTTCAAACTGCTGCTGCCAATAAGGACGTTCCGACCCCACGGCCAGATGTTCTGCAAACGCACCGCGTATGCGCTGCGCCAGCGTCAACGCACCATCTACAGTTTCCAGCGGCCTACCCTTAACCTGGCGCAAGTCCACATGCAATATGCTTTGCGCCCCCTGGTTAAACATGGTGACGCGGAAACCTTCGTCAAACACCAGCACCCCAGACGACAGATTACTAAGCACGGATTCCAGATAGACATTGGATCGTTCTAATTGCTGACGGTTGTTCTCTACCATGTGACGCGCCTCGTCCAACTGACGCGTCATGGCATTAAATGAACGCGTCAGCTGGCCGACTTCGTCTTTTTCAGGCGGTTCAGGCAAGGGGCGGTAATCCCCCACCCCGACTGCTTGAGTGCCCGCGGCTAAGCGCAGTAAAGGCCTTACCAGACGACGCGACACCGCCAGCGCGGCCACCACGGCAGCAAACACCGCCAGTATCAGTGCCAAGGTCAAGGTAATGCCATATAGCTTGCGCAGGCCCAAACGCGACAAGGCCAGTTCCTGATAATCGCGGAACCCTTCCTGGACCTGATTCGCATTACGGGCAATTTGATCGGGCACTGGCTGTATGACCTGCAACCAGCGCGTATCAGGCGCCACCCCCAGCGCCGCCGATAGACGATCTGGAGTACTAACGGGCAACACCACCCGGAGTTTCAGACCAGAAGGATCCACGGCACGTGGCGTAGGCGTGCTAACAGGGCTGTCCTCAGAGTCCAGTTGGGCAGGCGGCGTCACGACCTCGTTGGTTTCGGCCGCTGAATACAGACGCGACACCCTTAGCTGATTCATGACATTGGGGGGCGGCATGTCGGGCAGCAATTGACCAAACCCCGACGAGGAAAAAGCCACCAAACGGCCATTGCCGGTAAACACCATGGCCTCGGACATGCCGCCGGTTTCGCGCAAGCCGGTGATAATCGACGCCATCTCCGTGTCGCTGACACGGCCCAACTGCCCTGCCATGGTTTTAGCGCGCACGTTCAGCTCGCCCAATTGGGTGTCCAGCGCGGCCCGACCCAAGTTCAACCCGGCCTCTAGGGCGCTATCTACCCTGACGTTAAACCAGGACTCGATAGAGCGCGACATAAACTGCACGGACAGAACATAGATCAGTGCCCCAGGCAAGATACCGATCAGTGTAAAAAACAAGGCAAACCGCGCCGTCAACCGGGCACCAAACTGCCTGCGCCTGATCTGGCGCATCAAGCGCGCAGACAAAGCCACCACCCATACCACCAGCGCCGCCGCCAGCACCCCGTTAAGGATTAATAAGGTGTCGTATTGCTGGGCGTAACGCGAGGCATTGCCCGTAGACCAAACCAGCAGGCCCAGCAAAGCCACGGCGCTGCCAGCGGCGATCGCCAAAGCAGCCCGCAAGCCCCAGAGGATTAAGGCTGGGGCTCGTTGACGGAGACGGAGAAAGTGAAGTTTTTCCATGGGGTGGTCAGCGACCAGGCACTACTATTAAGGGCATCAATTTGAAAGGGGCGCGCCAACAGCGAGGTATCCAATCGCAAGCGTAAACGGCCATCGTAGACTTCATCCGGGTCCAGGTCAGCAACATTGGCCACAGCCCAGCCGCGGATATGGCGCACCAGCGACAAGGCATCGTCCAGCGACGCTTCTGGCAGGGAAAGATCACCCGTGCCCACCCGCCACTGCCGCGTCAAGGCGTTATATACGATACGCCAGGTCTGCTGTTCGTCAACAACCACCTTGTTGAACCACCACCAGCGCTTGGAGACAATTTCCAGGTCAGCGGTAAAGTAAATCGGTATGCCCCTGCCTGCCATATGGCGTAAGTCGGGCGACAGCGTCATCTCGATATCGGCATCAATATACAAGCGTCCATCACGCAGCACAGGTTCAATGCGGGTGACCTGGTCGCCAGTCTGCGCGACGCTGGCGGGCGCCAGCGCGGTCAAAAACAGACAGGCTACTGCAACAAAGAAAATTCGTAGCATCAAGGGCGATTCGCATACCTGCAACCAGGAGGACCAACCATTTTGAATGGCTTATTGCGGCTTGGCAAACAGGGCGTAGAAAAAACCATCGCTGTAAACAGCGGCGGGCGACGTTTCAGACGGGGCATCATTGCCTAGGGGCAGCAACTGCCCAGGCGCTGGCAAGCGTAAGGCTTCTGGGTGGCGCTGCATAAACTGCGTGGCCTGCAGCTCACCTTCCTGGGGGAAAATAGAACAGGTCACGTACAGCAAATGCCCTCCGGGCGCGACCGTAGTCCATAAGCCATCCACTATCCTAGCCTGTAAGGCCGCCGTTTTGGCAATATCGGCCTCGCGGCGCAACCAGCGGATATCGGGGTGACGACGCACTATGCCAGACGCTGTGCACGGCACGTCGGCCAGCACCGCATCAAACGGCACGCCATCCCACCACGAGGCCACATTGGCCGCATCAGCCCGCTGCAAGCCCACGTGTGGCCCATCCAACTGTAAACGCAACAGGTTTTCCCGCACCCTATACAAGCGATCGCCATCCGTATCCAGAGCCAACATGCTGATATTGGCCTGCTCTAGCATATGGGCCGTTTTCCCCCCAGGGGCTGCGCAGGCATCTAAAACCCGCATCCCGTCAGCCAGCGGCAACAGTAGCCCTGCATACTGAGCCGCCAGGCCTTGCACCGACCAAAGCCCTTCGTCGAAACCCGGTATATGCTGCACAGGACGCGCCATAGTCAGCACCAAACTGTGATCGGATGACTGTATGGTTTCTATGCCAGCATCAGTGAACTGAGCTTGCAGTTCCTGGATATCGACACGCTGTGTATTGACCCGTAAGGTCATCGGCGCAGGGCGATTGGACGTTGTCAGTATCTCTTGCCATTGCTCTGGCCAGGCGCGGCGCACATGGGCTATCCACCATTTAGGGAAATTCCAGACGGCCTCGGGGTTTTTACGGGCCTCTTGCAATACCGCCTCGCGTTCGCGCAAAAAGGTGCGCAGCACGCCATTTAACAAGCCTTTAAAAGACTGCATCTTGCGGTCAGAAGCCACAGCCGTGACGGCCTGATCCACCAACGTGTGCGGTGCATACAAGGGCAAATCACCGCGTCGCGCCTGTACCCCGATATCATCGGCATGTTCTATTGCTGTATCCAGCAAAGCCAGACTGACCAACAGCAAGGCGTCAAATAAGGGGTTGACGGGGGCCCTGGCCACTAGCAAGTTTTTGACTTCACGCGCTAGCCCTAGACGGCGCATTACGTGGAAACTGATGGCCTGGGTAGCCGCGCGCAACGGGGCAGGCGTGGCAGCCAGACTGACAGATAAAGATTGGCCTGCCAGCACGGCTTGCACATTGCGGGCGCTGGCCAGCAATGTATCGCTTAAGGCAACACGAGCGGGCGATGAAGATAGAGTATTAGTAATTTCAGACATCCGAAAAAATAGTTTCGGGCATTATCACCCACATACGCGGTAAAATCTCTTTCTTTTCCGTGCCATAAGGCATTACGAGGTCCCCATGAGTTCCCCAAAAGTCGGCTTCGTCAGCCTGGGCTGTCCCAAAGCGCTGGTTGATTCCGAACGCATACTGACGCAACTGCGTACCGAAGGCTACCTGATTTCGCCCGATTATGAAGGCGCGGACGTGGTGGTTGTAAACACCTGCGGGTTTATTGACAGCGCCAAAGCTGAGTCGCTGGACGCCATAGGCGAAGCCATCGCTGAAAACGGCAAAGTCATAGTCACCGGCTGCATGGGTGTCGACGAGGCTCTGATCCGCGACGTACATCCTTCGGTGCTGGCCGTAACCGGTCCCCAGCAATACGAACAAGTCGTGCGCGCGGTCCACGAAGCTGCCCCGCCCAATATCCATCACGACCCATATATTGATTTGGTGCCACCACAAGGCATCAAGCTGACACCGCGTCACTATGCCTACCTGAAAATTTCCGAAGGCTGTAACCACAGCTGCAGCTTCTGTATTATCCCGTCCATGCGCGGCAAGCTGGTCAGCCGTCCTATAGGCGATGTCATGGGCGAGGCCGAACGCCTGGTCAAGGCTGGCGTCAAGGAATTGCTGGTCATCTCTCAAGACACCAGCGCCTACGGCGTGGACGTCAAGTTCCGCAGTGGTTTCTGGAATGGTCGCCCCATCAAAACCCACCTGACGCAATTGTCGCAGGCCTTGGGTGAATTTGGCGCCTGGGTCAGGCTGCACTATGTGTACCCCTACCCCCACGTCGACGAAGTCATCCCCCTGATGGCCGATGGCAAAATACTGCCCTATCTGGATATTCCCTTCCAGCACGCCAGCCCACGCATACTTAAAGCAATGAAGCGTCCGGCATTTGAAGACCGCACCCTGGCACGCATTAAGAACTGGCGTGAAACCTGTCCTGACCTGACATTGCGCTCTACCTTTATCGTGGGCTTCCCCGGCGAAACCGAAGACGACTTCCAATACCTGCTGGACTGGATGTCCGAAGCTCAGTTGGACCGCGTTGGCTGCTTTCAGTACTCCCCGGTCACGGGCGCACGCGCCAACGAACTGGCCGACCACGTCCCCGACGAGGTCAAGCAGGAACGCTGGGATCGCTTCATGGCACACCAACAGGCTATTTCCACACAACGCCTGGCTGCCAAGATAGGCCGCGAAATTGACGTACTGATCGACGAAGTGGACGAAGACGGCCCCATAGGACGCTCTAGCGCCGATGCGCCTGAAATCGATGGCAGTGTGTTTGTTAATAGCGAACGCACACTGGCGCCAGGTGATATGGTGAAGGTCAGAGTCACTGATTCGGATGAATATGACTTATACGGGGATGTTATAGAAACACCGTAGTGCTCCGTCCGATTGGTTCGTTAGGGAAGGGTCAGCCATGCAACAACAGCTTTGGGACATATCGCCGCCGGTATCGGCAGCCAGCCCGGTCTTCCCTGGCGATGTAGCCTATTCCCAAGAATGGACCTGGAGCCTGGGACCTGGCTGCCCTGTCAACGTCAGTGCGATCCGCATGTCGCCCCACATAGGGGCACATGCAGATGCGCCCCTGCACTACGCAGCAGGAGCGCCATCCATAGGTCAAGTTCCCCTAGAGCCATTTCTAGGGCCTTGCCGGGTCATCCATGCCTTTAACTGCGGCCCCCTGATTCTGCCCGAACACCTGCAGCACGCCGTAGACAACTTACCCGCCCGTGTCCTGGTGCGTACCTCAGAGCACGCACCCGATCCGTGGTGGACCAACGATTTCACCGCCTACGCACCACAGACCATAGAGTGGCTAGCCACCCTGGGCGTGACCCTGATCGGGCTGGATACACCCAGCATAGATCCGGCCACCAGCAAAACACTGGATAGCCATCACGCCATCTTGCGCCTGGATATACGCGTACTGGAGAATTTGCGCCTGGATCATGTGCCCCAGGACGATTATGAACTGATCGCCCTGCCCCTGAACCTGATAGACGCAGACGCCAGTCCGGTACGAGCCATATTGCGCAAGTAATTCCTTTCTAGTTCAAGCGTGAACTAACTTACTTTATGGTCAGAATATGCAAAACATACATAAGCCTGAAGACATCGTGCACGCCGAAGGCGCGCAGCTGGACTTCTCTAAAGACATGACTTACGGTGAATATCTGCACCTGGATGACATCCTGCATGCACAACACCCACTGTCGCCCGACCACAACGAGATGCTGTTCATTATTCAGCACCAGACCAGCGAATTGTGGATGAAGCTGATGCTGCACGAAATGACAGCAGCCATACGCAATGTCGCCAATGACGACCTGCAGCCAGCCTTCAAAATGCTGGCCAGAGTCGGTCGGATCATGGAGCAATTGGTACAAGCCTGGAGCGTGCTGGCCACCATGACGCCACCAGAATATTCTGCAGTACGCCCGTATCTGGCGCGTTCCAGCGGCTTCCAAAGCTACCAATACCGTGAAATTGAGTTTCGGCTAGGTAACAAGAATGCCGCCATGCTCAAGCCCCACAGCCATAGGGCCGATTTACTGGCTCAGGTACAGACAGCCTTTGAAGCGCCTTCGCTATACGACGAGGCCTTGCGCTTAATGGCCCGCCAGGGCCTACCCGTACCGCAAGAATATGTAGAACGCGACTGGCGATTGCCCTACGAAGTCAGCGACGGCGTCGAAGCCGCCTGGCTGATCGTGTACCGCGATCCCAAAACCTATTGGGACCTGTACCAGTTAGGTGAAAAGCTGACGGACTTGGAAGATGCCTTTCGCCTATGGCGGTTCCGTCATGTCACCACGGTGGAACGCATCATAGGCTTCAAGCGCGGCACAGGCGGCACATCCGGCGTGGCTTATTTGCGAAAAATGCTGGATGTGGTTCTGTTTCCCGAACTATGGCGGCTACGCACCGACCTGTAAACCAGGCTGAAGACAGCAGGACTATGGGACTATCAGTTAGCTGGCACCGGCTGATGGGCCCAGCCCTGTACAAAGGCTGCCACGGGCTGGCGCTTACCGCCAGCTTTTTGCAGCTCAAGCAGGCGTAAAGTGCCCTGTGACGTGGCGATATCTATACCGGTGGCATTGCTATTGATCACAGTGCCCACAGCCTGGTCCGACTGTGTTTCCAAAGCCTGGGCACGCCACACCTTGACCGGCTGATCCAAACCGGGCAAAACCATGGTAGAGCCCGGCACCGGATCAAACGCCCTAATCCTGCGCGCCAATTCGACCGCAGGCAGGTTGAAATCCAACGGCGCTTCAGCTTTATCCAGCTTTTCAGCGTAAGTCACGCCAACATCAGGCTGGGGCTGAGCCATCAGCACACCCCGCTTCAGGTCGGCAATGGCCTGAACTATGGCTTGTGCGCCCAAACTGGCCAGATCGTCATGCAAGCTGGCCGCGGTATGTTCCGATCTAATCGGCAGGACATGCGTGGACAGCATGGCGCCAGTGTCCAGGCCCTGATCCATCAGCATAATGGTGACGCCAGTGTCGGCATCGCCGGCCTGTATGGCGCGCTGTATAGGGGCCGCGCCGCGCCAACGGGGTAGCAAACTGGCATGAATATTAAAGCAGCCGTAACTAGGCAACGACAAAACCCATTCAGGCAGTATCAGGCCATAAGCTGCTACCACCATCAAATCAGGGGCTGCGGCTTCCAGGGCCTGTTTGGCAGCCTGGGCATCGTCGGGGTATTTACCATCTAGGCGCAAGCTGCGCGGCTGGGCTACTGGTATCCCTGCATCCAAGGCAGCCTGCTTAACCGGACTAGGAGTCAGTTTCAGGCCACGCCCTGAGGGCCGGTCAGGCTGGGTCAGCACCAAAGGCACATCGTGCCCGGCGTCCAGCAAGGCCTGCAAAGCCAATCGGGCGAATTCGGGGGTTCCAGCAAAAACAATACGCATAGCATAGCCAATTCAAAAGAAACAGCAGGCCATGATACCAAGTAAGGTTTTGCCGACGTCCCCTATCAGGCTTTCAAGGCCTCGCGTTCCTGTTTTTTAATACGGGATTTCAGGCGGCTTTGCTTGAGTTTTGACAGATATTCGACAAAGACCTTACCTTGCAGATGGTCCAGTTCGTGCTGTATGCACACAGCCAGTAGTTCATCGGCTTCAAGCTCGAAGCGTTCGCCATGTTCATTCAATGCAGTCACCCGTACCTGTGCGGCGCGTTCGACTTCATCATAAACACCAGGCACAGACAGACAACCTTCTTCGAAAATAAGGGAATCGTCGCTTTTCCAAGTGATTTCTGGATTGATCAACACCAGCAGATCATTGCCGTCTTCGGACACGTCAATAACAACCACGCGTTCGTGGACGTCTACCTGAGTTGCTGCCAAGCCCACCCCAGGCGCGTCATACATGGTTTCAGCCATGTCGCGCACCAATTGACGGATACGATCATCAACCTGAGCCACGGGTGCAGCGACCTTATGCAAGCGCGGATCGGGGTATTTAAGAATAGGAAGTAAAGCCATAAAAAAATACTTGCGGGAAAACCCTGTACTGTAAAGCTCTATGATAATGCAAATAGGACATTTCCCATACCCTTTTGCTGTACAAGGCCTTGTTTTAACAATGACAATTACAGCCCGTCCACCCCACATTCCGTTGGCACTATGTCACACTTAGGTATGAGCACCCGATTATCAACCGAAGAAGTCACCGCCTGGATACGGCTGTCGCTGGAACCCGACCTGGGGCCGGCACAAGCCCGTAATTTGTTGGCTGCGGTGGGCCTGCCTCAGGACATCTATGCGTTGTCCAGCAGCGCCTTACAGAAATACCTGCCTGCGGATATGGCCCGCCAGCTCAAGGCAGCAGCGCCTGCCGACGTGCAGGACACCATAGCCAAAACGCTGGATTGGCTGCAAGACCCACGCCATCATCTGCTGACTTTGGCTGACCCTGCCTATCCGCCGGTATTGCTGGACATCCACGACCCGCCCCTGGTGTTGTACGCTAACGGCAACCTGGATGCCCTGCAACGCCCAGCACTGGCCATCGTCGGCGCACGTAGCGCTACGCCTGCCGGGACAGACAATGCGCTGGCCTTTGCCAAACACCTGGCGGCTCAGGGCTGGTGCATTATCAGCGGTCTGGCTCTAGGCATAGACACCGCCGCCCATGAAGGCGCGCTACTAGCGGGTGGCGCGGGGGCCACCATTGCCGTTATGGGCACCGGCATGGACATAGTCTACCCAGCGCGCAACCGCTTGCTGGCGCATCAGATCGCCGAACACGGCCTGCTGCTATCTGAGTTTCCGCTGGGTACCCGTGCCCTGCCCTGGCAGTTTCCCAAACGCAATCGCATTGTCGCTGGCCTGTCCAAGGGCGTATTAGTGGTCGAAGCCGCCCGTCAAAGCGGCTCGCTGATCACCGCCCGCATGGCGTCCGACATGGGACGCGAAGTTTTTGCCATACCCGGGTCCATCCATTCGCCCCTGTCGCGCGGCTGCCACGCGCTGATAAGACAAGGGGCCAAACTGGTAGAGTCCGCCCAAGACATCAGCGACGAACTAGGCCTGCCCATTGGGGTGGTAAAAACACCGCTGCTAGCCCCACAGTCAGCGACACCGCCGCTATCAGCCCCATCACTGAAACAGCCCCAGACCAGTGCGCCGATCAGTGATGCTCCGGGCTATGCCACCTTAATGACAGCACTGGGCCATGACCCCGTAGACGCCGACACCCTGCGACAGCGCACTAACTTGGACACTGGTGCCCTGCAGGCCTTGCTATTGCAACTGGAACTAGCCAATCACATTACACAACTGCCTGATGGCCGTTACCAACGACGGCTACCTCAATTAATATAGGACCTGAATCACCAAGTGCTTTATGATTCAAGTAACCTACACTTATATATAGGCACATGTTGCAGGACATTTTCACAAGGAAGCATGCCATGGCACTGCCAGAACAGGTAAAAATCGTTGAGGTCTCGCCACGTGATGGGCTACAAAACGAAAAAGAATTCGTCCCTACCGCGGTCAAAATAGAGCTGGTCAACCGTCTTAGCGACGCAGGCTTCCCCAATGTCGAAGCGGTTTCCTTTGTGTCCCCAAAATGGGTTCCACAGATGGCGGACGGCGCTGACGTCATGGCGGGCATCAACCGCAAGCCTGGCACCTTATATTCTGCGCTAACCCCGAACCTGCGCGGCTTTGAGGCCGCCCTGGCAGCGGGTGTGGACGAAGTCGTTATCTTTGGCGCCGCCAGCGAAGCATTTTCCCAGAAAAACATCAACTGCTCGATTGCCGAATCCATAGACCGTTTCCAGCCTGTGGCACAGGCCGCGAAAGCCGCCGGATTGCGTCTGCGCGCCAGCATCAGTTGCGCATTAGGCTGCCCTTACCAGGGTGAAGTCCCCATCGCCGCCGTGATCGACGTCGTGCAGCGCATGCAGGCCCTAGGCGTAGACGAATTCGACATCGCTGACACCATAGGCGTAGGCACGCCACTAAAAGTAGGCAAGGTCATGCGCGCCGTCACCGACATCATCCCGGCCAACCGCGTGGCCGGTCACTTCCATGACACCTACGGTCAGGCGCTGGCCAACATCGTCGCCGCCATGGACGCCGGCGTGGCCATTTTCCATACCTCGGTCGCTGGCCTGGGCGGCTGCCCTTACGCCAAGGGCGCCACCGGCAACGTCGCCACCGAAGACGTGCTGTACATGCTGCATGGCATGGGCATACATACCGGCATCAACCTGGACGCCGTTGTCGACATAGGACAATGGATATCCGCCCATCTGGGACGCAAAGCCAACAGCCGGGCAGGCAACGCCCTGGCCGCCAAAAAAGCCGGCTAAGCGACTCAGCACATACACCGCGTGCTGCCGTGGCAGCCCCACGGCAGCGCACACAAAGGACCATCTTGGCAAGGCATACACAACCCAGCGAAGAAGAACAGTCGCAATTACTGGAAGACATAGGCCCCTTGCCCCTGCAAGGCCTGGCTTGGCCACGACGCATCAAAATCCTGGCCTGGATAGTGCTGGCAGTGATAGGCGCCCAACTTATCGTCACAGCGTCGGGCCCTAATGGGCAAAACATCAGTCCCCTGATTGCAGGCAGTGTTTTGCTGTGCTATCTGGGGCTGCTGGTGCTGGCTTGGTATATGCAAGTCTCGGTCACCACCATCACCCACGTAGGCATACACCAAACTTGGATATCCCAACGCGAAGTCGCCTGGTCCGACATACAGTTCGCCAAGTTCATACCGTTATTCGCCTCTAAGCGGCTAATGTGCTTTACCGGGCGCGGCCGCCCTATCATTTTCCAGGCAGGCACCCGGGACCTGGAAATCGCGTTTGCGCGGATATCGTTGGTGTATAGACGGCGGTAGGCTACCATTTACTGCAGTTCCAAACCCCTATTCATCATTTCATCGCGATGCCCTCGTGGCATGCAACAACCATAAGAAAGGTACACCCATGAGACACATATTCCGCATTTGTTTAGGTTTAGCCGCTGCATTGACGCTGGCCGCAACGGCCCAGGCGGGTCCCCGTTTAGATCGCATCATGGAAAGCAAAACCATACGTGTCGGTACGCCAGGTGACTATCGTCCCTTTGCCATCAAAACAGACCAAGGCGGCTTCGAAGGCCACGACATTGATGTCATCGAAGCCATGGCGACACAACTGGGCGTCAAGGTGGAATATGTACAAAGCTCCTGGCCCACCCTGCTGGCCGACTTGTCAGCCGATAAGTTCGACGTCGCCGTAGGCGGTATTACGCGTACAGCGGCACGCATAAGTAAAGTAGAAATGCTGCCTGGCTACGCCCCCTTTGGCAAAGTCGCCCTGGTACGCAAGGACGAAGCGTCCAAATACAACTCCGTCAACGATTTGAACCAAGCGTCAGTGCGTGTCATTAAGAATCCCGGTGGCACCAATGAAATGTTTGTCCTTGAAAACTTGAAGCAGGCACAAGTCAGTACCCATGACAAAAATGCTGAAATCCCGGCACTGATCGCCGAAGGCAAAGGCGATGTCATGATTACCGAAACCTACGAAGCGCTGCACTACAGCAAAGCAGATCCTAGGCTTGCCGCCCGCTTCATTGACAAGCCACTGACACCCAAAAGCTATCTGGGCTTTATGTTGCCCGTGGACGATGCCGATTATGTGCGCGTAATGAAATTTTCCTGGGATCTGGCCGACGAACGTGATGTGCTTGACGCAGCGGAAGAGCGCTGGCTGGATTAAGTCACAGATACAGTCCCGAATTAGTTAGAAACGCATTCACCGTAGCGCGACAAAAAACGCTGGCATGAATGCGTTAAAAGTATAGGGCGCGCAGTAGCAAACTGCGCGCCCTATATACACATTGCGATAACAATTACTGACCGTTGAATTCAGGCGTGCGCTTATTCAAAAACGCATCCACTCCTTCTTTGTAGTCAGCAGTGGCACCCATTTCATTTTGACTCTGTGCCTCTGCTTCAAGCTGCTCCTGTAAAGAATAGCGATAACTATGATCCAACAACACCTTCGCGCTTGCCAATGCTCGTGTCGGTCTTGCTGCTAGGTTCTCTACTAGGGCTTGCGCTTCTGCCTCAAGCTGATTGTCATCGACAGCCTGCCAAATCATGCCCCATTGCTCGGCCTGCTCCGCCGTGATCGGCAGCCCCAGCATGATCAAGCCCCGGGCTCGAGCATCCCCAACAAGACGTGGCAAATACCATGATCCACCGGTATCTGGTGTAAGCCCAATATTAGAGAATGCCTGGATAAACTTGGCTGACCTTGCAGCAATCACGATATCGCACGAGAGAGCAAGATTAGCCCCAGCGCCAGCAGCGACACCATTGACGGCACAAACAACGGGCTTGTTCATGGCACGGATAGCCAGTGCTAAAGGATTATAAAACTCCTCAAGTGTCTGACGAAACGACTGTACGGGCTTGCCTTCCGTCTTGGCGCGCTCAGCCAAATCTTGACCTGCACAAAAGCCCCTGCCCGCGCCTGTTATTAAAAGCGCACGACACTGCGGGTCTTCTGCTGCCTGGGCTAAAGCGGCTAACAGTTCCTGCTTAAGCTCGGCGTTAAATGAATTCAAGCGATCAGGTCGATTCAGGGTAATCTTGCGCGACCGTTCAAAGACGTTAACTGTGATTGCATTCATTTCGCAGCAGGCCCGTCGTAATTGATTTCAGACAGGGGGATCTGGCGCCAACCAGGTTCACGTACCATTTCTTCGTGGGCGTGGGCGAAAAGACCTGCTGTACGAGGCACTACAATGCAAGCGCGAGACACCCTCCAGTCCAGGCCCAGATCAGCTGAAATCGCACCGACCGCCGCATCAATATTTGCACCAATTTTGCGCCCTCTTTTCTTTTCGATTGCCCGCTCAATTGCCTGAGTCATGGCAATATGAGCACCCGCAACGCCTTCCTTTTCGGCAAGCTCAAACAGCACAACAGTACGTGGATCGCCCGAGGGGTGCTGAGGATGGCCATATCCGGAAATACGCTTACGCGACGCCACATATTCCTGGGCTACCGTATCAAAGTCGCGTCCGCTTTCTTGAGCTTCAGATACAAGATCCATGATGTCGCGCGAGAACTCCTCGCCAGCTCCGCCGTGGATATCACCAAACATCATCACGCCAGCGGCGACAGAGCACTGAATGGGTACACCTGCGGCCTGAATAAAGCGCGTTACCGTGGTCGAGGGAGATATCCCATGTTCTGCGCAGCAGATAAACAATGCATTAATTACTTTGACCTGACCTTTTGTGGGTAATTTACCGGTCAGTAACAAATAGAACATTTCCACAAAGTCGACTTTGCCCACCAGGTCGGTAAGCATATCGTAGCCTCGAACGGTCAGCCCAGTATCGGTTGCTTCGGCAATCGCCGTTTTCCATGCATATTGTTTTCCATCACTCATTTTTTATCTCCTAATGATTAATAAAGAAAAATTACTTTTTTGATTTAACTTAGAGCAGAAACACTTAACTCAATAAAATATTCCGACGACGTAGATCATCTATTTCCTCTTGTGCATATCCAATCTCGGCTAGGATTTCTGCGCTGTGCTGGCCAAGTGCCGGTAAGTTGAGTTGGCGCCGTTGCTGGCCATCAATCCTTAGGGGCATGCTCACGCTTTTAAGGCACCCTTGCTCGACTGCAATTTCTTGCAGGGACTCGTTGTGTTGCACTTGTGGGTGTCCGGCCACCTGTGCATAGCTCAGGACATCGCCATAGATAATGCGCGTCGCTTGAAACAATGCCTTCCATTCTTCGGAGGTTTTTTGTAGGAACTTCCCTTGCAACAAGTCGTGCAGAACGGCCCGATTTTCGATCCGCACTTCATTGCTGATAAAGTCCGGGTGCTCAACCAGCTCCTTTAAATCAAGGATGCGACAAAGCTCTGACCATTGGTTGGGAAAGTAAGCGGATACGATAAGTGTTCCATCTTGCGTTTTGAACACTTCAGCGGGCGCACCCAGCGGTGCTTTGTTACCTGTTCGGCCAGGCTCTACGCCGCTCATAAGGTATTCAGTTAGCGGGACAGCCTGCATGTAAAGCGCCACGTCCATTAAAGACATGCGCATACGGCATCCTTTACCTGTTCGTAGCTTACCGACCAAGCCTGCCAGAATGGATTTTGAAACGGCGAAGCCTGCTGCAGCATCAACTGCCGTAAAACCAATCTTCAGTGGTTGACCGCTCTCCTCTCCGGTTATGGACATAATCCCGCTTTCCCCCTGCACAAGCAGGTCTACACCTGGACGTGTTGCCATGGGCCCATCTTCACCAAAGCCAGAAAAGGAAAGGTAAATAATGTCTGGTTTTATTTCGCACACCTGCTCGTAACTTAGCCCCAAGCGCTCTATGACCCCAGGTCGGAACGCCTCGACAATCACATCACAGCTAGCAATAAGCCGTTGAGCAGCCTGCAAACCCTCCGGGGATTGAAGGTCAATTGCAATAGACCGCTTGCCTTTGTTGTAAGCGGCAAACGTGGCTGAAAACCCGTACTTTCGTGATTGCCCCATCCTGCGACTAGTATCTCCATTCGGGGTTTCCAGCTTGATCACGTCCGCGCCCAATTCAGCCAACATGGATGTGGCGGATGGCCCAGCGATAAGCTGGGACAAATCCAAAACGCGTATCCCTTCAAGTACATATGTAGATAGCATGATGTTCCTTAGGAGGCGATATTAGGAAGAAAAGTGATTATTTTTGGGAAGGCAATAAACAGCCCGATAATGAACATTTCCGTGACAATAAATGGGGCAGCACCACGGAAACCGTCAGCAGGAGTGACGGCACCACGTGAAGAACCTGCTACTACGTAAACGTTCATCCCTACAGGCGGACTTACCAAGCCGATTTCTACCGTCTTGACCACAATGATTCCAAACCAGACCGGGTCATAGCCTAGCTGCATGATTACAGGAAACAGCAGAGGCATCGTCAAAACCAGAATTTCCAGCTGGCTCAGAAACATGCCAAGGATTAGCAGCAGTGCTACTGTGGCGATCAAGATCACCCACGGCTCGACATCCAGCGCAATGATGGATTCGGCCACAACACGTGTTACGCCCGTGGCAGTCAGAAAATACGAAAAGAAGTAAGCACCGATCAGAAGACTGACGATCATGCCGGTCGTCTTCAAGGTCTGCAAAACTGACGAACTAAGATTTTCCCGGTCAAAGGAATTGAAGTCGCTCTTCCAGATTATTGACCCCGCAAACCACACCAGTAGCGTAGCGATCGCCCCTAACGCACCAGCTTCTGTTGTCGTGACTATGCCCGCGTAAAGTCCGACAAAAACCGTCGCTACAACCAGGACAAAAGGCCAGGCAGCACGAGACTCGCGCCAACGTGTGGACCACGTGGCTGCTGGTCGACGCTGAGGTGCTGCCTCCGGGTCGACTCGTAGCCATATCATCACGGTAATAACATAAGCAATCGCCGTAATTACCCCTGGAATGATCCCGGCAAGCAAGAGCTTTCGAATTGATGTCTCGGTAATAATCCCATAGATGATAAGAATAAGACTTGGGGGAATCAGCACCGAAAGCGTGCCCGCAATAGAAATCACACCGGCCGCCAGCGTACTGCGATAACCTGTTTCTTTCATTTGCGGGGCAGCAATACCGGCCATGGTTGCTGCGGCAGCCACACTTGATCCGGAGATAGCTCCAAAGGCAGCGCTTGCATAGACAGTTGCAATCGCAAGGCCACCCCGCATATGTCCGACAAAACTGTCGGCTGCGGCGAACAGCCTTTTTGTAATTCCGCTATGCGTAGCAAGTTCCGCCATGAATACAAAGGTGGCGATGGTGGTGAGCGTGTAGCTTGCTGTTGTTCGAAACGGCAGTGTTTCCAACATCCCTAAGGTGGGCCCAAGACCGAAGGTCATTAAAAGCCCGACAACTCCTCCTATGCCCAACGAAAAAGCCACGGGCAGGCCCGCAAACATCAATACGAAGAACAGGGCAATAGGTGCAAACAAGGAAAATTGATCAATCATTTCTAGTCTCAATGTTCAGTGTAGGAAGATTTCTTGAACATCCAGGCTAGATGCGTAATAGCCGCTACCCCTGATCCAAGTGCAACAACGCCATAGGACAAAGCCGCCGGTATGCCAAAAGCGCCAATTGGACGCTGGTTTAGAACATATGCCTCATAAGCTCTTGCGCCAGCTTGCCAAGCAATTGCCCCCAAGAACAAGGCAATAAGTACTGCAAATAGAATGGCTACAGGCTTTTCGACTGGCGCAAGCCACTTATCCGCAAAGTCCACGCGAATATGGCCTGCGATGCTGGCCAAATAAGGTAGTGAGAAAAAAACGCAAGCAGGAAAAAGCAGCTCACTAACAATGTTCGAGCTCCCTTCTATGGGGCTGTCAAATAAGGTACGACCGATGATGTCCCCACCCGACACAATCAGCATGCCCACAAGGGCCGCGCCCGCAATGAAAGTCATTACCTTTATAACTGGACTTAAAATTCTTGTAACTGTCGTTCTGCAGCCCACAAGTTTCTCCTAGGTACACATTCGTTTCCTGCCTGCCCGCAAGTGCTCAGCGGGCAGGTTTGAAAGACTAGCGTCTCTGGACTCTAGTTTTTAATTGATGACGGGAAACGCTTCATTACCACTCTCATAGTCTTTGCGGAAGCCGTTGAATTGCTCAAAGAGTGCCTCAGCGTCAATATTTGCTGCCTTTGCCTTTTTGGTCCATTCTTCGCTAACACCATCAAGCGCTTTAACCAACTTGGCCTTGTCTTCATCTGACCATTCGTAGACCTGCAAACCTGCGGCCTTGTAGCGCTGCAGTGCTTCTGCATTCAGATTCGCAGCGGTTTCCGTGCCGATCTGTGAATACTTACGACCTAGGTCCTTAAGGACGCCACGTTGTTCTTCATTCAAACTTTTTAGAAAGCGCGGAGTGGTGACTACGGCCAGGCCCGTCGTCACCACGTTATTGCCTATCGTCGTGTGCTTGAGTAGCTCGTTCATTTTGAACGACTCCCAAGAAGAGAACGAGAAGATGGTCGAGTCGACTAAACCACGCTGCATTGCCTCGTATTGATCGGGAGTAGCTACTTCATATGGGGTGGCTCCCATACGCTTGATCGTTTCTACGTAGGTAGCACCAGGCGAACGAAGTTTTAATCCTTTTAAGGAGTCAAACCCTGTCAATGGCTTATCTGTGGAATGAATTTCATAGGCCGGATTCGCAAAGACCATCAGCGGCACTATTCCCAGCCTATCCCACTCGTCTTTAATAATGCCCGGCGTCTGGATCGCACGCCAAAGGATCGCGGCTGCCGTTGTACCGTCTAATCCCAACGGCAGGTTTGCAATTTGTGTTGCGGGCATTTCCTGAGCGTGATAAGTGAAGGTGACCCAGCCGATGTCTGCAATCCCAGATTGCAAAGTACGAATGGAGTCAGCCGCCTTGCCTAGTTGTTCAGATGGATAAGTTTGGATAACCAGCTCGCCGTTGGTACGCTCCTTGACCTCTTTGACAAAAGGCTCGATCGCACTTTTTGCATACACGTGTTGCGGGTTCAGATAGTAAGACAGGCGCGCGGCCCGCTCTGCATGGGCCGCAGCGCTTACGCACAACAGCCCCACACCGGCTAATACAATAGCTTTCAACATTGGCTTCATTGGAAGTCCTCCTCGATTGTGTAGTTTTGATTGTTTAATGGGAAGAGAGTCCCATTTCTCTGGCTACGACCATCGCCATTACCTCGTTAGCACCTCCTCCGATGCTTACAAGACGGCTATCCCTCATTAAGCGGCCCACTATGTTGTCCGCCATGTAACCCATCCCCCCCCAGAATTGCAAACAACCCTCAGGGATAGAACGAGCAAGTTTTCCTGTTTTTAGTTTCACCGCTGCAGTCAGCAAACGGGCCTGATCGCCTGCGAGAACCTCAACAACAGCTCGGTAAGTCATGGACTTGAGCGCCTCGATCTCCATTTGATACTCGGCCAGCGTGAATTGAATCCACTGATTATCTAAAATTGGCTTGCCAAAGACTTGACGCTGGCGTGTGTAATCCACGGTCAGATCAACACACTGCTGCAGTTGCGAAACGGTTCGGGCAGCGACGACCAAGCGCTCATCAGTGAACTGCCCCATTTGATAGATGAAGCCGCGCCCTTCCTCTCCGATTCTGTTTGTTATTGGTACTCGTACATCATCAAAAAACAGTTGTGCCGTGTCAGAACTGTGCATTCCCATTTTTTTTAGAGGCGCTGATCGCGAAACGCCTTTTACATTTAGGGGCACCACAATAAGAGACTTGTTCTTATGCGGTCCGTTTTCAGCAGAGGTATTGCACAGCAGGCAAACCCAGTCAGCCTGCGCGCCGTTGGTAATCCACATTTTGCTGCCATTGATCACGTAATCGCCGCCATCACGACGAGCAGTGGTCTTGATGTTGGCCACATCTGATCCGCCACCAGTCTCACTTACCCCCAGGCAGGCAACCAGGTCCCCCGCAATAGTCGGAGCCAAATACTCTTGTCTAAGCGCATCCGAACCATAGGCAGCTAAAGCTGGCGTGGCCATTTGACTGGTAATTGAAAGTCCGGTGGCAACACCACCTGCTGGGATACGGCCAATTTCTTCGGCCCAAACCATCGCATATGAGAGGTCCAAGCCCATGCCGCCGTACTCTTCAGGACGGTTGATACCAAGGAATCCAGCATTGCCGGCTTTTTTGCAGATTTCGTGAGCAGGCCAAGGACCGTTTTCCTCCCACTCATTCACAAAAGGAATAATCTCGCGGTCGACAAAACGACGAATAGCGTCGCGTATTTCTTCGTGAACGGGTCCGTAAATCATGAGGTCTCCTAGTTTTAGCGTCTGTTTTCCGAGAGCACCAATTAAATTCTCGGACTCTGTTGTTTTAGGAGAATACGGATGCTGACATAAAGTGTCAACACTTAGTGTTAACATTAGGGTTAATCAGTAGTCGTCGTTTCCAACACGTAAGACCTCATGGAAATACGCGAGGCGCATGACAGTGTTAAAAGTAAGTGCTAACGTTAAAATGCTTGAAAAGAGCATTGGCGACCACCCAAAATACTCAAGCCAAAATAAAGGCTGGAATTCTAAACGCCTAATAAGAAAGGATGAATGGCCAATGTTGAGAACAGTAGGAATCAGCGGACTGAGAGAACAAGACGGCCAAGAACTTACAGTAGAAGATCTCGCCGTGTTGATCCGAGACCAGCTCGTTACCTGGCCCTTAAGGGGTGGCGAGCGAATTTTTGAAGCTCAAATTGCTCGTGATATGGAGGTCAGCAGACCCCTTGTTCGCGAAGCGTGCCGCGTCCTGGAAAGTGAGGGGTTACTTGTATATACCCAGAATAAGGGTTTTGCTCTTAAGCGACTGACGCGCGAAGAAGTACTCCACCTTGTAGAATTTCGTATTATTCTTGAAGAGGCGGCTTTTGTCGCTGCCGCCAGTCTGGAGGACCGTACCGAGGTCGTCGACCAGATGCGTAAGGCCTATCAAGGCATCGAAATGGCCTGTATTACCGAAGATCCGGCACGGCAGATTTCTGCTGATGTGGCCTTTCACAGAGTCGTGATAGAGCATACGGGCAATCCATGGATACTTCATTCGTTCGACCGAATGAGCACACAGTTTCGCTATGCAATCCGACTCATGAGTCGATCTTTAAACGACTTTAAGGTTTATGCTCCATCGCATATAGTGCTGATAGACTATGTAGAGCAAGGTAACGCACAGCTAGCTCGAGAAGAAATCAATCGACACATCAGGATGTTCCTTCCCAACCTACTGAAGCGGATCAAGGAATGAAAACTTTGGTTTGAGCCTGCATCATTCCCCCGACAAGACCACCTGTTCCGGTCCAAAGTATGTCTTGTCGATAGCATCAATAGCGGCGGCGTCCAGACTATCGGCCGCCGCATACAGGGTCAAGCGCGCCAGCACGTATTCCAGGCGAGCCTGGGTAAGGTCTAGCTTGGCCCGAAACAATTGATCCTCGGCGTCCAGAATATCCACGATGGTGCGTGTTCCCGCCTGGTATCCCATTTCGATGGCGCCCAATGCTGCTGCAGTGGATTCAACGGCTGTCACCAGGGCGTCGATACGTCGTGCACCACTAACTACGGCCTGGTATTGTCGCGTCACTTCCACTGCTACGCCTTCCTGCACTGCAGCAAGTTCCAAAGCAGCACGATCCTTGTTATGGCGTGCCTGGGTAACTTGTGCACTGGTTAATCCACCTGAAAAAATAGGTACAGCGATCTGAACCCCGAACGAGCTCACTGTACTATTCTGCAAACGGGTAGAAATTGTTTCACCCACGACCTTACGCCGTGCCGCAACCAGATCAACTGTGGGTAAATGTCCGCCAAATGCACGGTCGATTTCGTAGTCGGAAATCTGCACGCTAAGCTGAGCTGAGCGTATTTCGGCGTTATCTGCGCGGGCTTTCGTTTGCCAGATATTCTGGTTGGGTGAGCTGACCGGCTGGGGCTGGAAATCGCGTTTGAGTGTAGTGAGCCGTTGCGGGGAACTGCCCAACATTTCCTGAAGCTCGCGCCGCGCCACGATAAGGATGTCTTCGGCGTTGATCACGTCGGCCCGCGACAAGTCTCGCCTGGATTTGGATTCTCGCACATCAATGATCGTGCCCTCACCACCTTCGTAGCGGCGCTGCGCCACGATAATCTGCTTTTCGTTGGCTTTCAGCCGGCTCTTGGCAAGCACTACATTCTCATAGGACAACAGGGTCTGAAAATAGCGGTTGATTAGCCGGATAGATGTATCGGCTGCCTTGATATCAAAAACGGCCAGACTGTAGTCGGCTCGGGCATGTCCCTGTCGATATTCAGCAATGCGACTCCAATTGAACAGTACCTGGCTTAACTTGATTTCGTCGACACGGCTGGTGTAATCCAGATCGTTACAGTGGGGACCGCATGGCCCCGGCAGTTCCAGCGTGCCACGAACTTTGCTTCTGCCCAAAGAAGCATTTATCTGCGGCAACAAGCCCGACCTGCCTATTGCCCGATTCGTTTCACCCGCCTTACGTTCGCTGATCGCCGCATGATAAGTAGCATCATTTTGCAAGGCCAGTCGCCAGGCTTGCGCCAAGGTCAAAGCTGGCTGCTGCGCGCTTGCAGACAACGGTTGTGCCGATAACGGCGCTGCTGCAAAGGCTGCACACAACAGGCACAGTGCGCTTACAAAAATCAGGACTGGCCTCATGCTATTGCTCCTTGAAAGACTTATCTAGCCTTTCAAGAAATGGCTTCAAAAAGTAGCTGAGCATGGTGCGTTCGCCGGTTCGAATCAACACCGAAGCGGGCATTCCTGGCCGAATCACATTCTTCCCCAACATCGGTACGCCTTCTGGGGTGATCTGGACCTGGGCCAGGTAATAAGGCATTCTGGAATCGGGGTCGGTCAGTCGGTCCGCCGACACGGTCAGCACTTTGCCTGGGATGTTCGGGGTGCTTGCATGATTGAAGGCCGGGAACGTGATCTCGACATCCAGGCCCGGAGCCATCTTGTCGATCGCCTGCACTGGGATCTGCGCATGCACGACAAAATCAGTATTATTAGGAACCAGCTCCATCAAGACGGTATCGGGACCAATAACTCCGCCCACGGTATGCACCTTTAGATTTTGTACATACCCATCAATAGGCGCACGAATTTCTGTTTCACGGACGGTGTAATCCAGGGCAGCCAGACGATCCGACAATGCTGATGCCTCTTTGCTCACGTCCGACAACTGGGACTGCACCTCTTTTTGGAAGTCTTGTGTACGTTGCAAGATGCGCAATTTCAATTCTGCGATTTGATTACGGGCACGCCCCGTCTCGACCAGATCACTGGACAGCGCTGCCCTTAAATGTGAGGCGTCACGCTCTAGTGCCAACACGCGATTGCGGGGCAAATAGCCTTCTTTGGCCAGTTCGCGCACACCGGTAAGTTCGCGGTGTATAAAGCCAAGCTGGGCTTTACGGTTAGCGTGCACTTGAGTCAGGCCATTTAGCCCGATTTCCGCTCCACTTTGGTTTTCACGCAAAATTTCAATTTCACCACTCAAGGCGTCGCGTCGGGTCTGGAACAGACGCGCCTGAGCGCGCGTGGCGTCAATAAAACGCCTATCATCTTTGAATCGAGACGTTAGCTCAGGGTCATTTTCTATAACCCCCAGGTCGTCACGCTCGGCCAGCAAGCGAGCCTCGATGGCCTTGGCTGTAATGTATTGGGAGCTGATTACGCCCTGTTCAGCAAGGGCGCGAGTACGGTTCAGGCGGACCAACACCTGGTTCGCCGTGACCCGATCGCCTTCGTGCACCAGGATCTGCTCGATGGTGCCCCCTTCTAGGTGTTGTATGCTCTTGCGCTTGCCAGCCACATGCACCGTCGCGTCAGCTGGAATCCCCGCATCCAAAGGTGCAAATGCGGCCCAATAAACAAAGCCGCCAAAACCAAGCACCAGTACCGCCAGCCCCCAGCGCAAAGGCGAAAGGGAATTTGTATCGACATTCACAGAGGATGCGTTTAACTCGCTGCCCGTTTGATTGATCTTATTCATGGTTGACCTACGCGCTTGCAACAACGTGGAGAGGGCCGGAGGCTGCCGCGGCGCTCGCTGCTTGCTGCTGATGCTCGCGTAGCGCTTTAAGCACTTCTTCGCGCGGACCGTACCCAGCCATCGCGCCTTCACGCATTACCAAAAGCTTGTCGACTGCGCGAAGAATATTCATGCGGTGCGTGACGACGACGACCGTAGCTCCGCGGCGCTTAAGATCCATCATGGTCTGAACCAAAGCCGCCTCGCCCGCATCGTCCAGATTAGAGTTGGGTTCATCCAGCACAACCAGCGCCGGATCACCATATATAGCCCTAGCCAGACCCACACGTTGCTTTTGGCCACCCGACAATAAAGCCCCATCGACGCCTAAGCGCGTGTCATAGCCATGAGGCAAGCGCAAAATCATGTCATGCACGCCAGCACGACGCGCCGCCAAGACAATTTTCTCGTCATCACGTGTACCGAAGCGACCGATGTTATCCGCAACCGTGCCCTCAAAGAGCTCAATGTCTTGAGGCAAATAACCAAGGTAAGGGCCAAGTTCCTCTTTGTTCCACTGGAATATATCTGCCCCATCCAAACGCACTACGCCTCTGCTGGCCTGCCACACGCCGACCAGCAGCCTGGACAGCGTTGACTTTCCTGATGCAGAAGGGCCGACAATCCCCACACACTCACCGGCGTTGACACTAAAGTCCAGGCCCTTCAGGATCATATCGTCGCTGCCTGGCGCCGCCATGTATACCTGCTCGAGCGTCAATTTCCCTGTAGGCGGCGGCAGGCTCATCGTTTCATCACGTGCCGGTGCCGCTTTCAATAACTCATCCAAACGACCATAGGCCACGCGGGTCGACAGCATTTGTCTCCAGGAGCCGATAACAAGCTCGACGGGTGCCAGGGCCCTGCCCATTAGGATGGAACAAGCGATCATCATCCCCGCACTGATGACGTCGTCGATCACCAGCAAGGCGCCGGCCCCCAAACTAAGCGATTGCAAGGAAATTCGTACAAACCGGGTCACCATGCTGATGCGCGTATTGCGATCAGATGCCAGCGTTTGAAGCGCCAACCCACGGGTATGGTGGCCGGACCAGCGGGCGCGCAAACCGGGCAGCATGCCCATGGACTCGATGACCTCGGCATTACGTAGGTGGTTGTTGGCGAATGTCCCCGCAGCAATGGCAGCCCGATTGGCTTCAGCCAGCGGCTTCTGGGTTGACACATTAGTGATGTATGCCAGTACAAATAGAATAACGCAGCCGCCTAGGGTCAAATAACCCAGCATAGGATGCACCAGATAGGTGACCAAGATATAAATAGGCGTCCAAGGCGCATCAAAAAAACCGAACAAGGCATTACCCGCAAGAAATTTACGAATATTGCCCAGATCATGCATTGCCTGTGCCGGATTTCCGCTAGCGCCGATCAGGTTACGTTCGAACGCCGCGCTGAAGACGCGGTCGTTGAGCATCATGTCAAAGCGGTTGCCAACCCGGATAAGCACAGAAGAACGCGCAAATTCCAGCAGGCCCGACAATAGATACAGGCCCAAGACCAACAGCGTCAGCATCAGCAGCGTAAGCTCGCTACCACTGGCCAGCACTCGGTCATACACTTGCAGCATATAAAGCGCTGGTGTCAGGGCCAGAAAATTAATGACGCAGCTGAAGGCCGCCAGACTGTAAAACGTCTTGCGGAAACTGTGTAAGGCTTCACCCAATTCGGTGCGTCGTGAGGACTTCATGGTTTCACCTATCGTTGCCTGCCACTGCAATAACCCGCCCCAAGTAGGCGTCGTTGATCGTATCGAAGTGGCTGCTGTTTAGGGTGCCCACAGCAGCTGCCAGCTTCAAACGCGCCAATAGATACTCCAGCCGCGCCTTGAGCAATTCGTACTGGGCTTGATACAGCGTGTCGTGCACCTTTAACACCTCTAGATTGCCGACCTCGCCCAACACAAAACCCAGATTTACGGCCTCCAGGCTGGCCGATGCCGATACCGCTGCTGTTTCCAAGGCTTCTATACGCTCAGCCCCTCCCGACACCTGGGTGTACTGACGCGTCACCTCTGCCTGGTTTTGTTCCAGCGCAGCGTTCAATTGGTACTGCAGACGGGTTCTATCCAACCGCGCACGCGCCACATTCGCCCGGGTATAGCCCCCAGCGAATAAAGGAATACTGACCTGAATCCCGACAACAAAGCTGTTGGAGCGTTGACTTAATGCGGACAGGTTTTCGCTATCCGACTTGCTGTAGGTCGCCACCAGATCCATGTAAGGAAGATAATCACTGGCTGCACTATCCACCTCGGTGTTCGCCACAATCAACGCCTGCCGGGACGACAACACCTGAGTGCTGCCTACCCGGGCACGGTCTAACCATTCCCCCAGGCTGGTAGGCGTTAGCGGCAACAAGGGAAAATCATCTTTCAGTGCGGCCATTCGCGTTGGCGTAATGCCTAGCAAAGCGCGCAGCTCACGCTGCGCCACGATTAGATCGTCCGTGACCTGGATCACATCGGCGCGGGCGATAGCCAGCCTGGCTTTGGTTTCCTGTGCCTCGGTGCGTGTGCCTTCCTGTCGCAGATAATGCGCTTCGAAGGCAGCGGCCCGCTCTTGCAGCGAGCCAGCAAGCGCCCGTTTCAACTCAAGATGATCGTAAGCAAGCAAAACATTGAAGTAAGCAGTTGCCAGTCGTATGCCGGCTTCCTGTTGCTTGACGGCAAACACGGCATTACCTTGCTCTGAACGCGCCACGCCACGTCGATAGTTGGCATAGCGCCCATAATTGATCAGCGGCTGTTGCAACTGCACATAGGCATTCGACGAATCGTAGTCCAGCTCGAAACCCGCCATCTGCCCCAAAATATCAGGCTCCCGTGCGTTACCGGATACTTTACTGCGCACATAACCCGCCTGAATGTCGGGCAACAGCCCGGCACGCCCCTGGGCGCGCTCGGTCTGTGCTGCCGCACGTTCACTTATAGCAGCCTGATAGCGGTAGTCATGTTCAAGGGCACGACGCCAAGCCGCGGAAAGGTCAATTACCTGGCTTTGACCAAAGACCTTAATCGGTTGTAAGACAGCCGGGCCAACCGTGGTGTCTTGGGCCCAGGCCATGCTACACACCAAGCTAAGCGAAACCACGCTGGCTCGACAACTGAGCCGCATCGCCCTGGATACGCTACTTTTCAGCATAGGCCCTCCTGGGTATCCGCACGCCATGACGGCAAGCGATACCTTGTAGTCTTGTAATGCAAGAACACAGCGAGATAAGCAGCAAGCGGGCCGGATCGCTCCGGCCCGCTCAAGGCCTTAGATCAGAAAATACTCATCCATATAAGATGCGTCTGATCCTGCTCCCACCGCTTCGCCATTTGCGTCCATATCAGCAAGCATGAAGGAGTTGATCCCCATAGCGTCGGAGTCCACATCGGCAACACGCATGCTTTTTCCACTGATCATCAGCAATATGTCCTGACCCGATGCAGACATGGTCACCATAGAACTGAAATTACCCGCCGTTACGCCAAGATCACGTAAGTCGATCTTGTCTTCACCGTATGAGAAGTCGGTGATAAGGTCGCCACCACCAAAGATAAAGATATCGTCACCTGAGCCGCCGGTAAGGATATCCGCGCCCGATCCGCCGAACAACACGTCGTCGCCTGAACCACCGTTAAGGACATCATCGCCGGATCCGCCGTGTAGCGCATCGTCGCCCGAGCCGCCGAACAACTTGTCATCACCGGTTCCACCAAAAAGGATGTCGTCGCCAGACCCGCCTTCCAACCTGTCATCTCCAGTCCCACCATCCAGAACGTCATCACCCGAGCCGCCGCGTAGAATGTCGTCACCTGAACCACCGGTAAGGGTGTCGTCGTTGGAGCCACCGTTTATGGTGTCGTCACCGGTTTTGCCCACCAAGGTATCTTGGCCTGCACCACCATTAAGGGTCAAGCCGTCGGCATTGGCATTGGCATTACTAGCATCCCCCGGACAACCGCCGGCGCCTTCTGTAACCGGATTCGGCGTGGTGACACCAGACTCGTCATCGTCAGTATCGGTAACGGTTCCAGTATCATCAACGGTCTCCTCGTCATTGGTGTCACCCCCATCGCCGACCACCTGATCCTCGTTGCCAGCACCATCGCCGCCATCGCCAGTTGGTTGACCATCGTTATCGACAACATCAGTGCCAGCGTCGACATCGCTGACAACAAGGCTTTCGCCGCTGGCTAACTGTATCGTCGGCATGCCAGCACTGGTGAAAGCTACGGCATGGCCTGCACTTCGGATCGTGGTCAATCCATTATTGCGAGTGACTGTGCTTCCGTCTTGGGTCATTCCGTCGGGAAGAATGATGGTGTCCTGGGCTCGTAGGGTACCGACAATCGTGTCATTACCGCCGTTGCTGTGGAACACAATTCGGTGAGCCGATAACAAGCTACTGATATCGACCGTGTCGTCCCCCTCGCTGCCATCAATGGTGATCGTGCTGAAGTTCAGGCTAGTGCCGGTGAAATCGCCCACCACCTGAATAAAATCACCACCACTACTGCCGCCCCCAGAACCTCCGGGGGATGTCACGTTCATCGTGTTGACGATGATCTCTTCGATGTTGTCCAGTTCAGCGATCACCTGGTTATTACGGGCGATTACGATTTCGGTGTTTGCGTTAAGAACTAGCCCCGCAAATGCCGACACCGCTGCCGCACGACTGTATATAGTGAAGAGCTCCGGATCCGCTGAGCCATTGAGCCGATAGGTATCCGTGCCATTTCCACCGTCAACAAAATCGCGACCACCGGAGCTACCGGTTTGCGTGACCGTGTCGTTGCCATCCCCTGCGTAAATAATATCGTCACCGGCACCGCCGTTGATGGTATCGTTGCCACCCATACCGAAGATGATTTGCGATCCACTCTGGCCGTTAGTCCCATTCAGGTTCGAATTATTTCCAGAGGTGCCAGCGACGACGTTGTAGTTGACTCCAGCGAATTGAATAGTTTCAATTTCAGTCAGTGTATCCACGCCTTCAGCACCGCTATTGTCGGTAACCGTGATGGTTGTGCCAACGCGGTCTAGCGTGAAGTTGTGCGCCCCGCTGCCATAGACCGCAGTATCGCTGCCTGACCCGCCTATCAGTGTGTCATTGCCTGCACCACCGTTAAGCGTGTCATTGCCAGCCCCGCCATTCAGCCTGTCGTTCCCAGCTCCGCCAATAATGGAATCGGCACCATCACCGCCATTGAGTTGGTCATCGCCGCCTTGGCCCATTAAAAGATCATTGCCATTGGCTCCGTTGGCGATATCATCACCTTCAGTGCCGATAAAGAAGTCGGCACCCGATGTTCCCGTCCAAAGATCGCCCACGACTCCGGTAGCAGAGGAAGCCAGCGTTTCGACGCCGCCTTTATCGTCGGTGAAGGTCACAGACACACGCAGGGTACCGCCAACCTGACCGCTAACCCCCCTAACGCCGTCTGTCGGTGTAAACGACCGGTTAGTGGCGCCAACAATATCGGTCCAGGTCGTTCCATTGTCGTGAGACACCTGCCATTGATACCCAAAGACGCCATTCACTAGGCCATCTGGGTCGGCGATCCCCGTAGTGCTGGCGGTCAATGCTTGCCCTTCGGTTGGCGTCAGGTCGTTGATGGTGGGCGCACCTGTTGCCGGCTGGTTGAAGAGCTCGTCCACTAAGTAGTCCACGAAACCACCGGGATTTTCACTGTCGCCGTCCCAAAACCGTAACTGCTCGATGTTGAACAGTCGGTCCGTACCGTCGTAGGTGACGCCACCGATGATCTCTTCAACCTCTTCGCCATCGTCGGCATCGGGATTGGTGTTATCCACAAACCCCGTATGGGCCACCGTGATGCTGCCATCGTCATTGCGCGTGAAGGTGTAGTTTTCCACCACATCGGTATAGACAGCGGTATCGATATCGCCTGCGACATTTCCGTTAAGGATCTCGCGCACAATGTACAAATCGCCGGGGTTAATGACGCGGCTGAATACCAAGGCATCCAACGTTTGGCCGCCGAACATCGTGTTGCCCTGGGCGTCGTACACCCGTTGATTCATGCCGTCCGCCGAACCGATTTCAACGCCTCCGCTTTTAATACCGATGCGCACATTAAGCCAACGATCGCCGTCAATGATGTCGTCGCCCGCCAGGCCTTTAATAATGTCGCTGCCGCCACCACCCAGCAAAATATCTGATGCGTCGGCCGTATTCATCACAATGGTTTCCGTGACGCCCGCAACGGTCACTGTGGTGCGTTCTTTGTGCGCCACTAGTTCTGCAAGACCAGAAATCAGCTTCAGATTCTTTTCAAGCAAATCATTTGAATAGGAATCGAGTATGCTGCCTTCGCCTGGAATCGCGGCGGTATTATCTAGCTCTATACGAGCATTGGTAGATCGCATGCGGCCTGTTAGCGTATCGTCATGTATCCATCCTGACAGACCTTCTACCAGGTCGAAACGATCGCGCAAAATGAAGGCTTCTTGCGAAGCAAACGCGGGTATACCCAGGTCCGAATTGGCGGCGTTATTATCGCCTTTGTGTATGGCCCAGTCGAAACCGGCCATGCCGTTGCTGCGCTGTATGCCTTCGTTCTGGAACATGATGTCGTCACCGGACTCGGCATCGTAGTCGGTGTCGTTGCCATTGCCATTCAGCACGTCGTGACCGATTATGGACGAATTGAAAAAGAGCTCGGAGTTGTCGCCGGCCAGCGTGTCGAACCGCCCGCCGCCTTCTATCCAGTCGTCACCCTCGTTGCCCATCAGGAAGTCGACGCCATCGCCGCCCAGGATGAAGTCATTGTCACGGCCGCCCATCACTGTTTTGCCGTCGGGCCCGGCAATCAGGAAGTCCTGACCTTCGTTACCGAAAATCAAGGCCATGCCGCTGCCGCCGTGTATGGCGTCATTGCCCGCCCCGCCGCGCAGGAAGTCGGCCTCGCCGATATCGGTGCCCTTGTTGGTGATGATATCGTCGCCGTCGCCGCCGAATACGTGATCCACACCATAGCCGGCCTCTATGGTGTCGTCGCCGCCCCAACCCCAGATCGTGTCGTCGCCGTCTCCGCCGGTGAGAAAGTCGTTTCCTTCGGTGCCGCCAATCACGACGTGATCTGAGCCATTGTAGATAAGCACGCCACCGTGGCCATCGGCACCCGGGGCATGACGCACCACCATGTCGCCCATCCCATTCAAGAAAGGATCGTCGGACGTAGGATCGGCACCAATTTGTCGCGAAATGTCCAATTCCAGCGTGTAATCGGGCGTGGAAAAAATATCACCTGGCAGCGCGGTGGCATTTAGGTCACCAAGATCCGTGTTGCGCATCATCATGGCGCCAAACGAATTGTTTTCCAGTTCGTTCAGAAGATTTAAACCCTGAACACGCGACAAATAGTAGAACCTATCCCCATCCTGCAGATTTTCCATCTGCATTTCAAAAACGAAGCTGAAAGTGGACCCCAGCATGCCGCCGAAATCCATGTGCTTTTCAGCAAGACCGCCCACCCAAAGATCAACATTATTCAAACCACTTTCTGCATTGCGCCATGCACCGGTGGAATGCAGAAAGTCCAGACGGTCGCCTGGGGCATTTTGACCGCCCAGCACCAGATCCAACGCCGCCGCACGTTTATCAGCCATCGTCAATGCATTGGTGATACTGGAGTGTTCGCCATAGGCTGCAATGAAGTTGACGATGGAGGCCGAGTTCTTAAGATTAAGCGCAAAGTCGGCCCAGCTTTCATAGGGTTTTAGCTGAGTGTCCTGCCCGGCCATCTGGTAGAACTGGGCGCGGGCCTCGTTAAGCGAGGGCAACCCTGTGTCGCGGCCGCGGGCAATATTGATAGCGGCCAAGTCCAGGGGTATGCCTAGCAACTGGTTACGTAGTGCATTAGTGACGAATTCGTCGATTTCGTTGCCGGCTTGCCGTGACATACCGCGTATCAGCGCACCCACTGCCTCGTGGTGATCGACGATGACGTTACCGTCCGCGTCCACCTCGCCCAGTCCAAGTGGATTAAGAAAGGCATCGAACAACTTAAGGTGGTCAGGTGTACCATCCGCTTTGTAGCGGTCTAACGTTTCGTTCAACATCGAGTGGCCGAAGCGATACACCGCATGGGCGAACTCTGCAAAGATCCCCGCATTGATGTCGGCGGATGGCTCGAAAACGAACGCGTCAATATCCGGCTGCATTTTGCGCCCGAACTCTTCAAAGACCAAGTGCTGGTATTCCATTTCATTGGTGAAGCGGGCCGTCTGGAATAAGCGTTCCCCGTTCCAAACCAGGGCATCGGGGTTGGTAGGCCACTCGGTGACTTCGACCAGCAACCACTGATTCAGGAAAGCCAAATCGTTGGACTCGAGGACGACGTCCTTAGTATGCTCAACCAGACGACTATGCTCGGAATGGAAAACGTGGTGTATGGCGGTAAGCCCCATGTTTTCGTTGCCACGCCCGTCGCCAGTAATGTAGTGGGCATCCAGCAATTCGTTATCGTACGAAGTCTGCTGCCCCCTGTCGTTGACGCCACCGGAGTAGCCAGCCACACTATCATCGTCAGGCTGAAGCACCCCATTGACAATAACAGGCACCGCCGCATGACCGATATCGTCCAGGAAAGCGTTGGCGGTACGGACTGCTGTCGCAGTGCTGGCGGGAGCATCAGGGGTGCCGGAAATAACCATGTCATCGGCAGTATTAGGGATGCCGTCAGCCCCCAGCCCCACTACGAGCTGCGCGTAGCCAGTGACCGGATCAGGAATGAAGTTTCCGTAAGGATCAACCCGTACCAGCGGAACCATGCCCACATCGGCGTCGGTAAGCTCGATGCCCAGCATGTTCAACGCCTGCGCCTTGATGTCCGCCCATGTCGCCAGACCGCGATCGCCACTAAGCAAGTCGCCGGTGGCGATTGGGCGGCCTTCATGCATGACGTATTCGCGCAGAAATACTTGATGCGATGCATTGGACGTGTAGGTCTGGTTCTGATCAACCCAGGGCGTGGTGACATTGACCGGATCAAGCGTCGCCCTAGTCATTGCCATAAAGTTCTGTCCCCCAGCAACGAACAGCGGATCGTCAGAGAGCAGCGGAATAAATACTGTACCGTTACCGGCTTTGGGAACCAAGTCCAGACCGTGGTCGAAAAACTGACCAAACGCTGTGAACAGTCCGTTAAACGGCGCCGAGGTACCGACGTCGGGCGACACATTACCGAAATGGTAAATGACCACCGGAATGCCCGCACCATCCAGCACAGCGGCGCCATTAGCATCCAATAACGGCGTTTCAGTGACCTCGTGGCCAGCGGCGCGCCACCGCTCGGCGACCACGACGGCGGCCGGATTATTGCTGGTCTGATCCACGATCAGGTTAGAGATCAGGCGCGGATCGACATCGACAACGTTTCCAGCAGCACCATAATCATTATTGTTGGTTATAGGACTGAAACTATCATCGCCTTCATTGAGATACTGCGGCGTAGTCAGCGGAATAAAGGGCTGGCCAGCCGCGCCCCAGGCTTCACGCCCCTCGATTAGATTATTGTAGGTACCATCGACAGTGCGCAGCCCATAGGGCAACAAATGCGCTTGTCCAGTCGCCGTTCCTTGTGCGCCAACTGCGCTCCCTGCTTCGGCGACCAACTTTGCTAGGTCGCCTCCGGCAGAGTGAGCTTCGGAAATTTTGATTTGCTTAAGAATGAACTCAAGATCGTGTTTAACCAGCGTCACCATGATCCTCTCCTTGAGAGTATGTACACCTATAGATTATTTTTCAATTGCTACTGTGAGTTGCTACTGTGAGCTGCTACGAGTTGCTATTTGTTTCTACTAGGTTACTAAGCGGCAGGCTTTGTTGATTTTTATAATAGGTATGTCTTAAAGCTGCAACTGAAGATTAGCGTGGCGGTTCATTCAGTGTCAAGAAATTACAACTAGGGGTTATGTCGAAGGGGGAATACCCTAAACCCCTTCCGAGGTTACGATCGGATCGTAAAACCTATACCCCACCCCCCGCAGCGTCACCACCGGCAGCCGTAGCGAGCACGCCTGCTCTACCTTGCGGCGCAGGCGACGCATTTGCGTATCGAGCCGACGCTGATCGTATTCCAAATAATCCTTACCCAGAGCCTGGACTATTTCCTTACGGCTGACGCCCTTGTCATTCGCTGCGAGCGTGGCAAGAACGATGTAGTCCTGGTGCGACAGAGGGATGGGAGGCGCACCAGGCGGAACAAGACACGGCGGCGAACTGCAAAGTTGCCATGAAGGCGCCACGGGCGGGGAGCCTTCATGGTGCTGGATTTTTCGCAGAGTGACATCTCGGGCAACTGCAACTCGTACTTTTTTGTCTGGATACCAGCGTGCAGACCACATAATCCGAACCACCCGGTCATCCTTGCGCACGTAGCGATTCTCGAAATCGTACTGCAGCGAGCCCTTCATGAGCCGGCCGACGGCTAGTAGTGTTGCTGTCCGGTCAGGCTCGTAGACAAAGTCCATCATCTGTCGCCCGACGAGCTCTTCGGGGGCATACCCAAAAATCTGTTCACACGCTCCAGTGACAGCAAGAAAAATACCCGACTCGTTCACGACGCAGACAGCATCCAATACCAACGCCATCAAGTCGGGATAGTGCGGGTCAGGCATGTGGATTTCCTGTAGGGGGTAAGGGAAGTCGAAGACCGGATAAACGGTGCTCAGGTTTGCTCAGTTTCAATTGTAAACAAGCTTTTATACTCGTCAGCACTTCAGATCGGGCGGTCGTTACCTTATATCAGCCTTCCGACCCTAGCATCAGCCGAAACAGCAGGAAAAAAATGAAAACCAGCCCCTCCTTACGCATCACCTTAACACTGCTGTGCACTTTGCCGTGGTCGCTATGCACATTGCCCGCCCAGGCAAACGAACTCCTGGATATTGGGCTACTCAGTGGGGACACCGTGTCACAAGCTCTAGGCATCAACGCACTAGGCGATGTCATCGTAGGAATGTCTAGCTCGTTCACTTCACAAACCGCATTTCGCTGGACACCAGCGACCGGCATGGTGAGCCTGGGCATGCTAAACGGTGGTAGTTACTCAAGCGCCAATGATGTCAACGCGCTCGGCGATGTCGTAGTAGGAGAAGCGACAGATGGGATGGACTCCATGCACCTGCGTGCCTTCCGTTGGACCGCAACCACTGGCAAGATGGAAAGCCTTGGTACTTTGAATCTTGGCCTGATATCAATGGCCTCCGGAGTGAACGCAGCCGGCGATGTGGTGGTGGGACAATCCACTGACAGCGTTGATGGACACAAGTACCGCGCCTTTCGTTGGACCCAAACCAGCGGTATGAAAAGCCTAGGCACACTTATTGGCTTTGATACCTCACAAGCCAGTGACGTGAATGCAACTGGCGATGTCGTCGTGGGGACCGTATCGGATACTGTAGCGCACACCTCCCGTGCTTTTCGTTGGACCGAAAGCACCGACAAGATGGAAAACCTAGGCGGACTGGTTGGCTTTGATCTGACATCCGCCGCTAGCGTCAATGCCGCTGGCGATGTCGTAGTAGGAACTGCCCATGACCTCATTCCAATCAACGCACGCGCCTTTCGTTGGACCCAGGCCACCGGCATGGAAAACCTAGGCACACTGAATGACGGCCCTTTCTCGTCTGCTGCTGACGTGAATGCAGCTGGTGATGTCGTGGTGGGAGTTGCGGCTGACGGCGCGGCGGGCAACGCAATCCTCGGCTTTCGCTGGACGCCGGAGACCGGTATGCAGTCAGTGGAAGAGTGGCTGGCCGCCAATGGCGTCACAGTCACTGGCGCCAAGACGGCTCTGGCAACTGGTGTCAACGCCGAAGGGAACGTAGTAATCGGCAGGCTGGACAACAATCACGCCTATATCGCGCGTATCGATTCTGCTGGTTCCGGCCTGATCGACGTGGCCGCATTCAACGACAGCCTGATGCGTGTCGCCAACGCGCCAACCCTGGCACAAAACAATGCAGACATGGCCATGAACGGACTGCACGGAAATCCGATGCGCGGCCTACTGCCCAGGGGACGCTACAGCGTATGGGTCGGTGGGGATGTTGGCCGCCAAAACAGCAACCAGTACGACGCTAACCAGGGCATCGCCGAATTCGGTTTTGCCAAAAGCCTGACTGCGAATCTGCAGTTTAGTATTGCACTCGGACACAACTATCGTCGCGAACATAGCGGGATGGGCGATACAACAACCTTGCGCAGTACTTACGTATTACCAGAGCTAACGTACAAACTGCCGGACACGTCGCTGTATGCGACCATCAGTGGCTATTACTCAGATGGCGACATGGAAATCAAGCGCAGCTATGTGAATGCCGGTACGTCCACTCAATCGCAGGGCAAACCGAATGTCTCTACAGCCGGGGCCCGACTGCGCATGGACTGGCTCAATGCGGCCAACTGGGGTCGTACCGCCTTCACACCGTACGCGAGCCTGACCTATATGCAAACCAAGCTGGATGGCTACACCGAAAAAGGCGGCGGCTTCCCTGTGCAATGGGACAGTCGCCGCGAACATGCGACAACAGCGCGTGTTGGCGTAGACGCGGTTTATCCGATCAATGATAAGTTAAATGTGCTGGGACGCCTGGAAGCCGCACACCGTTTCGAGGGCGAAGGTGCCCAGGCACAAGGCCAGGTGATAGGCCTGTACGGCTTTGCGCTGGATGGCCAACGGGACAAGCGCAACTGGCTGCGCGCCGGATTAGGCCTTGAAAGCAAGCTACTGGGCGGCGTAGGGGCCGTAATGGTCAATGCCACCACCCAAGGCAGCGAGTCTTCATATTGGATCAATGCCAGTTACCGCTGGGTATTCTGAGAAAGCCTCGTAGATCAAAAAACAACAACAGCCAAACTTGATTTTTCTTGTAAAAACACACAAACAAGGAGTACTTTCTAATTTACTGCATTGCAACAATTCATACGACGGCCTGAATATTGCTTCCCTTCCAGGCGTCCATTTGTCGCAGTGGCGTCTATCGAATCGGAAGGTCTCTAATGCACAACCAGCCTGCTGCCCTGGCATCCGCCGCCACCCATGGCCTTTATAGACCGGACCTTGAGCACGACGCCTGTGGCGTAGGCTTCGCAGCGCATATCAAGGGAAGCAAAAGCCATGCAATCATTCAGCAGGGCCTGGAAATACTTGAAAATCTGAATCATAGGGGAGCCGTGGGTGCCGATGAGCTTATGGGTGACGGCGCTGGCATACTGATCCAGATACCCGACGCCCTGTATCGCGCAGACATGGCGATTCAGGGCATTGAGCTTCCGCCTACTGGTGAGTACGGCGTGGCCATGGTCTTCCTGCCCCAAGAAACCGCATCCCGCCTGGCCTGTCAACAAGAGCTGGAGCGTGCCGCACGCAACGAAGGCCAGGTCGTGCTGGGCTGGCGCGATGTCCCCGTGGATCGCGACATGCCCATGTCGCCCACCGTTAGGGCCTGCGAACCCGTGATCCGGCAGTTGTTCATAGGCCGCGGCAACGACATCATGGTGCCCGATGCGCTAGAGCGCAAACTATACGTCATACGCAAAACGGCCAGCCACGCCATCCAACATATGAAACTGGCGCACGGGCGCGAATATTTCGTGCCATCGATCTCGGTACGCACGGTGGTGTACAAAGGTTTGCTACTGGCCGGTCAGGTGGGTCGATACTACCGCGACTTGGCCGACACGCGCGCGGTGTCGGCGCTGGCCATGGTGCACCAGCGTTTTTCGACCAATACGTTTCCGGCCTGGCCGCTGGCGCACCCATACCGCATGATTGCGCACAACGGAGAAATCAACACCATCAAGGGTAATTTCAACTGGTTGCGGGCCCGCGAAGGCGCCATGCAATCGGCAGTGCTGGGCAACGATCTGCCCAAGCTTTATCCGATAGTCTACGAAGGCCAGTCCGATACGGCCACGTTCGACAACTGCCTTGAGCTACTGGTGATGTCTGGCTATTCGCTTGCGCACGCCATGACGATGATGATTCCGGAAGCCTGGGAGCAGCACACAGAAATGGATGCCAACCGCCGCGCCTTCTACGAATACCATGCGGCCCTGATGGAGCCTTGGGATGGCCCCGCCGCCATGGTCTTTACGGACGGCTGCCAGATTGGCGCCATGCTGGACCGCAACGGATTGCGCCCCGCCCGCTACCTGATCACCGACGACGATATCGTCATCCTGGCTTCCGAAGCGGGCACATTACCTATCCCCGAACACCGGATCATCAAGAAATGGCGCCTTCAACCAGGGAAAATGTTCCTGGTCGATTTGCAGCAAGGCCGCATTATCGACGATGCGGTAATCAAGTCGCAATTGGCCAGTATCCGCCCCTACCGTCAATGGATAGAACGCCTGCGCCTAAGACTAGAGTCGCTGCCCGCTCAAGAACAGGATGAAGCTCCCGCCACAGCGGCGTCGCTACTTGACCGGCAACAAGCGTTCGGCTGGACCCAAGAAGACTACAAGTTTATTTTGCGGCCCATGGCCGTCACCGGCGAAGAGGCCATAGGCTCCATGGGAAATGACGCGCCACTGGCCGTTCTGTCGAACCGACCCAAGCCCTTCTACAATTATTTCCGGCAATTGTTTGCACAGGTCACCAATCCGCCCATAGATTCGATACGCGAACAGATGGTCATGTCGCTAGTATCGTTCATAGGCCCCAGGCCTAATCTGCTGGACATCAATAATGTCAATCCGCCGATGCGCCTGGAAGCGGCTCAGCCAGTGCTGGACATGCCCGCCATGGCGCAAATCCGCAACATAGAAAAAATCACCTCACGCAAATTTCGCAGCATAGAACTGGACATCACCTATCCCGTCACCTGGGGCGCGCAAGGTATTGAAGCCTGCCTTGCCTCGCTATGCTCAACGGCCTCCGATGCCGTGTTGAACGGCTACAACATACTGCTGCTTAGCGACCGACATATCAACAGCGAGCGCGTTGCCATCCCCGCGTTGCTGGCCACGTCGGCCATACACCTGCATTTGATCCGCGCCGGCTTGCGCACCAAAACCGGCCTAGTGGTCGAAACGGGTTCAGCCCGCGAGGTCCATCATTTTGCGTTACTGGGCGGGTACGGCGCCGAGGCCATCCACCCCTACCTGGCGCTGGAAACCCTGGCCACTATGGATCAGCCCCAGACGGCTACCAAGAACTACATCAAGGCGATCGGCAAGGGGCTGAACAAAGTCATGTCAAAAATGGGCATTTCAACCTACATGTCTTACACCGGCGCGCAAATATTCGAAGCCGTGGGGCTGCACTCCACGCTGGTCAACAGTTACTTTACCGGAACGGCCAGCAGTATCGAAGGCATAGGCATTTTTGAGGTCGCGGCAGAAGCGCTGCGGATGCACCAAGCCGCCTTCGGCAGCGATCCCCTACTAAGCGATGCATTGGATGCAGGCGGCGATTACGCCTGGCGAGTTCGGGGCGAAGAACATATGTGGACGCCAGACTCTATCGCCAAACTGCAGCACGCAACGCGCGCTAACAATTACAGTACATACAAAGAGTATGCACAACTGGTCAACGACCAGGCGCGCCGCCACATGACGCTGCGCGGACTGTTCGAATTCAAGTGCGATCCCGCACGCGCCATCCCCTTGAGCGAGGTTGAGCCCGCCACAGAGATTGTCAAGCGTTTTGCTACTGGAGCCATGTCGCTGGGCTCGATCTCGACCGAGGCGCATACCGTGTTGGCCGTTGCCATGAACCGGATTGGCGGTAAATCCAATACGGGCGAAGGCGGGGAAGACGAACTACGCTACCGTGCCGAAATGCGTGCTGGCAAAAGCACCGTCCAAGAAGGCGATACCTTGGCGTCCCTGCTAAGCACAGAACGTATCGCATCCCATGTGCCGCTAATCGCCGGCGACTCATTGCGTTCACGCATCAAACAGGTGGCCTCGGGCCGGTTTGGCGTATCGGCAGAGTACTTGTCCAGCGCTGACCAAATACAGATCAAGATGGCACAAGGCGCCAAGCCAGGCGAAGGTGGTCAGTTACCCGGACACAAGGTAACCGAGTACATCGCCCAGCTGCGTTATTCCGTGCCGGGAGTGGGGCTGATTTCGCCGCCACCGCATCACGACATTTACTCCATCGAAGACTTGGCACAGCTTATCCACGATCTAAAAAGTGTGAATCCCGGGGCATCAATTTCCGTCAAGCTGGTATCGGAAGTAGGCGTGGGAACCGTTGCCGCTGGCGTCGCCAAGGCCAAGGCCGATCATGTAGTCATTGCCGGACACGACGGCGGGACGGGTGCTTCCCCGGTGTCATCCATCATGCATGCCGGCACCCCCTGGGAGCTGGGCCTGGCCGAAACCCAGCAAACGCTGCTGCTGAATAAACTGCGCAACCGGATACGGGTACAGGCCGACGGCCAAATGAAAACAGGCCGCGACGTAGCCATAGGGGCCTTGCTAGGCGCCGACGAGTTCGGCTTTGCAACCGCTCCGCTAGTGGTAGAGGGCTGCATCATGATGCGCAAGTGTCACCTTAATACCTGTCCGGTGGGGGTCGCCACGCAAGACCCGGTATTGCGCAAGAGATTCCAGGGCCAACCTGAACACCTGGTGAACTACTTCTTTTTTGTGGCCGAGGAGGTGCGCGAGATCATGGCGCAACTGGGCATCCGCGCGTTCAACGACCTAATAGGACGCGTTGAATTACTGGATATGCGTCCGGGCATAGCGCACTGGAAAGCGCGCGGACTGGATTTCAGCCGTATTTTTCATGCCGTTCCCACTGACTCTGCGTTGCATCAGACCCAGGAGCAGGACCACGCGTTAAAGGATGCGCTGGACCACCAATTGATAGCACGCAGCAAGGCCGCCATCGAGCACGGTGAAAAAGTCTCGTTCATGACGCCGGTACGTAATCGCGATCGCACTGTCGGCGCAATGCTGTCAGGGGTGGTGGCAAAACGCTATGGCCATCAGGGCCTGCCTGATGACACCATACACATACAATGCAACGGCTCGGCCGGTCAAAGCTTTGGCTCTTTTCTGGCCCACGGAATCACGCTGGACCTGGTCGGTGAAGCCAACGACTACGTGGGCAAGAGCTTATCGGGCGGCCGCATCATCGTGCGTGCCCCGGACGATTTTCGTGGTTTCGGGCCCGACCACATCATCGCGGGCAACACGCTGCTGTATGGCGCCTTGTCCGGCGAAGCCTATTTCAACGGCGTGGTGGGCGAGCGTTTCGCCGTGCGCAACTCGGGGGCGGTTGCCGTGGTGGAAGGCACGGGTGACCATGGCTGCGAATACATGACGGGGGGTACGGTCGTGGTGCTGGGCGCCACAGGGCGCAACTTTGCCGCCGGGATGTCGGGCGGGGTGGCCTATGTATGGGATCCTGACGAAACCTTCCACCGTCGCTGCAACGTCGCAATGGTGGATCTAGAGCGCATGCCCGAAACAGACGAAACCATACTGCGCCGGCTTATCGAAAATCACTACCGCTATACCGGCAGCTTACGCTCGCACGCGGTGCTTAATGACTGGGAACAAGCCCGCCTGTGCTTCATCAAGGTCATGCCTATTGAGTACCGACGCGCCTTGGGCGAACTATGGCGCACAAGCCATCCTGAACAAATTTCTGCCTGACAACGACACATGGACAAAACCACTGGCTTTCTTGACCTTCAGCGCGTCAACGAAACGTATGAGGCACCACTTAAACGCCTGAAACACTGGCGGGAATTCATACATACGCTAAGCGACGACCTAGCCAAGCAGCAAAGCGCGCGATGCATGGACTGCGGCATTCCATTTTGCAGCAGCAGGTGCCCCGTTCACAACATCATCCCCGATTGGAACGACCTGGTCTACCAACAGGACTGGCGCGGTGCCTTGACTAGCCTACACTCCACCAACAACTTTCCAGAATTCACCGGCCGCGTGTGCCCCGCCCCCTGCGAGGCCGCCTGTACACTTAATATCAACGACGATGCCGTGGGTATCAAGTCCATCGAGCACGCCATTATCGACAAGGGCTGGCAGGAAGGCTGGGTGCTACCGCAGCGGCCCACCCACAAAACAGGCAAGCACGTTGCGATCGTAGGCTCCGGGCCGGCTGGCTTGGCGTGCGCCCAGCAATTGGCGCGTGCCGGCCACACCGTTACCGTATTCGAGAAAAGCAATCGCATCGGCGGCCTGCTGCGCTACGGAATTCCTGATTTCAAGCTAGAGAAATCCCATATTGATCGCCGTATGGCTCAAATGCAGGCCGAGGGCGTGGAGTTTCGTCCATCCACCTATATAGGCCTACCCGAACATGCCACGGCCGGCCTGAACACGCGAACCCCGGAATCACTGACGGCACAATTCGATGCCATCGTTATGGCAGGTGGCGCCGAACATCCGCGCGCCCTGCCCGTTCCAGGCAGCGAACTACGTGGTATTCACTATGCCATGGACTTTCTGCGCCAACAGAACCAAGCCTGCAGCGGCGACCGCATAAACCAACAGATTAGCGCCGCGGGCAAGCATGTCATTGTGATAGGCGGGGGCGACACCGGCTCTGATTGCGTGGGGACCAGCAACCGCCAGGGCGCGGCATCAGTCACACAGTTCGAACTCATGCCCAGGCCGCCCGAATCGGAAGACAAAGCCCTGACCTGGCCCTATTGGCCGCTCAAGCTGCGTTCCTCTTCGTCACACCAGGAGGGCTGCGAACGCGACTGGGCCGTAGCAACCACATCATTCGATGGCAAGGACGGCCAGGTGGAAAAACTGATTGCTGTTCGCGTGGAGTGGCTCCGGGACCCAGCCACTGGCCAGATGAAGATGCAAGAAATAGCAAATTCGCGGTTCGAACTGCCCGCCGACCTAGTGCTGCTGGCCATGGGCTTCGCCTCGCCGGTACGCCAGGTACTGGATGCGTTCAACGTGGACCTGGATGCTCGCGGCAATGTATGCGCCACTACCGACGACTATAGAACCAATGTCGCCAAGGTGTTTGCTGCCGGCGATATGCGCCGCGGCCAGTCCCTGGTGGTATGGGCAATACGGGAAGGCCGCCAATGCGCTCGTTCGGTCGATGAGTTCCTGCTGGGCAGCAGTGTGCTGCCGCGATGAATCACCGCCTAACGATCACGCTCGACCGCAAACGAACAAAATCCCAATAGCGATTCCAAGTGTTCGGAAGCAGGGAAACTGACCAGCGCTGCACGCGCAATTTCTGCTTCGGCGACTGCGGCTTGATGGGTATAACCCAGCGCGTCGGTATCCTTGATAGCCTGCGCCACGGCTTCAAAATCGGCCTCGCCGGTTTTGATGGCGTTCTGAATTAATTCCCGTTGTGCGGGCGTGCCGACTTCCATCACCCGTATCAATGGCATGGTGGGCTTACCCTCGCGCAGGTCGTCACCTACGTCTTTGCCCAGGGCTTCGGCGTCGCCACTGTAGTCAAGCACATCGTCAATTAGCTGAAATGCCGTGCCTATATGACGCCCATACGCAGCGGCGGCCGTTTCCTGTTCGGGCGTAGCACCAGCAATGATGGCGCCCACCTGGGCGGCGGCCTCGAAAAGCTTGGCGGTTTTGTAGCGCACCACCTGCATATAACGTTCTAGCGACACGTCAGGGTCGTGAACGTTAAGCAGTTGCAAGACTTCGCCTTCGGCAATGACGGTAGTGGCGCCAGACAGCACGGACATCACCGGCATGGAGCCTGCTTCCACCATCATTTCAAAGGACCGGGAATATAGGTAATCGCCCACCAGCACGCTGGCGGCGTTGCCGAATACGGCGTTGGCGGTACTGCGCCCGCGTCGCATGTCGGATTCGTCGACCACGTCGTCGTGCAACAAGGTTGACGTGTGGATGAATTCAACCACAGCGGCCAACAGATGGTGATGATGCCCCTGATACCCCAAGGCCTTCGCCACCATCAGCACCATGGCTGGACGCATGCGTTTGCCGCCCGCGCCAACAATATAATCGCCTATGGTGCGTATCAGAACAACATCAGAATCCAGACGTTCGCGAATAACGGCATCGACCGCCTTCATATCGTCTGCAACAGGGGCTATCAACTCAAGGAGATTCAAAGCAAGGTCCGAGCTTAAAAGTAAGTGACATCAAGTCTGGCATGGCTAGCGAATGATTATACGTGACACGGGGTTAGTACAATTTGCGATAATGCCGCTTTATATCAAAGTTGTTACCTGGAGGCTGTTTGTGACTGTACCCGACCTAAGTACGCTGATTGCTCGCGCCGAGCGCGTCCTGACGCAACTGGAGGCCTGGCTGCCCCCGGCTCCGCCCCAGATCGACTGGACAGCGCACGCTTTTCAGTGGCGACGCAGTGGCGGGCAAGGCTGGTTGGCAGCAGTAAAACACATATCTACGATTAACTTGGATGATTTGCAGCACATTAGTCGTCAAAAAGAAATAATTGACCGCAACACCCAACATTTTCTACACGGCAAACCCGCCAACAATGTGTTGATGACGGGTGCGCGCGGCACGGGAAAAAGTTCGCTGGTGAAAGCCATGCTGGCCACGTATGGCGAGCATGGCTTGCGCCTGATTGAAGTGGATAAAAGCGACATGGGTGATCTAGGCACCATAGTCGATCTGGTCAGTACTCGTCCTGAACGTTACATCATCTTCTGTGACGACCTGTCCTTTGAAGAAGGCGAGGCTGGCTACAAGATGCTGAAGTCGGTGCTGGATGGGTCCATCAGTGCATCGGGTGAGAACGTACTTATCTACGCGACGTCCAATCGTCGCCATCTGATGCCCGAATACATGAGCGAAAACCTTAGCGCCAAGCATCAAACTGACGGGGAAATCCATCCCGGTGAAACGGTGGAAGAAAAGATCTCGCTGTCCGAGCGCTTTGGCCTATGGCTGTCCTTCTATCCATTCAAACAGGATGACTATCTGGATATTGTCTATCACTGGCTTGCGGTACATGGCTGCCCGGCCGAATCCATTACCGAGTCACGTACTGAAGCCTTGCAATGGGCTTTAGAGCGCGGCTCGCGTTCTGGCCGTGTGGCCCGCCAATTCGCACGCGACTGGGCGGCCAGACTAGCATGAGCTTACCCATGAAGAAACCCTTTATTGACGTTGCCGCCGGCCTGATCATACGGCCCGATGGCTCTCTGCTGTTGGCTCAACGCCCCCCGGACAAGCCATGGGCAGGCTGGTGGGAACTGCCAGGCGGCAAAATAGAAACGGGTGAAACCGTCTTGCAGGCCTTATCGCGAGAACTGAAAGAAGAGCTGGATATCGACGTCACCCATGCTACGCCCTGGGTCACCTATACCCACGAGTACGAAGTTAACATCGTCAGGCTGGCATTTTGTCGCGTCACAGGCTGGACTGGCGAGCCCACCGGCATAGAAGGTCAGGAGCTGGCCTGGGTAGACCCGCACGGCCCGCTGAACGTAAGCCCCCTGCTGCCCGCCACCGAGCCGCCCTTGCGCTGGTTACGGCTGCCTGATCGCTATTTGCTGACCTCTGTAAGCAACGCCCAGGGTCTGTCCGCCTTTATGCTAAGACTGGATCAGGCACTGGCTAGCGGGGTCAAACTGGTACAGTTTCGTGAACCCGGCTGGCAAGACAACCCAGCCCAGCTTGAACACGCCTTTCAACAGGTATTGCAACGTTGCCATGCCAGTGGTGCCTTATGCTTAGTCAACAGTTGCCATCCCGCCGCCTGGCAAGCTCAAGCCGACGGCCTGCATTTACGCGCAGGCGATATGACCGCCTACCAGGCGACCGAACAGCCCAGCAAACCAGCAGGTAAGTTATTGGGCGTGTCAGTCCACAACGCAGCCGATCTGGCTGTGGCACGCGCGCTAAACGCAGACTTTGCGGTGCTAGGACACGTACTGGATACGCCCTCGCATCCAGATCAGCCGGGTATGGGTTGGGATACCTTTGCCGACATCGCCCAACACGCAGGCATGCCGGTGTTTGCCATAGGTGGGCAGTCTATGGACAGCCTGCCTATCGCCCAACAGCACGGGGCGCATGGCATTGCAGGCATTCGGCAGATAGTGGCTTAACGGGCCAGGACCATGCTTTTGATGAAATCGCTGGGTGTAATCCCCAGGCTGCGCCGGAACATGACCGTAAACGCGCTTTGGGTCTGGTAACCCAGATCCAAAGCCACGCTAAGAATTTTCCGCCCTTCGGCCAGCCACTCCAACGCTGCCAGCAGCTTCGCCTGCTGGCGCCACTGAACAAATGACATGCCGACTTCTTTGATAAACAGCCGGTGTAAGGTGCGGCTGTGCAGTCCCAGCTCCACCGACCAATCTTGCAGGCTTTTATTGTCATCCAGGTTTTCCTGAATATACGAACAAATACGCCCCACCCGCGGTTCGCGGGGGGTAGGCAAAGACAAAGGCAGCGAGCACGGGCGGCTCATTTCCTCGAGTAGCAATTCAGTTAATAGCTGATTACGGTGATTGCTGGGATCACGGCAGGGGGAGTCATCCAGCACATTTAATAATTCACGCAATAAAGGCGTGACATTCAACACGCAACTGCGCTGGGGTAGATTGGGTGCAGCCACAGGGTGCAATGTAATCGTTCGTGTACGTACCCGACCCAAAGTACGCACCCTATGCCTGACATTAGGCGCCAGCCATAAGGCGCGTGTGGGTGGAACAACCCAGTGCCCATCGGGGCTGCTAACCACCATGACGCCATTAAGGGCAAAGGTCAGCTGCCCCATTTCGTGAACGCGATCCAATAAAGCACCTGATGCGGGCATGGGTGCAGTCCGTACGCTGTCAGGGACAGAAGCGTAGATTGGCATGGCGATGTCCGTGCCGAGTTGCAACTTCATGTGATGCCCCCTGTGTCAGGTAATTGAATACGGTTGGTAAAGACAGCACCAACCGTATTCATGGCTTTAGCTCTTAAACATTAGTATGCCTGGGTGAACTGTTTAAGAACATCGGGGTTTTCTAGCGTTGAAACGTCCTGAGTAATTTCCTTGCCCTCGGCCACAACCCGCAACAGACGCCGCATGATTTTGCCCGAGCGAGTTTTTGGCAAGTTATTACCAAAACGAATTTCACGCGGTTTGGCGATAGGACCGACTTCCTTGCCCACCCAGTCGCGTAACTGCTTGGCCAGCGCCACAGCGTCGTCGCCATGGGGCAGCGCCCCCTTAAGCATGACGAATGCCACTATGGCCTCGCCTGTTGTGGCATCGGGACGGCCCACAATCGCGGCTTCAGCCACCAGTTCGTGCGCCACCATGGCGGATTCGATTTCCATGGTGCCCAGGCGGTGTCCAGAAACACTAAGCACATCATCAATGCGCCCCATGATCCAGTAATAGCCATCAGCGTCGCGTTGTGCGCCGTCACCCGCCAGATAAGCACCCTTCATTTCCGGTGGGTAGTAGCCGCTGCGGTAACGTTCTTCGTTGCCCCATACGTTGCGTATCATGGCTGGCCAAGGTCGCTTAATAACCAGGAATCCACCACGCCCATCGGCCACTTCGTTGCCGGCTTCGTCGACGATACCTACCGAAATACCCGGTAAAGGCAAGGTGCAAGAACCCGGCTTCAAGGGTGTAGCGCCCGGCAAAGGGGTCAAGATATGGCCGCCAGTTTCCGTTTGCCACCACGTGTCTATAACGGGGCAATGCGAGTTACCCACATTCTGGTAGTACCAGATCCAGGCCTCGGGGTTGATAGGTTCACCTACCGAGCCCAATATGCGCAGCGACGACAGGTCGTATTTTTTCGGATGCACTTCCGGGTTGACGTCAGCGGCCTTGATCAGCGAACGTATGGCAGTTGGCGCCGTGTAAAAGATGCTGACCTTATGGCGCTGTATCATTTCCCAGAAACGACCGGCGTCGGGATAGGTAGGTATGCCCTCGAAGACAATCTGGGTTACCCCTGCTGCTAGGGCACCATACGTAATATACGTATGGCCGGTGACCCAACCTACGTCCGCGGTGCACCAAAATACGTCTTCAGGACGTGTGTCGAATACCCATTTCGTGGTTAACGAGGCCCACAATAAATAGCCGCCGGAAGCATGTTGCACGCCTTTGGGACTACCCGTAGAGCCCGAGGTATACAAAATGAACAAGGGGTGTTCGGCCTCGACACTAACCGGCTCGCACTGGTCGGACTGATCTTTTTCCAGGTCATGTAACCATAGGTCGCGCTGGTCGTTCCAGGCAACATCAGAACCTACGCGGCGATACACCACCACCTTGGTGACGATATCGGCGCCTTCGCCTTCCAGGGCTTCGTCCACAGCCGCCTTCAGGGGGATGGCGCGGCCGCCACGCATCTGGGCATCGGCGGTAATGACCAAAGTAGCGCCCACGTCAACAATACGCTGATGCAAGCTTTTGGCCGAAAAACCACCGAACACTACCGAGTGAATCACCCCCAAACGGGCGCAAGCCTGCATGGTGGCAATGGCCTCGATAGACATGGGCATGTAGATGACCGCTCGGTCGCCTTTTTTGTAGCCTAGCGCCTTGATACCGTTAGCAATACGCGATACCCGCGCCAGCAACTGGCGATAAGTGACCTTATCCACGGTGCCGTCATCAGCCTCGAAGATCAGGGCGACTTTGTCACCATTGCCGTTGTCGACGTGCACGTCCAGGCAGTTTTCCGAGACGTTCAACTCACCATCATCGAACCAGGTGTAGAACGGCGCTTTGGACTCATCCAGCACTTTGGTGAAGGGCTTGCGCCAGCGTACGTGCTCGTTCGCCAGGCGCGTCCAAAATCCGTCAAAATCCTGTTCAGCTTCATTACAAAGCGCCTGATAAGCTTCCATGCCAGAAACGCGAGCGGTCGCGATCTGCTCGGGTGTCGGGGGGAATACCCGATTTTCAACGAGTATGGAATCAATAGTAGACGACATAAAAAAATCTCCGAGTAGAAAGAAAATACCGAGCGTTAAGCAGCAGCCCCAAGATAACGATTCATTATTTCGGGCTGAGCTTGGAGTTCTTCGGTAGTTCCTCCGAAAACAATATGGCCGGTATTGAGCATATAACAGCGGCTAGCCATAGAAAGCGCTGCCTTGACGTTTTGCTCGACCACAACAATAGTACGGCCTTGGGCCGCTAATTCCTTACACACGTTCATGATATCGCGCACGATCAGGGGAGCGAGCCCTTCGAACGGTTCGTCCAGCAGAATCAGGGGCGCATTCCGTATCATGGCGCGAGCGATGGCCACCATTTGCTGCTCACCACCCGACAGCGCCCGCCCCTTGTTGTTGCGGCGCTCGTCCAGACGGGGAAACGTTTTGTAGATTTCCTCGTAGCTTAAGGGGTCTTGGCATGCCATGGCCGCCAATTGCAGGTTTTCATGGACGGTGATGCCGCCTATGACCCGACGTTCCTCGGGCACCAATTGCAGACCCAGACGAGCAATTTGATGCGCGGGCATGCTTTGTATGGGTGTGCCGTTAAAGGTGATGGAGCCCGATTTTGCGGTCAAGGCCCCCGCCAACGTTTTCAGCAAAGTGGACTTGCCTGCGCCATTACGCCCAAGCAAAGCCACGACTTCGTTTTTCTTGATGTGCAAGGACACATCAAACAAAATATGCGAGTCGCCATAAAACGTGTTGATATCTTTCGCTTCAAGCAAGTTCATTATTCGTCCATCCCACCCAGATATGCATCCTGAACCGCTTTGCTGTTGCGGATTTCGTCGGGCGTGCCTTCTGCAAGGAAATTCCCGTCGTACAGAACAGTGATTTTGTCAGCGAGCTCGAACATGGCGTCCATATCGTGCTCTACGATAAGCACAGTACGACCTACCCGTATGTTTTTCAGCAAAGCAACGGTATGTACCCTTTCTTCGGGGCTCATGCCAGCCAGCGGTTCGTCCAGCAGCAAGACGTTGGCGCCAGTGGCCAGTGCCAGGCCGATTTCCACCCGACGTTTTTGCCCATAAGACAGTTCGTGAACAGGCGTATCAGCGTAGTCCAGCAGTTCGACCAGCTCCATCGCGGCTTCAACTTGCTCCATGTAGGACTTGTCGCTTTCCAGGCTGACCAGCGCATCAAAACGGAAACCACCACGTTTCTGACCCAGTACCGACATCAGAATGTTCTGACGCACGGTTAGCGCATCAAACAGTTCATTGACCTGGTAGCTTTTGCTCATGCCCATCTGGCAAACCTGAGTCACGCCTATCCCGGTGATGTTCTCACCCCGCATAAACACTTCGCCATGGGTGGGTTCGATTTCGCCAGCCAGCATTTTGAAGAATGTGGATTTCCCAGCGCCGTTAGGACCAATCAAACCACGCAGTTCACCTTCTTCTATGGTGACAGAAACGCCTTTGACCGCCTTAAGACCACCATAGTACTTGGCAATATTATTGGCTTGCAGCACCGGTGTTCCTGGTCGCACATTCGCCGCCTTGCGCATGATCAGGGGCGCATTCGAGGTCCGCTTGGCCTGACCTTGGCCGACAACGCCGCCGCCAATAGCACGGGTAATACGACGTGTCATGCGTTGATTGCGCCAGGCAATGTATTCACCACAAATACCACGACGAAATACCGTGACCAGCACCACAAAAACCACGCCTAGAATCAGGCGCCAGTAGGGGCCCACGGCGTCAACAAACTGCAGCACTTCATACAGATACAGCCAGATCAAGGCGCCCAGCAAAGGCCCGAACAACGTGCCCGTACCGCCCATCACAGTCTGGATAACCACTTCTGCCGAGGTCTGCAGGTTAAAGGCGTCCGGTGGCATATAGCCTTGGAACAAACCCAGCAAACCACCCGCCAAACCGCCATACGCTGCAGCCACCACAAAGACCGCCAGTTTGTAATGGCGTATTTTGTGACCGACAGCCATGGCGCGTGTGGGATTGCCACGTATGGCAGTCAATATCACGCCAAACGGCGATAGGGAAATACGGCGCGCGACAATAAAGCCCAGGAAGAACATCACGGCCAGGAAGGTGTACATAGGCCACCCCGACTGTATGGTGATGCTATAGAAGCCAAAGTCCACCACGGGTTCCGGGATACCCGGAATGCCGTTTTCGCCGCCCGTCCAGTCACGTAGCGGCCCGAACTCCAGGAAGTAAATCATTTCCCCAAAGGCCAGGGTGCTCATGGCGAAATAGATGCCGCTGCGACGCAGTGTCAGGTAGCCTATCATCAGCCCCAACACCGACGCGACCAGCATGGCCACCATCAAGGCAACCAGCATATTGGGGATGATGCCAGTGGTTAACAGGTAGGCAGTAATAAAACTGCCTGTGCCATAGAAGGCCGCCTGACCAAAAGACAGCAGGCCGGTATACCCAAATAGCAGGTCAAAGCCCAGGCCAAACAAGCCCCAGATCAGTACCCGTCCTAAAAGGTCGGGACCGGCCCCCAGGAACGGCGCAATAAATGGCGCCATAATCAATACCAGGCCAAGGTAAAATTCGACCTTGTACCTGCGGCGCAAGCGGCCGCCAGTGGGCGCGTGTTCGACTGTATCCCCACCAAGCTGCGTTGCGCCAGCCTCCATAGAGGCCACCGAAGTCGTTGACCTTGTCATGCCCTACCCTCCACACCCAACAGACCCTGGGGTCGCAAAATAAGAATTAGCGCCATCGCTGCAAACAACATGACATCCGAATAGACCGGATTCACCAGCGACGTCAGGCTTAGGATTTGACCGGCAATCAGGCCACCCAGAATAGCGCCGGGGAAAGACCCTACGCCGCCCAGAACCACCACAACAAATGACTGTATTAGTACCCGGAAGCCCATATCGGGCACGATGGAAACGATGGGACCGTAGATCATGCCTGCAAAACCGGCCGCCGCAGCGCCCAGGGCAAACACCACCAAAAAGGCGCGCTGTATGTTGATGCCCAGTAAACGCACCATCAAGGCATCTTCGATGCCAGAGCGTATGATCAAACCCAGTCGCGTGCGATACAGCAGGACCCAGAACAGGCCCAGCACGACAGCGGCAATACCTAGAATTTCAATACGATATAAGGGATAGACGACAAACCCCAGGTCCACCGTGCCAGCACCCCACGTCGGCACAGGCACACGCTGCCCCACGCCACCATAGATACCACGGATGATCTCGACGATAACAATACTGATACCGAAGGTGACCAGGATTTGGTCTTCATGGGGTCGGTTATAAAACCGCTTGATCAGGCCTCGTTCCAGAGCCAGACCTACCAGTAGGGCAGCCAAAGCGGCGCCAGCTAAACCCAGCACAAAGGAACCTGTGTAAGTAAATACCGTATAACCAGCATAAGCACCCAGCACAAACAACGCGCCGTGCGCGAAGTTGATCAGGCCGAGTGTCCCGTAAATAATGGTCAACCCGACAGCAATAAGGGACAGCAACACCCCCACTGCCAGGCCGTTAAACACTTGTGACATGAATAGGCCTAAGCTAGGCATACAAGTCCCCCGTTAAAGTTAGATCAATGTAAGTACTGCAGCGGATTAACCGCTGCAGTGGGCACGACACTTAGGCGGCAGGCGCCATCTTGCAACCGGCGTAGCCTATGGGCGGCAGTGTATCTACCCCATTAGCAACGGCGATAACGTCGACCAGATCATCCTTATTTTTGATTTCGGAAGGTTTTTTGCCACGGACGACAGCGAAGTTCGCCGCGCCATCGTGATCTTCGGCACGGAAATACACTTCGCCACCCATGGTGTGGGGTCGCTTGTGGTTAACGCTGTCTTCCAGTGCCTCGACCACGGCTGCGGGGTAGAAAGTGCCTGCGCGTTCTATGGCATCAGCCCACAACAGCATAGTCATATACGCGTTGTGCTCGGGGTCACGGGGCTTGGCGCCGAATTTGGCCTCGTAGGCGTCGACAAAGTCTTTTGCAACTTCGTTCTTTTCGCTTTCCGTCCACCAGAACACCATGGTTCCGTATACGCCTTCCATGATTTCAGGACCGACTTCTTCCAGCATGTAGGCAGGCAGATAAGGCACGCACATTTTCATGTTTTTCAGCACGCCGAATTCATGAGCCTGTTTGGCCGAGTTCACCGCGTCAGCGCCGTAGTCCAGATTAATCAGGATATCGGCGCCGCTGTTGGCGATATTAAGCATGTAGGCGCTATAGTCCGTGGCGCCCAGTGGGTGAATCTGAGGCGAGTCTATGGTGGTCCAACCTTGGGCTTCGGTAAATTCACGCATGTGGTCGTGAATTGAGTGGCCGTAGTTATAGTCGGGCACCAAATAGATGGCCTTCATATTTTTGCCATAGTCGGCAGCCAATACAGGCGCGATGGCTTTGGCAGCCGTATAGGCGTGGTGACACAGACGGAAGCCATAACGGCGGCAGTCTTTTCCTGTGGTGTCGCTGGAGCCACTGATGACGCTGAAATACAGCGTTTTTGCGCGTTCACATGTGTTTTGCAATGCGATGGCAACTGAGCTGCTGACGCTACCTGCAATCATCATGGCTTTATCTTGACGAATAAAGCGGGTTGCCGCCTGCACGGCGCTATTGGGTTTGGTTTCAGCGTCACCAACCATTAGCACCAGCTTTTTACCCAATATGCCTTGCTTGGTTAAAGGAGAGACCTTCTTGACGCGTGGATCTCCATTGTTGATCATTTCAGCGGCCAGCTCGAAGCCGCGACGCTGTCCTGCGCCTTCGGCCGAATAAGGGCCGGTCAGGTCCAGGGTAAGGCCAGCGACTACGGTGTCGCCTTTAACGCCTTCGGGATAGTTGCCCAAGGCCGGATAGTCTTTACTTTGTGCCAAGGCTGGCGCAGCCACCCCGGACACCATAAGGCCGCCGGATACTGCTGCGCCTGTTTTCAGAAAGCTACGGCGATTAGTGGAAGCGGCTTCGTTATTGAGTATGCTTGATTCTTTCACTACTTATCTCCTTTGTGGGTACAACTAAAGTGTGCAAACGTTGTCTCTTACTGCCAGGCAGCACCATTCGTTTGCAGAACGATGCTGCCCTACTTGCTAAGCCCGATTGTTATCTTTTTTATGTGCTGACATACACCACATGCGGTTTCTAGTTATTGATTAATAATGGTCTAGCCATAATGTAACCACTTGTGATATGTGTAAACAACTATTTTCAACTGAGTCCCAGATTAGCAAAACACCATTCAAGCCACTCCATAGATAAGGACATGGCCTGTCTTGCTTCGGACATTTCGTAATGAATCAGAGGGTAAACGTGAACATTTTTTATGGGTAAATCACGGCCTTGCACCGTGATAAAGCAATCACTTCAAGTCAGATGTGACTTATTCGGAAACAGACTCTGAATGCCAACCCCCACCCAGCGCAGCAATCAGTTGCACGCTGGCAATCAGGCGATCAGTAAGTAGTGAAAGCGCCGCGCGTTCGGTGCTCAAGGCCGTCGTTTCGACTTGGACCACACTAAGGTAATCAATCAAACCCGCCTCGTATTGATTGCGGGTTAATTCCAAGGACAGTCGCGCTGCAGCTAAAGCACGGGTCTGAGCGTCTTGCTCCTGATCCAGCACATGGCGCTGTATCAGGTAGTCCTCGACCTCACGCAGGGCCGTCAGCACCGTTTGCCGATAGGTCGCCGCCTGGGCGTCGTAAGCGGCCCGCATGGAAGCGACGTTGGCCTCGCGGGCTCCGCCATCAAAAATGGCCAATGCCAGAGCAGGACCCAAGGACCAGAAGCTGGCCGGAGAGCTTAGCCACTGCGCCCATTGACCGCTACGAAAGCCGCCCTGCGCACTTAAGGTCAGGTCGGGAAACCAGGCCGCCTGGGCAACACCTATGCTGGCGTTTGCCTGAGCCGTACGACGCTCCGCGGCTGCCACATCGGGGCGACGCTGCAGCAATTGAGCAGGTAAGCCTATCGGTATCACAGGCACCTGGGCCAATTGCATATCGTAGGCTACCGATTCTGCAGCTGCCAGGCTAAACGCGGCAGGTGCTTGTCCGGTTAACACCGCCAGCGCATGCTCCAGCTGTGCACGCTGCCAATTCAAGGCCAGCGCTTGTACCCTGGTATTTTCCAATTGAGCCTGGCTAACCGCCACCTCGGCCTGGGCCGCCACGCCGGCCTGATAACGATTCTGCGTCATCGTCAAAGAACGTTCATAGGCTTGTAATGTTTGCGCCAGCAGACGTTTTTCATTGTCCATGATACGCAGGCGAAAATAGGTTTGCGCCAAGGTAGATTGCATGCTTAATCGGGTGGTAGCCACGTCAGCCAAGCTGGCTTGCACCCCGGCTTGGCTGGACTCTACGCTGCGCCTGATCTTGCCCCACAGGTCCACTTCCCAACTGACATTACCCGTCAGGGAAAACAGATTGGATGGCCCACCAATGCCGGCGCCACCACCTGCGCTTGCGTCGCCACTACCGCTGCCACTGCCTGAACGGGTAACGCCAGCGCCGGTGCCCAGGGTCGGAAAAAACCCTGAGCGACTACTTTGCAACAGTGCCTGGGCCTGACGATACTGGGCTTCGACCCGAGCAATATCGAAATTATCGGCGTTGCTGGCGTGCATCAAGGTATCAAGCACGGGGTCGTGAAACACCGTCCACCAATCGCCACGTAAGACCTCATCGGCTGGCTGGGCGACAACCCAGCCCTGGGTCGTCGCATTACCGCCATCAACCGCCGTTAAACCCGCTTCTTTGTAATGGGTGCCCACATCCAGGGCTGGCCGCTGATAATCGGGACCGACGGCACAGGCGGAAATCAGCACCAACAGCGTGGCACCCGACAGCGCCTTGCCTAGGCGAAATAAAATAGAGGTCATGCAGGCGTTCTCCGTGCCCATAGGCGCAAGCGGTCCAGGTATAAATAAACCACTGGCGTTGTGTATAAAGTCAGTACTTGGCTAAGTATCAGGCCGCCTGCTATCGTCAGACCCAGCGGGCGGCGCATTTCTACGCCCGCACCGGATGCCAGTACCAGCGGCAAGGCGCCAAACAGCGCCGACACTGTGGTCATCATGATAGGGCGAAAGCGCACCAGACAGGCCTGATAGATGGCTTCCTGTGATGACAGGCCATCGCGCCGCTCGGCCATCAGGGCAAAGTCCACCATCATGATGGCGTTCTTCTTGACTATGCCTATCAGCAAGAACACCCCAATCAAGGCAATAAACGTAAATTCTGCCCCCACGATCAATAAAGCCAGCAAGGCGCCTATCCCGGCCGATGGCAAGGTAGACAAGATGGTAATCGGGTGTATATAGCTTTCGTACAGTATGCCCAACACAATGTACATGGTCACCAAAGCAGCCACAATCAACCAGGCCATCTGCGACATGGACTCTTGCAAGGCCTGGGCCGTGCCCTGAAAGCCCGCCTGTATCTGGTCACTGGGCAGCCCTATGCGTGCCACCGCGCTTTCTATGGACTGAATAGCCTGTTCCAGTACCACCCCCGGCGCCAAGTTAAAGGAGACGGATTCCGCCGCGAACAAGCCTTGATGGCTGATGCTAAGCGGCGAACTGCTGACCGTAAACCGTGTAAATGCGGATAAAGGCACCCGCTGCCCGGTGCGCGTCACCACTTCTACCCGCTTTAACGACTCGGCATCCTGTGCGTACTGATCGTCCACCCCCATGACCACATGGTATTGATTCAAGGTGCCATAAATGACCGACACCTGGCGCTGACTGAAGGAATTATTCAGGGTGGATGCAATTAACGCCATATCCACGCCCAGCCGCGTGGCGGCATCGCGGTCTATCTGCAGTTGCACGCGCTGCCCCTTGTCCTCGACATCGGTGTCTACATCCACCAGCTCGGGCAAGTCGGACATGGCCTGGCGCACCTGGGGCAACCAGGTTTTCAGCAGATCAATCTCGCTACCCAGCAGGCTGTAGTCGTAGGACCCGCCGCTGCTTTGTCGCCCCCCAACGAAAATGTCCTGCTGGGGCACCAAGGTCAACCGCGCGCCTGGTTCATTCACGAACTGGCTACGCAAGCGGTTGACGATGTCCATTGCACTGGCTTTGCGCTGGTCCAATGGCTTGAGCTGTATCATCATGAAGCTGGAATTACTGCCGCCGCGACCGCCAACAAAGCCGGTCACGCTATCGATTCCAGGGTCCTTCAGCAGTCGCTCGGTGAATTTTTCCAATTTCGGCAGCATGGCATGAAACGAGGTGCCCTGATCGACGCGAAAAAACCCCATCAACTGGCCGGTATCCTGCTGCGGAAAGAAACCTTTGGGTATCGCAGTAAACAAATAAACATTCAAGGCGATGGTGCCAAACAGTATCAGCATCATGATGCGACCATGGCGCAAGGCCCAATCCAGCGAGCGTTGATAGCCACGCCAGAAAAAATGCCCCATTGCCATAAAGCTGCGTCGGACTACGCCAGCCTGACGTTCGTTGCGCTGAACGGGCTTCAACAAATAGGCGCACATCATGGGCGTTAACGTCACCGAAATCAGCAAAGACAACAGTATGGATACTGACAGCGTGACGGCAAACTCGCGAAAGAAGCGACCCGGCAAGCCCCCCATAAACAGCATGGGAATAAACACCGCGACCAACGACAAGGTCATGGCCAGCACCGTAAAGCCAACTTCGCGAGCCCCGCGTATGGCCGCCCTGACCGGCGGGACGCCTTTTTCCAGGTAGCGCATAATGTTTTCCAGCACGACGATGGCGTCATCCACCACAAAGCCGGTCGCCACAATAAGCGCCATCAAGGAAATCGTATTCAAGGTGTAATCAAACCACCACATGAAGGCAAAGGTCGTAATCAAGGAAGCTGGCACGGCCACTGCCGGTATCAGCGCTGCGCGCCAATTACGCAAGAACAGCAAAACCACCAGTACCACCAGCACGACAGCCACCATCAAAGTGAACTGGGCCTCGTGTAAAGAGGCCCGGATACTGGGTGTGCGGTCCTGTGCCACGGTCAGGCTGACACTGGCCGGCAACATGGCCTGAAAGCTAGGCAACTGCTGGTGTATCTGGTCCACCGTCTGGATAATATTGGCGTCGGCCTGGCGGCGCACGATCAGCAACACCGCTTGCTGATCATTCAGAAAGCCCATGTTGAATACGTCTTCGACGGAATCCTCGACCCTGGCGACGTCCTCTAGACGCACTGGCGAACCGTCGCGCCAGGCGACGATCAATGGTCGGTACTGAGCGGCCTTGGTCAACTGCCCGCCCGAACCTATCTGCCAGTGATACTGGTCATTTTCCACCATACCATTGGGCCGCATGGTATTGGCGCCAGACAACGCCGCCCTGACATCGTCCAGGGCCACGCCAGCGCTATTCAAGGCCAGGGGATTAAGGCTGACGCGTATCGCCGGCAAGGAACTGCCGCCCACATCGACCTCGCCCACCCCAGACACCTGCGACAGCTTTTGCCCTATAACCGTAGAGGCCAGGTCATACAGCTGGCCCTGGGTCATGGTCTTGGACGTTAGCGCCAGCACCATGATGGGCGCCGAGGCCGGATTCACTTTGCGATAGGTGGGCACACTGCGCATGCTGGATGGCAACAGACTACGCGCCGCATTAATGGCCGCCTGCACATCACGTGCTGCGCCATTAATGTCTCTGTCCATATCGAACATCAAGCTGATGCGGGTGGACCCTTCCGAACTACGCGAGCTCATGTCGCTTAAGCCCGCAATGGCCCCCAGCGACTGCTCTAGCGGTGTCGCCACACTGGACGCCATGGTTTCAGGACTGGCTCCAGACAGCTGGGCCGTGACCGAGATCATAGGGAAATCCACCTGGGGCAAAGGCGCCACAGGCAATAGATACCAGGCCAGCCCGCCCGACAGCACCGCCGCCAGACACAGCAGGGTCGTGGTGACCGGCCGCAGTATGAATAAGGAAAAAAACCTCATGGCCTGTCAGCCGCTGCCGCTGGTCCGCGACGGGGGCGCACACGCTGAGCCAACCTATCAAACATCAGATAAATGACAGGTGTCGTAAACAAGGTCAACAATTGACTGCACAACAAGCCGCCCACCATAACCAGCCCCAAGGGTTGGCGCAGCTCGGCACCCGAGCCGCTGGCAAACATCAGTGGTAAGGCACTAAACAAGGCGGCCAACGTCGTCATTAAAATGGGACGAAAACGCAATAACGCAGCTTCGTGAATGGCTTCGCGGGCAGACAAACCGCGATGACGTTCCGCGTCCAGCGCAAAATCTATCATCATGATGGCATTTTTCTTCACTATGCCTATCAGCAAGATGATGCCTATGATGCCTATCATGTCCAGCTCGGTACCACTTAGCAGCAAGGCCAGCAACGCCCCTATGGCGGCTGACGGCAAGGTGGACAATATGGTCACTGGGTGTATATAACTTTCATACAGTATCCCCAACACTATGTACATGGTGGCTACAGCCGCCAACATCAGCCACAGGGTGCTGGTCAGCGACGCCTGAAACGCCCTGGCCGCGCCCTGGAAACGTAAGTCCAAAGACGCCGGCATGGCCAGTTCAGCCTGGACATCACGTATGGCGACGACGGCGTCTGACAGCGCCACGCCCGGCGTCAAGTTAAACGAAATCGCAACGGCCGGGAACTGCCCCAGGCGCTCTATGGACAACAAAGAATTAGTTTCCGTGATGCTGCCCAGGCTGCTGATGGGGACAGGTGCGCCTAAAGCCGTGGTCACGTAAATTTGGTCCAGCGCCATGGGATTTTTTCGCCAAGGCTCGCCCACTTCAAGGACCACACGGTATTGCGCAGACTGCGTAAAAATGGTGGAAATCAGCCGTTGACCAAAGGCGTCGTATAGCGCGTCATCGATGGCCGCTTGGCTAACACCCAAACGTGCCGCCACATCGCGGTCCACGACCAAGGTAGTTTCCAAACCGCCGCTTTGCAAGTCGTCAGTAACGCCCTGTAATTCGGGCAGTTTTTTAAGGGCTTCGACCAGTTGCGGGGTCCAGTGCAACAGCAGCTCTTGGTTCGGATCGGACAAGGTCATTTGATACTGACTGCGGCTGATCTGGTCGTCCACCGTCAAGTCCTGCACTGGCTGCATAAAGACTTCTATTTCCGTCAGATCGGCCAAGCTGTGCGACAAGCGGGCAATAATTTCCTGGGCATTATCGCTGCGTTCGTCAGCAGGCGTTAAGGCGATCTGCATACGCCCGGTATTCAAGGTGGCATTCGTGCCGTCTATGCCGATAAATGAAGACACCGCCGCCACATCAGGATCTTGCAAAATACGCTGAACCGCCATTTGCTGACGCTGTGCCATGGACGTAAACGACACCGTTTGCGGTCCCTGGCTAATGGCTTGAATCAGACCCGTATCTTGCTGCGGAAAAAAACCTTTGGGAACGGCCACATACAGCAAGCCCGTCATGACCAGCGTGCCCAGTGCCACCCACAAGGTTAAGCGCTGATGCGCCAACACCCACTGCAGACCCCTGTCGTAGGCTGCAATCAGGCTATCCATTGCCGCGGCGGCACGCACTTGAAAGCGCGAGTGTTTTTGTTCGGATTCGGGCTTCAGCAAACGCGCGCACATCATGGGCGTCAAGGTCAGCGAGATCAGCAAGGACAGCAATATGGCCACGGCCAGGGTAATAGCGAATTCCCGGAATAAACGGCCTATGACATCGCTCATGAATAGCAGCGGTATCAAGACAGCGATCAGCGACAAGGTCAGTGAAACCAGGGTAAAGCCAATTTGCGACGCCCCCTTTAGGGACGCCTGCAGGGCGGATTCGCCACGCTCTATATACCTGGCGATGTTCTCTATCATGACGATGGCGTCATCGACCACAAAACCAGTGGCGACGGTCAAGGCCATCAGGGTCAGGTTGTTGATGCTAAAACCCGCCAGGTACATGATGCCAAAAGTGCCCACCAAGGACAGCGGCACCACCACACTGGGTATCAAGGTGGCAGTCCAGGTGCGTAAAAACACAAAGGTCACCAGCACGACCAAGCCTATGGCCAGCAACATTTCGCGCTGCACATGGGAGATCGCCTCGCGTATGGTTTGCGTGCGATCCGTGGCGACAGCTACATCTACCCCAGCGGGCAAGGAAGCGCGTAATTCCGGCAACAATTGCTGCACCCTGTCCACGACCTCGATCACATTCGCCCCAGGCTGGCGCTGTATATTCAGCAGCACAGCAGGCGTATCGCCCATCCATGCCGCCTGCCGGGTATTTTCAGCATCACGCTCTATGTGCGCCACATCGCGCAAACGCAAGGGGGCGCCGTTTTCGTAGGCCACAATTAACTGCTCGTAGTCCTCTATGGTCTTGAGCTGATCATTGGCATTAATGGTGGTGGAACGTTCTGGCCCATCCAGATTACCCTTGGGCTGGTTCACGTTGGCGCCCACAACAGCGCTGCGCAAGCTGGCCAACGTCAACTGATGGGACGCCAGGGCCTGGGGATTAGCCTGTATGCGCACAGCGGGGCGCTGCCCACCCGCGATACTGACCAAACCCACCCCAGAAATTTGCGATAGCTTCTGGGCCACCCGTATGTCGATCAGGTCACGAACCTGATGCAGCGGCAAAGTGGGCGACGTCACCGCCAGGCTGATGACAGGCGTGTCGGCCGGATTCACCTTGTTATATATAGGCGGCGCGGGCAAATCATTGGGTAATAGATTGGTGGCGGCATTAATGGCTGCCTGTACTTCCTGTTCAGCCACGTCCAGCGGCAAGTCCAGGTCAAACATCAACGTCACCAACGACGATCCACCTGAACTGGACGAGGTCATTTGCGTCAGACCGGGCATCTGGCCGAACTGCCGCTCTAGGGGCGACGTGACCAAAGCGGTCATGACTTCGGGACTGGCCCCTGGATATAAGGTGCTGACCTGTATGGTGGGGTAATCCACCTGCGGCAGGGCCGCCACTGGCAATAGCCGGTATGCCATCAGCCCAGAAATCAACAAAGCCACCATGGCAAGCGTGGTGGCCACTGGCCTAAGTATGAAAAGTCGCGACAAATTCATACTGCTGTCTTAATGAGCACGCTGTCCGCCAGCCTGCGATGGGCCAGGCGTAGCGGCTGGTGGCGATACATCCGTGGCGGTGGCGGCATCAATAATCTGCACAGCAGCCCCTTCTCGCAATCTATCCGTTCCCTCGATGACTACGCGCTGTCCTAGCTCCAAGCCGGACACGATAGCCACTTTACCGTCGTCGGTGCGACCGGTAATCACCCGCTGTATATGGACGGTATTGTCTTGATCTACCCTATAGACAAAGGCCCCGGCCGACCCTTGCTGAATCGCAATGGTCGGCACGAACAGCGAATCCGTGGCGCCCACCTGTAAACGCACGCTGGCAAATTGGTTGGGGAACAGGGCTTCATCATCATTCGCGAACTGGGCTTTAAGCTTGACTGTGCCGGTAGCAACATCAATTTGGTTATCGACAGAAACCAATTCGCCGCTGGCGATCTTGCTTGCATCGCTACTGTCGTACAGTTCGGTGACCAGGGTCTTGCCCGCACGCATTGCACGCAACACGTCGGGAAGCTCGGCTTGAGGCAAGGTGAAGACCACCGAAATCGGCTGCACCTGGGTAATTGTCACCAGGCCATCGGCGTTGGATGCATTAATCATATTGCCTTGATCCAGGCGGCCCAAACCCAGACGCCCAGAAATAGGCGCCGTGATCTTCGTAAAGCTAAGCTGTAGCTTGGCGCTGTCTACAGCAGCCTGATCGCTTTTGCTGGACCCCTGATATTGCTGCACCAAAGCGGCCTGTGCATCCAGTTGCTGCTTGGCAATCGAGTTTTGCTTATACAACTGCTGATAACGTTGTAAATCACGCTGGGCATTCTGCAACTGGGCAGCGTTCTGCTGTTGCTGTCCTACCGCCTGATCCAACTGCACCTGAAAGCTGCGCGGGTCGATTTCAGCCAGCAAATCCCCTTGAGCGACCTTTTGGCCATCCTCAAAGACAATTTTCTGTAGTTCGCCATCAACCCGACTGCGCACGATCACGGTATTAAATGCAGTGACTGTGCCTATGGCCTTAATCATATGATTAACAGGCCCGGCTTCTGCAGTCGCTATCCGCACTGGGGTCGCCATGCCCATCATGCCCGCGCCCCGCCCAGCAGACCGGGTTTGCGGGCCTGACTGACCCGTTTGCGATTTGCCGCTAAAAAACCAATACCCGCCCACCAAGGCAAGCACAACAATCAAAATCCACAACCAGCGAAATCGCTGACGATACGATGCGGAGGGTGTATCCGACATGCAAGGTTCTCCGGAGTTAACAGTAACAGGCGGTGCTCACGGCTAAACGTCCAGCCCTTAGACGTTGCAGCGTGCCAGCTTGAAGGCTATATCCCCGGTAGCGGCTTGTGGCTTGAGTTCGTTGTCCTGGGTAGAAAAACGCACCCAGATAACGTATTTGTTCGCGCTCATTTCAGGAAACACGTGCAGTGTTTGATCCACCCAAACGCGTAGCAACTGGTATACCTTGCCGCCCACCATTTCCTGATAGGCCCCCGCGCGGGCGACCAAATCAACCACATCACCAGCATCGCGCAACATGCGTAATACTAAGGCAATGCCGTTGTATAGGGGCAGGAATGGCTGTACCCATTGACTAATATCATGTTGACGGACGTCAAGGGGCTTTAGCTGCCATGAAAAATACGAAGGCATATCAACCTGGGATGAACCGCCGGGCACGGACAAGCGACCGCGCAAACTGACCAACCATTCGCTGTCGCGCAGCCCCTGGCCTATGCGACCCAAAGCGCCCAAGGCCGCCGAAGCCGCCTGGAGTTCAGCCAACATAGCATCCAGGGTATCGCCATCAACCCCAGGGTGACGGCGCAAGGCGTTCAGTGCCAAGCGTTGCCGTTCAAGGTCTTGCAAGACGGCGCCGCGCATATCCGTGCGATCACAGATATCCAACAGGTCGAACAGGGTGCTTATACAAATTTGGTGATGGTAGGTGTCTGATCCGCGTGCGAAGTAAAACAGCCGGTCGAACAGAAATTCGACCCTAAGCAGGGACCTGACTCGTTCGTTGCATGGATATTCATAAAGAATCACGCGACAAAAAACCTTTTCAGTGACTAGAGGCGATGAATGCAGTCGGTTGGGACTGCTGCCTAGTAAGACCGCACCAACTGTGATGCAGTTCCAGGGCACGCTGTTTAAGTTGGCTGAAAGTGACACTAGCGCCGTTATCAACGACGTCATCAGCGACGGCCAGCCTGGCCGCGCGCGTAGCCTGTGCCGACATGATACGCCCAATCACTTCAGTCGTCAGCCCGCTGCGGCTTTTAACCCTGGCTATCTGGGTCTCAGGCTCGCAATCAACCACGCAAATACGATCGACTTTGTCACGCCAGCGGCCGGACTCTACCAATAGGGGGACGACAAACACCTGATAACAGCCCACGGCACTGGCCGCTTGTCGTTCAGTCTCGGAGGCGATCAATGGATGGATGATGGCTTCTAGCTTGGCCCGCTGCGCCGGATCGGCAAATACCAATTCGCGCATGGCCGCCCGATTCAGGGCACCATCGGGGCTAATGACGTCTGGCCCAAACGCCTGACGTATAGGAAGCATGGCCGCACCACCCGCCTGGGTTAATTCGTGTGCAATCTGGTCGGTGTCGATGACGGCGGCGCCCCATTCGGCAAAAAAATCGGCCACCAGGCTTTTGCCTGAGCCTATGCCTCCGGTAAGACCAATTTTGACCATGACGACATCCCAACTATATAAACCATGAATGTACCCCAGACCCACCTACAAAAACACCCGCTGCCGATACAATCAGAAATGGTCCAAAGGGGCAAGCCCCTACTGGCCTCCAGGATTTTTGACGCCATATCGCCAAAGTCACTAAGCCCACCGACGCCATCAGCAGCACAGGCGCAACCGCCTGCCAGCCTAGCCAGGCACCCAGACCAGCCAGCAGCTTGAAATCGCCGTGGCCCATGCCATCGCATCGCCGGGCACATTTATATACAAAAAACAATGCCCAGGGAAAGCCATAACCCAGCATCACGCCAGCAAAGGCATCAGACAAGGCAGGTCCATAGCCCAACCAGGATAAAGCCAGTCCACCCCATAACAAGGGCAAGGTCAATGCGTCTGGCAACAAGCTACAGGCCGCGTCTATCAAGGCCAGCGTCAATAGCACTACCGCCGCCGCCAGCAAGGCCACAAAATATACGGATAAGCCACTGCGCCAGCACAGCAGCGGCACTACACCCGCCATTAAGATGATACCGCGCCATTCGGCCTGACCATAAGCGTGCTGGTCGGCTTCCTGGTGGCTGCTGCCTAGCGGCCAGGTGGCGCGGCGCAAGGCTAGACAGAAAGTGGTCTGGTCAGGGTAGGCACCGCCCGCCAGCAAATTGACATAAGCCCGCGCCAACCTGGCGCTAAATAGGCCACTTAGTCCGCCAAATACGCCTAACAAGCCTATGAAGCAGCACATCACCCACGCTTGCCATTGCCCAACGCCCAGACTTAGCATACGCTTACCCAAAAGCCAGTAGAAATGCGTAGAATGCCTGTTGCCTCTAATTGATGGAAAAAAACCATGTCATCCCTTGCTTTGCTTACCTCGACCCCTGCCAAACTGATAGGCGCCGCGATGCTGGCCATACTGGTGTCAGGCTGCGCTCAGCAACAGACCGCCGGCTATTACACTGTGCCTCACGACACCACCGAAACGGATGCCCTTAACCACGCCCAGGGTGGCCAAGGTGCGCGCGCTCCATCACAAATACAGCTAGGCTTTGGCAACACGGCCCAAAAACAACCCGCAACACCCGCCGAAGTCGCCCATACCAACGCTATCGTCCAGGCCAGGCCACTAACGGAAGCCAAAACATTTCTGGGTACTGTCCCCTGTCTGGCGCAAGACGCGGCCTGCCAGGCCAGCCGACTGACCCTGACACTGGCACCCGACCATCAATGGCGCGCACGTACTGTTTTGCTGGGCACGTCTGGAGCAGACCGGACAATAGTGCAGCAAGGCTGCTGGAATGTCGTGGGTACACAGCCTTTGCGTATCGTGCTGCAAATGGCAGGCGACGCCACGAAAGCCAACCTAAGCTTCATTAACGACAACGTCCTGCGCGTCAATCTTCTAAATGAGATAGCGCCCACACTGGATTACCATTTGACACGCCAGGCGGATATTGACCCCATAGACGATGTATCGGGACTACACAATCTAGATTGCAAGCGACCCACACAAGACTAATACTGGATACTGCTGGCCTTAGGCCAGCAGCCCGAGTGACAGCGCCCAGTGCGCTAGTTCCACCGCATTCTTAACCTGCATTTTCTGAAAAACCTTGGCCCGATGGGCCTCTATGGTGCGTTGCGACAATCCTAATTCAGCGGCTATCGTTTTATTAGGCTTGCCCCAGGCGATATGCCTCATGACGATGCGTTCTTTTGGGGTTAGCTTCAAGAAACCCAGCTTAATGCGATGGGAAGACTTCATGACAGCGATCCTTAATGTCGTTACATAGTGAAACTATTTTGCCAGCAAAGAAAAAACATGTCTGCTTTCAGGGATAACAAAGTCACGACGCTGCGTATCAAAAAAGTCCGGTCTTGCAGCCATGTCTAAGGCCCAAAACACCTTGCTTGAACCGCTACAAGCCCATATTTCACGCCTGCCAGCTGCCTGGGAAAATGCGCTGCATAACCCCAGCACGCAAAGCGCCATCACACGTCTTGGCCAGTTTTTGGATGCACAGCTAAAGCACAATGTTGAAATGTACCCACGCCATCCGTTTCGGGCCCTGGACTACATGGCCCCTGACGCGGTACGCGTGGTGATACTGGGACAAGATCCTTATCACGGCCCCGACCAAGCCCAAGGCCTGGCGTTTTCCGTACCCAATGCCTGCCCCTGCCCGCCCAGCCTACGTAATATTTTCAAAGAGCTTGCCCTGGAGTATCCAGACGTATTGCGCCCTAGCGGGCATGATCTTAGCTACCTGGCCAGACAAGGCGTGCTGTTGTTGAACAGCGTGCTTACCGTCACCAGTAGGCAGCCCGCGTCCCACGCCAAACAAGGGTGGGAAGAAATCACCGATGCCCTGTTAATGCACGTTGCTATGACGGCTCAACCCAAGGTGTATCTATTGTGGGGCGCGCATGCCCAGCGCAAGCAAGAATTATTGACCACTCATAGCGGCGGACCCTACAAAATACTGACTGCCAACCATCCCTCGCCGCTGTCTGCACTACGCCCCCCCATCCCTTTTATAGGCTGTGGTCATTTCACGGCGGCCAACGACTGGTTGCAGGCCCAGGGCAGCGCGACCATCAACTGGTTATCTGAAGCCGACGCAAAAAAACGCAATTTAAACGACTAAACGGCACGATTAAGACCCGTTCTGTTGCATCGCAACAACAATGGGGGTTTACCCCGAGACAACTTTGCGCTTATACTTCGGGCACTGCATTTTTAACGCGTCGACATTTTCATACAACGCTTGTTGTGTCATAGCAGTTGACTGATTTTTCAGCACCCATGTCGAACGCCATCGCTCCCTGACCTCCGCGCCTTTTCGTCGCGTCTTACAGACGCTGCACTCCAGGTTGATTCGGTCGGCACGATGCTCCTCCAATCAACCAGCGCCAAGGCTTGCTTATCTTGCCCGCGCTAAGTGTATGCCGTTTACCCGGCAAAAGGATCACGCATGTCATTCGATACTTTAGGTCTCGCTCCTACCCTGCTGTCTGCTGTTTTGAAAGCTGGCTTTACCGAGCCAACTTCCGTGCAGGCTTCCGCCATTCCCAAGGCGCTGGCAGGACACGACCTGATGGTTTCATCGCAAACCGGTAGCGGTAAAACCGCCGCCTTTATGTTGCCCGCCCTGAACCGCATTCTGAATATGCCACCTACCAAGAGTAATGGCGTTCAGGTTCTGGTGCTTACCCCTACCCGTGAACTGGCCATGCAAGTGGCTGATGCCACCAAGCTGTACAGCGCTCACAACAAAGACCTGCGCATCGCCACTGTAGTTGGCGGCATGCCTTACGGCGCCCAGCTCAAAGCCCTGTCCCGTCGTGTTGATGTACTGGTTGCCACCCCCGGCCGCCTGATAGATCACCTGCAAGCCCGTCGTGTCGACCTATCTGCCGTTCACACCCTGGTGCTGGACGAAGC
>JAGOAJ010000062.1 GCA_017983955.1 Burkholderiaceae bacterium
GCCGTGCTGGGCTTGGGCGATATTGGCCCACTGGCCTCCAAACCGGTGATGGAAGGCAAGGGCGTTCTGTTCAAGAAGTTTGCTGGCATTGACGTGTTCGATCTGGAGATCGACGAAAAGCACGACTTGGACAAGCTGGTCGACATCATTGCATCGTTGGAACCCACGTTTGGCGGCATTAACCTCGAAGACATCAAGGCGCCCGATTGCTTCTACGTAGAACGCAAACTGCGCGAGCGCATGAAGATTCCGGTCTTTCACGATGACCAACATGGCACGGCTATTTGTGTTGGCGCAGCCATTTTGAATGGTCTCAAGGTCGTGGGAAAAGACCCAAAACATGTCAAGCTTGTCACCTCGGGTGCGGGTGCTGCGGCACTGGCCTGCTTGGGGTTGCTGGTTAAGTTAGGCATCCCGCGCGAGAACATTTGGGTCACCGATCTGGCGGGCTTGGTATATGAGGGTCGCGTCGAGCTCATGGACGAAGACAAGGCAGTTTTCGCACAGAAGACCAGCCAGCGCTCGCTGCGCGACGCCATAGCGGGTGCCGATATCTTTCTGGGCCTGTCCGCTGGAGGCGTACTCAAGGCTGACATGGTCAAGTCCATGGCGGCCAAACCATTGATTTTTGCGCTGGCCAACCCGACCCCCGAGATCCTGCCGGAAGAGGTCAAGGCCGTGCGTGATGACGCCGTTATGGCCACCGGGCGCACGGACTACCCGAACCAGGTCAACAACGTCCTGTGTTTCCCTTACATATTTCGCGGCGCACTCGACGCGGGGGCCTCCACTATCACGTTAGAGATGGAAATTGCTGCGGTTCACGCCATTGCTGAACTGGCCCAGGCGGAGCAAAGCGAGGTAGTGGCGATGGCCTATGCCGGCGAACAGCTAGCCTTTGGCCCCGAATACCTGATACCCAAGCCGTTTGACCCGCGCTTGATGATGAAGATTGCGCCTGCCGTGGCGCAGGCTGCCGCCGACAGCGGCGTGGCCCTGCGCCCCATTGCAGATATGGATGCCTACCGCGAACGGTTGCAAAACTTTGTCTACGCCTCCGGCACTACGATGAAGCCCATCTTCACGGCGGCAAAAAAGGCACTCAAGAAACGCGTAGCCTACGCCGAGGGCGAGGAAGAGCGCATCCTGCGTGCTGCCCAGATCGTCGTGGACGAGGGCATCGCGCTACCAACCCTGATCGGACGCCCCCGAGTCATTGCCGAGCGGGTGGAGAAATTCGGCCTGCGCCTCAAGGAAGGTATTGACTACAACGTGGTCAATGTGGAGCAGGACCATCGCTACCGCGACTTCTGGCAGACCTACCACCAGATGACCGAGCGCAAGGGCATGACAGCGCAGGTCGCCAAGATCGAAATGCGCCGACGCTTAACGCTGATTGGCTCCATGTTGCTGCACAAAGGCGACGTGGACGGCCTCATCTGTGGTACCTGGGGTACCACAGCAATACATCTGCATTACATTGACCAAGTTATCGGCAAGCGCCAGGGCGGTAGTCTCAGCACCCCGCAAGATGTGCAAATCTACGCCTGCATGAATGGCCTGATGCTGCCCAATCGCCAGGTGTTTTTGGTGGACACCCATGTCAACTACGACCCCACCGCCGAAGAGTTGTGCGCCATCACCGTGATGGCAGCTGAAGAAATGATGCGATTTGGCGTGAAGCCCAGGGCAGCACTGTTGAGCCACTCCAACTTTGGAAGCAGCAACGAGCCCAGCGCTATCAAGATGCGCAAGACCCTGGCTTTACTGCAGACGCAAGCCCCATGGCTGGAAGTAGACGGAGAAATGCATGGCGACGTGGCCTTGGATGGTGCAGCACGCAAGGTCTTGATGCCCAATAGTACGCTGCACGGGGACGCCAATCTATTGGTCCTCCCGAATATCGACGCGGCCAATATCGCCTACAACCTCTTGAAAACCGCAGCTGGTGGCAATATCGCCATTGGCCCCGTGCTGCTGGGCGCTGCCAAACCGGTGCACGTTCTTACCGCCAGCACTACCGTACGCCGGATTGTGAATATGACGGCACTGACTGTGGCTGACGCCAATGCCGTCCGCTAAGGCCTAGCCATTAAGTTTGCGCACACTTACAGAACAGTAATTTACATAATCTTTGCTTAGTATTTAAGCAGGGCCTTGCTTTTTTGAGCGGAATACACGACACTCGCTCTCTTGGATTTTTCGGGTTTACCCGGAGTCGCTTGAGGGGTTTCATGGTACGCAGAGGTATTGCTAAGTTAGTGCTAACCAGCGTTTTGATGGCGCTGATTGGGGTGGGTGGGGCTGTGCAAGCCAGAGAGTCGCTCCCCATGGGCGCAACGGTTGCACTGAACGAATTACCACCGCAAGGCATCGAAACCTACCACTTGATTCGTCAAGGCGGCCCTTTTCCTTATGAAAAAGACGGTGTGGTATTTGGCAACCGCGAGCGGCTTTTACCAGCAGCGAAGCGGGGCTACTACCGCGAATACACCGTCAAAACACCTCGGTCTCATAACCGAGGTGCCCGTCGAATCGTGTGCGGCGGCGCTGCCACTGTGCCGGATGCCTGTTTTTACACGGCCGATCACTATGCGAGTTTTCGCAAGATTGAGCCTTGAGCCCAGTTTTTACATTTTAAGAAAGAGAAGCGGGAATGGATATGCCACTTCGAACAGTCAGAACGAATATCGTTCAATCGATTCGGGCCTTCAGGGTGCCGGATTTGCAGGAGGCTGCACAGGGCTTGGGTCACCACTTTCTGTATGCCAACCTGGCTGAAGCGCAGACGAAACAGGATGTGCTGGACCTGATTGGAAGCCAATTCAAACTGGCCACGCACGTGGGCAAGAATTTTGACGCCCTGTATGACAGCATGACCGATCCGGTACACAAGTCTGGCCCACAGCCTGGTTTTATTGCCGTGCTGGAGCATATTCCCGCCAACACCAAGTTTGACAAAGAAGCCCGCGAGCAACTGCTCGACATCTTCCGCGACACTGCCGACTATTGGGGGGACCGGAAAATTCCGTTCCGATGCTTCTATTCTTTTCTGTAGCCCGTTCTGCACACACC
>JAGOAJ010000031.1 GCA_017983955.1 Burkholderiaceae bacterium
CGATCAATAGTAACGCGCAGCAACCCCAAGGGCGCACGTTCCACATCGACAAGCTCGATATCGGTACCGGCTATAGCCTGCTGCGTCAAAGCGAATATATCTGCCATAAAATCCAAAAGAAAATGGGCTGCGTAAACCAGCCCACTGTTATCGTGCTTGCGGCAACCCCTAGACTTCGTTTGGAAACACCGCAAGACACATTCGAAAATGCGCTGCTATTTTTGTCTTATTATAAACAAGCATAGCCGTAAAGCCCTATATTCTAACAGAAATTCAGAATATTTACCGCTATGACTTGCGCCCACCTAACTTTCCAAGATGAGACTCATGGGCTGCTGCACCACGCGGCTGCCTATCGTCACCACGCCCCTGCCCGGATTTACCACCACCAGCTGGACGCGCACGTCCTGTAGGGGCGGGCACGCCGGGCTTAGCCCTGGCACCTGGGCCACGCGATGTTCTGGTGGCTGGCTTGGCTGTACGAGCCCCTGAGCCATGGCGACGCCCTTCGTTGCCGGCCTCGGCCTCAGGACGCGGACCACGTGAAGCACCACCCGTCCTGCGGCCTTTGGATGCAGGCTTATCGCGCTGACCACCAGTAGGATGACCATTGGCCAAGCCACCGCTAATCAACAAACCCGTACCGAAGGGATCAGATGGATAGACCTGACCTGCTGGGGCACGCACTACCCGCCCACCGGAAACTCGGCCACCACGCCCTACTTTAGCGCCATTAAGGCCGTTTTGCTCCATCGTGCCATAACCCGGAGGCAAGGCACTGTCATGGGAAATAGGCTGACGCTCACGTCTACCGCCTGCGCCCGGCTGACTATCATCATCCTCGCGCAATAAACCCAGCTGCAGCATCAGGGCCGTCACCAAGGTGTCGTCCAGCGCTTCCCAGCGCCCGCGACGCAGACTGGATGGCAGCACCACCTCGCCAAAGCGCGTGCGTATCAGTCGGCTGACCGTGACGCCAGCCGCCTCGAACATACGGCGCACTTCGCGGTTGCGGCCTTCGGTCAAGGTTACGCGATACCAGCGATTACTACCTTCGCCACCCAGGAATTCCAACAGGCCAAATTTGGCAACACCATCTTCCAGCTCTATACCCTTGAGCAGAGTTTCCTGCATCTGAGGGCTTAATTCGCCCAAGACGCGCACTGCATATTCGCGCTCGGCGCCATAACGTGGGTGCATTAAGCGGTTGGCCAAATCACCCGAGGTCGTCAGTATCAAAAGACCTTCTGTGTTCAGATCAAGACGTCCGACTGACAGCCACTTACCCACTTTGAGCTTGGGCAAACGCGCAAATACCGTAGCACGACCTTCTGGATCATCGTGACTGACTATTTCGCCCGCAGGCTTATGGTAAAGAATTACCCGCGGCGGCTTGCTAGCATTAGGCCGTGTAATCAGGCGACCATTGACACGCACCTGATCGGTTGCCGCCACGCGCTGGCCGATATGGGCAGGCTCGCCATTGACCGACACGCGGCCTGCGATGATGAGCTCTTCCATTTCACGGCGCGACCCTACACCCGCATCCGCCAGCACTTTATGCAGCTTTGGCATTAAAAGATCGCTGCCCAGATACTTACCTAGGCGCTGATCGATTTTTTCCGAAGTATCCAAAAAGGCCAAAGCCTGCGCTGCCTCTTGCTCTTCCTCGGGAGTCAGCGGCGCCATTGGCTGCTGATCATCTTGATTTGCATCAGCATCCACAGGCTTGGCAGCAGGTTTACCGCGACGCGCTGGACGCGCTGATTTAGGCTGATCGGTTTTTGGACCACGACCGGGCTTGCCCTGTGCCGGCTTGCCTTGCCCAGTTCTGGGCCGGCTAGCCCTGGCGGGGCGCGCACCTGGCACCGGGGCGGATGCGCCATCAGCAACGTCCTGCCCAGCCGCTGGAGCTGCTGCCACCACCTGACCAGGCTGGGTCTCGGTGACCGCGTCACCACGGCGACGCCTAAATGGCGTACGCAACTTGCGCCCCTTACGAGGCCCTCCAGATGGTGCGGCATCGGCAGTAGCATGAGGCTGGGCCGCTGCGGCGGCAGCGCCAGCCGGCGACTCGTTTTTATTGGTTTCAGTCATGTTGTTTCGGTTACTCCGTTTGAATCCGATATACGCGCCTGTAATGGGTCGCGTTGAATATGAGCAATAATTTCAGGGGTGTCCGTGGCGGCCAACGCCACCTCCAGACTGGGCAAATCATCTAACGCCCTTAACCCCAGATCATCAAGAAATTGTGGTGTTGTCCCCAGTAGCGCCGGACGCCCCGGAGCATCGCGATGCCCCAAGACTTCTATCCAACCCCTATCTTCAAGAGTGCGCACAATTTGTGAGGACACACCTACCCCGCGTATGTCTTCGATATCACCACGAGTTACAGGCTGACGCCAGGCAATAATAGCCAGGGTCTCCAGGACGGCACGCGAATACTTGGGCGGCCTTTCCGGATTCAGGCGAGACAGATAGAGCTGCATTTCCGGTCGGCTCTGGAACCGCCAACCGCTGGCCAAACTGACCAACTGCAGACCTTTTTCAGCATAGTCCAATTGCAGTGTGGCCAAGTGACGGCGCAAATCATCGCCCGAAACGCCTTCAGATGCAAACAGTTTACGCAATTCGGCAATGGGTAATGCACGGTCCGCACATAATAACGCTGTTTCTACAATCCGTAATATCTGAGTTTCATTCATGGGCAATACGCGCCATATCAAGTGTGACTTGCTTAAGTTTTTTAGGTAGGTTAATATTCAGTTCTTCAGACGCGGGGTGGAGCAGTCTGGCAGCTCGTCGGGCTCATAACCCGAAGGTCACAGGTTCAAATCCTGTCCCCGCAACCAGCTTTCCGAATGGGTCAATTGCCAAGTGCAATTGACCCATTTTTGTATCTGATTCATCATAATAAAAATCTGGTTTATTCATAGCCTAGCCATAGTGCTTAGGTTAGGCAGCGCCCAAGCCATGGGCACGGTCGCGAAAAGCTACCATGCGGCCTGCATACGCTGCGAAGGTCTATCTACGTTAAAGGGTATTGTGGCGCCACACTGGGCACCGCCAGCAATCATCCAATGATGTTTGCCTGACGCGCTAATGCGCTGATCTACATTTATTCAATTTATAGTGCTTGTGGCCGCTACACTGGGTGCACAGCCTGAGTCAACTGACGGCCTGTGGCGCTGTGCACCACGCATACCATCTTGAGCAAAGCTTGATGACAGAACTAGTTAGGCTGCCATTAACAGTATTATTACACCATCCCAGCCCTTGCATGGCAAGGCCTACTGCAACAAAGCTTACAGATTTTATCTGACCGCCACGCTTAATCCGTGATTACCGCAGCAAAGGTTGCAACCATACAACGCAATAAAGGCAACATCGCTTTGACCCAGACCTATACCTTAGTTCGGCGCATAGCCGATATTGATGCAGCACAATGGAATGACTTGGCCGGCGATCACCCCGTGGTCAGTCATGATTACCTGCATGCCCTGGAGGCCACGGGCTGCGCATCAGAAGATACCGGCTGGTTACCCCATCACCTGTTGCTGCATCACAACGGCAAGCTATGCGCAGCCATGCCTATGTATTTGAAAACCCACTCGCGAGGTGAATATGTTTTCGATCATATCTGGGCCCAGGCTTACCAGCGTCACGGCCTGCCCTATTACCCCAAACTGCTGTCTGCCATTCCATTTACCCCCGTACCAGGGCCACGCCTACTAGCCCATAGCCACGCCGACCGCGTGCTATTGGCGCGCAAGGCCGCTGAAATTACCGCCCAGAACAATATTTCATCATTACATGTGCTATTTCCAACCGAGCAAGATCTGGCGGCGCTCCAGGAAGCCGGGTTTCTGCTTAGGGAAAATGTACAGTTTCACTGGTTTAACCAGGGGTACAAGACACTGGATGACTTCCTTGCCACACTAAGCCAAAAGCACCGCAAGAAGATACGGCAGGACAGCAAGAAAGCCATACAGGCAGGCGTTAGCTTTCGCTGGCTGCGAGGCTCGGACATTAATGCGGACACACTGGCGTTTTTCTATCGCTGCTACCACCAAACTTATATCGAGCACGGCAACTTGCCCTACTTGAGCCTTGAGTTTTTCCAACGTCTGCTGGACACCATGGCCGATAAAGTACTGATCGTATTGGCCGAACAACAAGGGGTGGCGATAGCCGCCGCCCTTAATTTACTTAGCCGCACCCATATGTATGGCAGGTATTGGGGCAGTACGCAATACATCCCCGGCCTGCATTTTGAAACCTGTTATACCCAGGGCATACACTATTGCATCGCCCATGGGCTACAAGTCTTCGAGGGCGGCGCCCAAGGCGAACACAAACTATCACGCGGTCTATTGCCAGTATCCACGCGTTCGGCCCACTGGATTAGCGATGCCCGCTACACCCAGGCCATCAGTGAATTTCTAGACATGGAAACACCCGCCATCCACGCCTACCGGGACGAACTGCACGAACACAGCCCATTCAAAAAAACCTAAGTACCAGCGTTATTTCTTGGTTTTATCGTCGTTAGTTGGGGGCGGGAATGGAAACACCGAGAAAATACCCCGTGTTTGGTCCTGCATCTGGTCTTGCATCTGCACAAACAGATTTTTGCTTTGATCTATGTAATTGCTCATCATGTTTTGCAGCACGGGCGTTTGCACGCTCATGAACTGGGTCCAGGCTTCAGGGCCGAACTGTTGGCCATATACGCCTTTAGACTGTTCAGCCACCCTGTCCTGAATATCGATAAAGGCCTGGATATTTTTATCCAAAAATGAGCCCATGACACCCTGCATGGAGTGGCCATAAAAACGAATGATCTGGGACAAAGCAGTCGAAGAAAACATCGGTAAGCCACCACTTTCTTCTTCAAGAATAATTTGCAAAAGTATGCTGCGTGTGATGTCTTCACCGGACTTGGCGTCTATCGCCTGAAATGCTTCATTATCCAGCACCAGTTGCTTTACGTCAGCCAGCGTAATGTAGGTACTAGTTTTTGTATCGTACAGGCGCCTGTTAGGATATTTTTTTATTAGGCGCGTAGGAACTTGGGGTTGAGCTTGGGTCATGAGGTGGCCAGATACGGGTTTATATAATTGAAACAGTGATGGCCATACAGCCAGACAAGTTGCTACCTACAGTATAGACACAAGCGCCCAGGACAGAAAAGAAGTCCTGGGCGCTTGTGTATGGTCTTAACCCATATGCAAACCGCCGTTCAGCGAGAAGTCAGCGCCAGTAGCAAAACCGGACTCTTCAGATGCCAGCCAGGCCACCATGGAACCGATTTCATCGGGCGTACCCAGACGTTTTACCGGGATAGTAGCCACAATTTTCTCTAGGACATCGGGACGTATAGCGCGCACCATGTCAGTGCCTATATAGCCTGGGGAAATCGTATTGACAGTCACGCCCTTGTTGGCAACCTCTTGGGCCAGCGCCATAGTAAAGCCGTGAATACCGGCCTTGGCGGTTGAGTAGTTGGTTTGACCAAACTGCCCTTTTTGACCATTGACCGAACTAATGTTGATGATACGGCCCCATTCCCGCTGGACCATGCCTTCGATGACTTGTTTGGTGACATTGAACAGGCTATTCAGGTTGGTATCTATGACCGAGCGCCAATCGTCCTGGGTCATTTTACGAAATAGGCCATCGCGGGTAATGCCAGCATTATTTACCAACACTTCGATAGGCCCGTGCTCATCGACCACTTTTTGAAAGGCGGCCACTGTGGAATCCCAATCCGAGACATTACCGACAGAAGCGTGAAATTTATAGCCCAAAGCGGCCTGTTCGGCTAACCACTGCTTGAAGTCACGGCTAGGACCGCACCCGGCAACGACGGTATAGCCTTCCTTTGCGAGACGCTGACAAATAGAAGTCCCTATACCACCCATACCGCCTGTTACGTAAGCGACTTTTCCACTCATGCTGTTCTCCTTTAAATGCCTGGTTCTTGCACCAGTGAAATGCACAATGCGTGCTATTTTTGCTACCTATACTGCCCTGACTTTGACGTAATTGCCCGGCGCGGCTTCGCGCACGGGGTAGTCAGTACTACCTAAAGCCGCTTGGGACTTTACGAGTGGACCGGACTGCTGAGCCAACCAACCTGACCAGTCCGGCCACCAACTGCCTGGATGGCTTTGTGCGCCATCCAGCCAGCTTTCCGGATCCTGTGGGTACTGTTGTCCGACCTGATACTGAGTGTCGTCGTACGTCCAGTAATTGCGACGTTGTTTAGCGGGCGAATTGATCACGCCGGCAATATGGCCAGACGCCCCCAATACAAAACGTACGTGCCCGTTAACAATACGAGTGGATTTATACGCCGCGTGCCAGGGGACGATATGGTCTTCACGTGAGCCATAAATATAGGTGGGCATGGACAATGCCCCTAGATCTATGGGCTGGCCATCAACGACAACGCTACCTGGCTTGACCAGCCGATTTTCCAAATAGGTGTTGCGGAAATACCAGGCAAAGAACGGCCCCGGCAGGTTGGTGCCATCAGAATTCCAATACAGCAGATCAAAGGCCGGTGGCGCCATGCCTTTAAGATAATTGTTAACGACGTAATTCCAGACCAGCTCGTTGGGCCTAAGAAAGGAAAACGTCGTACCCAGTTCGCGAGCTGACATCAAGCCGCCCTCGCCCAGTTGACGATCGCGGGTTTGGGCGTGTTTTTCATCCACAAAGACGTCCAGAACACCAGTTTCCTTGAAGTCCAACAAGGTGGTGAGCAAGGTCAAGGATTCCACGGGCTGATCGCCACGCGCCTGGGCCAGCGCCAACGCCGAAGACAGCAAGGTGCCACCCACGCAAAAGCCCAAGGCATTGATTTTTTGTTCTTTGGAAATGCCGCGCACTACGTCTATGGCCTGTAGCACGCCGTTATTCAGGTAATCCCCCCAAGTGGCATGCTGTATGCCGTCGTCGTCCTCGGGTAAGGGATTGCGCCACGAAATCAGGAATACCGTGAAGCCTTGCGCAACAGCGTATCTGACGAAAGAGTTTTCTGGCTGCAGATCCAGAATGTAGTATTTGTTGATGCAGGGCGGCACCAGCAACAACGGCTTTTTATGCACGGTATCGGTCAGGGGCGCGTACTGTATGACCTGCATGAACGTATTTTGAAACACCACCGATCCTGCCGTGGTTGCCACATTCTGACCAACCTGGAACTTGGATTCGTCGGTTTGTGTCATGCGGCCCTTTTGCAGGTCCTGAAAGAAATACTGCATACCTTGGCTTAAGGACTGCCCCTGGCTTTCGATCAACGTGCGCATGACGTCAGGATTGGTGGCCATGTAGTTGGCGGGTGAGACAGCTTCTATCCATTGCATGATGGAAAACTGGAGGCGCTTGCGTTCAGCGGCGCTAACATCGGCCGCATCGGCCATTTGTTCCAGGGCTTTTGCCGACAACAAATACGCATGCGCGGTTAGTAGCGAACGCTGACATTCAGCCCATGCCGGGCTGCTAAAACGCCTGTCGTGAGGCGGCTGCAAAGCGCCCTGGCGAGCCAGTAACGCCAGCTGTGTCCACGTACGCGCAAATTCGCCTTGGATCAGAGCGAGCTTATCGGCCGGAACAGTGACTGACGGCATAGACATAAACGTTGCTCCCATATCCAACCTTACCTTATAGAGTTAATCCTTTATGTTCATACTGGGTTACATCTGTAGGGCTGTCAACTGGGGTAAACCGTAGAGGCTGGACTTACCTAAGGGTGTTTACTGAGAGGAGTCAGCCATGCAACGGTAGCCAAACGACCTGTAACTGATGCACGTCGATAAGAAAAAAAACGCTGTGGTTCGCTATAAGTACACAAGCCACTAAGCTGTACGTTGGCAACACCTGCCTGCAATAAACGGCGGCGTGCCAGACCAGGTAAATCAGCCTGCCATTTGCCCGGTAATTTAGCCCGGATGAAATACGCAGCTGCTTGCGTATCTGACACGACAAAGGCCTGGACAACGTCATCACCCACTTCAAAACAAGGCTGGCTGATTGCAGGACCTATCCAAGCATGCCAAGACACCGCCGGGTCCGCCTTGCGTTTAAGCGCATCCAAAGTATTTTCCAGTACGCCTGCCGCCAAGCCACGCCAACCAGCATGCGCCAGACCCAAGGCGCGACCGTCGGAACTTACTATCACTACCGGCAAGCAATCTGCGGTCATGATAATCAGTGGCTGGCCGGGCCGGGTCGTGATGACGGCGTCCGCCGTGGGCGCGGTGTCGGACACGCTAAGCGCCCCCTCAGGCTGCGTATCCGCGTCAAACACGGCAGTACCATGAACTTGATTCAGCCAAACCGGCTGGCCCGGCAGAACCGCCTGCAATCGCTGGCGATTAGCCTGCACCAGCGCGATATCATCAGCGGTATGCAGGCCCAGGTTAAGCGAGGCCCAGGGACCCATGCTTAAGCCCCCTTGACGGGTAGTACAAAAATAATGGATGCCTGGCAGGGGATCGCCGCTTACCGTAGGCAAGGCTGAATCAGACACTTAGTCCTCCCAGACTACGGACTGCAGCACAGCGGCGAAGTCGTCTGCCAGCGGTGCCTGGAAGGCCTGTCTGCTTTCGTCTGCGACATCGTCAAAGGCCAAAGCCTGGGCATGCAGCAATTGCCGATGTACGCCATCGGGCTGCTTGCCGCCATACAGCAGATCGCCCACCAGGGGGTGGCGCAAACTAGCCATATGGACACGAATTTGGTGAGTACGACCGGTTTCTAGCCTGCATATCACCTGGGTCACAGGCTGATCATTCAGCATGCCAACACGTACGGACTGATAATGAGTAATTGCGGGCTTGGGTGCGATAGGATTTTCCGTCGTCATGCGCACTGGCACCCTGGGGTCGCGGCCTATGGGCAAACGCACCGCGCCAGCGCGTAATAATCGTCCATGCACCAGGGCCAAGTATTCACGCCCCACACTACGCGCCTGCAATTGACGCACTAGGTGGGTTTGGGCCTTGTCGTGACGCGCCACCACCAGCAAACCGGAGGTATCCTTGTCCAGCCTATGCACTATGCCGGCGCGGGCCACATGCGCCAGTTCGGGAAAACGATAGAGCAAACCGTTTAGCAAGGTACCTTGCCAGTTGCCGGCGCCCGGATGAGTTACCAGACCCGCTGGTTTGTTGATGACTATCCAGTCGGGACTTTCAGCCAACACATCCAGTGGTATAGGTTCAGGGGCAAACGCCAGGCTTTCAGGCGCCTGCTGCGCCGCCACGGTGACTTTGTCACCAGGATTAACCATTTGTTTGATGCGACCAGGCTGACCGTTAACCAGGACGTGACCTGCCTGTATCCAGGTCTGTAATCTGCTGCGCGAATGCTCGGGCATCAGGGTGGCCAAGACCTTATCCAGACGCTCGGGCATCAGTGTAAAAGGCAGGCGAAATTCAGTCAGTTCAGCAACGTGCAAACTTTCTGTGGCAATATCTGTGTCAGGCATGGCGACAAATCATATAATCAGCCTGCAATGCTAACACCAAGGATGCTTTTGTGACCCTTCTGAACCCTAATTTATTCTTATTCTCCTGGCTTAACAGCCCTAAGCGTCTGCTCCGTACGGTGCTTACTGTTTTCGCTATTGTGCTGGTTGCCGGTTGCGGAACCATGAAAGCCGAGCAAGACAAGACCGCTGGCTGGAGCGCCGAACGTCTGTATCAGGACGCACGCGACGAAATCAGCGCAGGCAACTGGAAGGAAGCCCGCGCACGTCTGGAAGCCGTCGAGGCGCGCTACCCCTTTGGCGGATATGCGCAGCAGTCCCTGATAGACCAGGCTTACGTCAACTGGAAGGACGACGAACCAGAACAGGCTCTGGCCGCCGTGGATCGCTTTCAGCAGCAATATCCCAACCACCCAGGTTCGGATTACATGCTGTATCTGAAAGGCCTGATCACATTCACGCCGCCTAGCGCTTCATTTACCAAGTTCACCCGCCAGGACCCCAGCGAACGCGACCCCAAAGGCTTGCGTGAGTCCTACGAGTCCTTTAATCAACTGATAGATCGCTACCCCGACAGCCGTTACACGGCCGACGCAAAAAAGCGTGTAGTCTGGCTAGTCAGCACCATCGCTCAAAACGAAGTGCATGTCGCTCAGTATTACTATGAGCGCGGTGCCTACGTGGCGGCAGCCAACCGCGCCCAAACCGTCATAACCGACTTCAAGGGTGTGGCTCCTGCAGAAAAAGCTTTGTATATTATGTACTTGTCCTACGACAAGCTAGGCCTTGAAGAATTGCGCGACAACGCCAAGCGCGTCCTGGATCAAAACTATCCAGACAGCAAATACTACGAGCAAGGCCTCAAGGAACCTGTCAATAACTGGAACCCTGTTAACTGGTTCTAAACCGCATTGCACCTAGCATCATGAAACAGGCCCCAACATATAGGGGCCTGTTTCTTTTCGGGCTGTGTTTTCTATTTCTACACAGACTGTTTTTTCTCTAGGAAGGCAATCACCTGGTCCTGCTCGCGGGTACGCCCAAATGGCGGCAAGCCGCGCCACAGTAGCTTGCCATAGGGTTTCTCGACCAGACGGGCGTCGCCCACCAGCAAGACGCCCCAATCCTGTTCTGAACGTATCAAGCGCCCCGCCCCTTGTTTCAGCGCAATGGCGGCTTCAGGCAACTGATACTGCATAAAAGGATTGCCACCCTGGCTACGGCATAGATTCAGGCGTGCCTCGAGGACGGGATCATCAGGTGGCGCAAAAGGCAGTTTATCTATGGCCACCAACGTTAGCGCATTACCCGGCACGTCCACGCCTTCCCAAAAGCTGGCGCTACCTACCAGCACGGCATTGTTTTCTGCCCGGAATTTGTCCAACAAAACGCCACGTGAGCTTTCGCCCTGCCTGAACAAGGCCCGTTCACTACCAGTTTCGTCAAAATGCTCTTGTAGCAGATCAGCGATCCTGTCCACAGCTCGCAAGGTGGTACATAAGACCAACACCCCGCCTTTACTGACCTGTATCAAGGGTAGCAACACCTCTACAAACCGCTCGTTAAATTGACGGTCGCTGGGCAGGGGTAGGTCTTTTGGCACATACAGCACACCCTGCTGGGCATAATCAAACGGCGAGTCCCAACGGCCTGTGGTCGCATCCCACAAACCCAGTTGCCCTGAAAAATGGGAAAAATCCCCATTGACCGATAAAGTGGCCGAGGTCAGCACCCAAGCCTGCTCCTTGCTGCGGTAACGGGAAAATATCTGTGCTACCGACAAAGGCGCGCTATGCAGCCGCATATGATGCTGGCTGTGCTCCACCCAACGCACGGCAGCGCCATTTACATCCATAGCATCAGGGTCAGTGTTGGGTAGGTCTGTTTTAGGGCCAGGGGGCGGCGCCAGGGCATTGTGGCCCTGCCGGTCGGGCTGGCTCCAGCGAAACAGCCGGGCACGTAATTCGGTGCAGGTCTTGGAAACGGCAGCCAGATCGGGATGTTTCTCGCTGACCACCGACAACAAATCCACACTATGATCCAGTACAGCCAGCAGCTCTAGCAGCGCAGCATCAAATTCGGCGGCATCCGGTATGGTTTGAAAGGTCGCCTTGCGACCAGGCAACTTGTCTATAGGCGCCGCCACCAAACGTAATTCTCGGGTGGCATGTTCGAGCTTTTTGCCTGCCTCGCTCCAGTTGGTGGATTCCCGCGCATACGCCAGGCCTGCAGCCTCCATGCTACGTGCCAGGTCCAGCAACTGGTGCGAGGACACGCTGGATCCCAGGAAACGTGTCGCAATGTCGGGGAGCTGATGCGCCTCGTCAAACACCACCAGCTCTACGGTGGGCAGCAGGTCCGTGATGCCCTCTTCGCGTAAGGCCAGATCGGCCATAAACAAGGCATGATTAACCACTATCAAGTCGGCATCCTGGGCCTGACGACGCGCCTTGAGCACAAAACAATCGCGCACATGCGGGCAGTCCTGCCCCAGGCAGTTTTCGCGGGTCGAAGTGACGCGGTTCCAGATATCGGCATCTTCAGGCACCTGTATCAGATCGGCACGATCACCGGTTTTGGTTTGCTGAGCAAACACCTGTATGTGGCGCAGCTGACTGACTTCGGCACGTGACTTCAAGGCCCTGTCGTCCCCTGACAGGCGTTCTAGGTGGTAATGACAAACATAGTTGCCCCGCCCTTTAAGCAGCGCCACATTCACGGGCAAAGCCAAGGCCTTGCGCAAACGCGGGATATCGCGCTTGAACAACTGGTCCTGCAAGGTGCGCGTGCCGGTAGACACCAGCACCTTGCTGCCGCTTAGGAACGCTGGGGCCAGATAGGCCCAGGTCTTACCCGTACCGGTTCCGGCTTCAGCGATCAATGTTGTGTGATTCTGTAAGGCCTGTTGTATGGCCTGCGCCAGTTCCAGTTGTGCCTGACGTGGCCTGTAACCAGGCTCGGCGGCAGCAATAGGACCATCAGTAGCAAATATTTCAGTGAGTTCGTGCAAGAGCATTAATAGCCGGGATAAGAGGCGCAACCCACAAGAGGCTGCAAAAAAGGATAAAGTACAGGGCTGACCATCTGTGATGATACCCGTCTATTTTGGGTATACACCCTATAGTGTGGCACTATTCGCCGCCTGTTTTCTGTTTTTATGTCGGACTCATGACTACCACTCCTGTTGACGCACCCTCCACTAGCGCTGCTTACATCAGCGACGCCGCCCGCATTATTTCCTTGCTGGCCACCGAACTTCAAGTCAGACCAGCCCAAGTGGCAGCCACCGTCGAGCTGCTCGATGATGGCGCGACCGTGCCGTTTATTGCACGCTATCGCAAAGAAGTGACTGGCGGCCTGGACGATACCGTCTTGCGCAACCTGGAAGTGCGCCTGCTGTATGTACGCGAACTGGAAAGCCGACGCGCTGCCATTTTGGAGTCCATCGCCCAACAAGGCAAGCTGGAGCCTGCGCTACAACAAGATATCCTGGCCGCCGATACCAAGCAACGACTGGAAGACCTGTATGCGCCCTACAAGCCCAAGCGCCGCACCCGTGCCCAGATAGCTCGCGAGGCCGGCCTGGAACCACTGGCTGACGCCATACTGGCAGATCAATCGTGCGACCCTGCTGTACTGGCGCAAGACTATCTAAACCCGGAAGCAGCAGTTAATGATACCAAGGCAGCGCTGGACGGCGCACGCGACATCCTGTCCGAGCGCTGGGCTGAACATGCCGATCTGCTGGCCGATATGCGCGAACAGCTGTGGAAATCCGGTCTGCTGTACGCCAAAGTGGTCGAAGGCAAAGAAAACGAAGGCGATAATTTCCGCGACTGGTTTGACTTCAGCGAAGCCCTGCGCTCATTGCCATCCCACCGCATACTGGCCATGCTGCGTGGCCGTCAGCAAGGCGTCTTGGACCTGCGCTTAGGGCTAAGCCCAGACCAGGAGCAGCTTACTCCCCATCCTTATGTCACCCGTATCGCTGACTTCCTGGATATTGATGCAGAGTTTGCACTGGATGCCAGCCCACGTGGACGCTGGCTGGGCGAGGTTTGCCGCTGGACCTGGCGAGTCAAGCTATTAACAGCCTTCGAATCGGAATTTATCAGCCGCCTGCGCGATACCGCCGAAGAAGAAGCCATCCGCGTTTTTGCCGCCAATATGAAAGACTTGCTGCTGGCAGCGCCAGCGGGCCCCAAAACCGTGTTGGGTCTGGATCCTGGCATACGCACTGGGGTGAAAGTCGCTGTGATCGACGCCACGGCCAAAGTGTTGGCTACCGCCACTGTGTTTCCCTTCGAACCACGTCGTGACCGTGATGGCAGTATCGCCACCCTGGCGGCTTTAGCAGCCAAGTACAAAATTGAACTGGTTGCCATAGGCAACGGCACCGCCTCTCGGGAAACCGAAAAACTGGTCACCGACATGCAGGAAAAGTATCCCGAGCTGGCCCTGACCAGCGTGATGGTGTCTGAAGCCGGTGCCTCGGTGTATTCCGCCTCGGAACTGGCCGCCCTGGAGTTTCCCGATCTGGATGTGACGCTACGTGGTGCCGTTTCTATTGCGCGGCGTCTTCAAGACCCACTGGCCGAATTGGTAAAAATTGAGCCCAAGGCCGTGGGTGTAGGTCAGTATCAGCACGACGTCAATCAACGTGAACTGGCCCGTTCATTGGACGCCGTTATTGAAGACTGCGTCAACGCCGTTGGCGTGGATGTGAATACTGCTTCGGTACCGCTATTGACCCGTGTATCAGGGCTGAATACCACCCTGGCAAAGAACATAGTTAGTTGGCGCGACGAAAATGGTCCTTTCGACACCCGTAAGGCCCTGATGAAAGTGCCGCGCTTTGGTGCAAAAACTTTTGAGCTGGCCGCAGGATTCCTGCGCGTGCCCAATGGCTCCAACCCCTTGGATGCTTCGGCTGTGCACCCTGAAGCCTACCCTGTGGTCGAGCGCATCCTGGAAAAAATCAAGGCCCAGGCTGCCCAAATCATGGGCCAGCAAGGCGCCCTTAAAGGGGTATCGCCTGCTGACTTTACCGACGAACGCTTTGGCTTGCCCACAGTAAAAGATATTTTCCTGGAAATAGAGAAACCTGGTCGCGACCCGCGTCCAGAATTCAAGACGGCACGCTTCAAAGAAGGGGTCAATACCATACAGGACTTGCATCCCGGCATGATATTGGAAGGTGTAGTCACCAACGTCGCTAACTTTGGTGCCTTTGTGGACATAGGCGTACATCAGGACGGTCTAGTGCATATCTCGGCCTTGTCCAACACCTTTGTCAAAGATCCCAGGGATGTAGTGCGTGTAGGCCAAACCGTACAGGTCAAGGTGCAGGAAGTTGACGCTGCACGCAAGCGTATAGGCCTGACCATGCGCCTGGATGACGACTCAGCCCCAGTGCGACGCGGTGGTGACGATACGCGCGGTAGTGCTGGCGCACGTCACAACCCACGCAGTTCGGCAGGCCGCCCTGCCGGTGCAAACAGACAGTCTGGCAATGACGGCCAAAGTGCCATGGCCGCCGCCTTTGCCAAACTAAAGAAGTAAAGGCGGCAACGCTGGCCGCCCCGCTAACCCTAGGCGGCCAGCGTATCCAAAGCAGCCTGTATGGCGGCCTGCTGAGTCGCCTCAAAGCGACAAGCAACATGACCAGCTATGCTTACGCTAGTCTGACCATCAACCACAGCTATCAGCTGGCTCAAGGGCGTAGTTTGCAAGGTCTTGACTGCAGCGCCTGCCACTTTGGGATCGGCGTAAGCTTCGGAGGTCAACAGCTGCTGACCCTGGGCATCTAACAAGCGGAAGCGAAACTGGCCATCCTGGTCGCGAAAGCTAACAAACTTGGCGCCTTTGGCAGTTTTTTCTGACTTGGCGCCTAGTGCTGTCTGTGCCACGGCAACAGTGCCGCCCAGCCCAACGGCAGCCCGCAAGCGTTCCATCAAAGGCTGTGATAGCCGACGCGCCTTGGTAGCCCCGGCTTGCAGTATGTCTTCAATACGATCCGGTCTGGCCATCAAGTCGGCATACTGATCGCGCATGGGCGCCAGCTGACCATCGATTAACTGAAACAAGCCTTTTTTGGCGTCGCCCCAGCCCAAGCCCTGTTCCAACTGCTTGCGGAACTCAGCTGCTGCGTCTTGGCTGGCAAAGGCGCGATACAAGGCATACAAATGCGAATTTTCAGCATCTTTGGGTTCGCCAGGCTGACGCGAATCGGTCACGATACGGCCTATAGCCGCCTGTAAGGCTTTACTACCGCCCTCGAACAACGGTATGGTGTTGTCGTAGCTTTTGGACATTTTGCGGCCATCCAACCCAGGCAAGGTCGCGACCTCTTCATCAATTTGCACTTCAGGCAAGACAAAAAAATCGGTGCCTTGGCCATACAAATGGTTAAAGCGTTGGGCAATATCCCTGGCCATTTCCAGATGCTGAATCTGATCGCGCCCCACTGGCACCCGATTGGCGTTGAACATCAGTATGTCAGCCGCCATCAATACAGGATACGAAAACAAGCCCATGGTCACGCCGTCGTCTGGATCCAATTGCCTAGCCACGTTCTGATCGACTGCTGCTTTGTAGGCATGAGCCCGGTTCATCAACCCTTTGCCAGTTACGCAGGTCAGCATCCAGCACAGCACCGGGATTTCTGGAATATCTGACTGGCGGTAGAAAGTTGCGCGCTCAGGATCCAGGCCAGCAGCTAGCCAGGTTGCAGCAATCTCCAGGCGCGAACGGGCAATACGCTGCGGGTCTTCGCATTTGATGAGCGCATGATAGTCAGCCATGAAATAAAAGGCATCCACTCCAGGCTGCTGGCTGGCCTGTATCGAGGGCCTGATGGCGCCAGCATAGTTGCCCAGATGCGGGGTGCCAGAAGTGGTAATGCCAGTAAGTACACGTATATTCATAGCTTGCTTAAATATGCCAAATAATAGAAACAGATGGACGGGTTGGGCGGTTAGTGTTTACAAGGTCACTGCTTGACGACGTTCAGATTCCAGATAGTCTTTGGACTGCATCTCCATGATGCGTGACACCGTACGATGAAACTCGCCCGACATGGGCCCATCGGTATACAGTTCATCTGGCTCGCATTCCGCCAGCATAATCAGTTTAACCTTATGGTCGTAAAATACGTCCACCAGCCAGGTAAAGCGCCGCGCCTCAGAGGCATGCCGTGCACCCATGCGGGGCACATCGGACAGCATGACAGTGTTGTAGCGACTGGCCAGCTCCAGGTAGTCGTTCTGTGAGCGTGGACCACCGCATAAGGTCGCAAAATCGAACCATACGATGCTACCGCCACGGGCCACGGCCTTAAGCTGCCTGTTTTCTATGGTCAATACCGGGTCCAGTACTGCCGTATCCAGCAGGCGCTCAAAGTAATCGGCAAACTCCTGGCGGTTGACTGGCGTCAAGGGCGACAGATAGGTGCGCAATTGCTCCATGGTGCGGCGACGATAATCCACCCCCACGTCCACATTGACGATATCCATGCGCTCTTCGATGAGCTTGATGGCGGGTAGTATGCGATCCCTGTGTAGACCATCAGGATACAGTCCCGACGGCGGGTAATTGGATGTCATGATAAATGATGTACCGTGCTCGAATAGCTTAAGCAGAAGACGGTACAGTATCATCGCATCGGCAATATCGGACACGTGAAATTCGTCAAAGCAAATAAGACGATAACGCCGCGCGATGCGACGCGCCACCTCGTCCAGCGGATCGGATTGCCCCTTGACTTGGTCCAGTTCGCGATGCACGCCACGCATGAATTCGTGAAAATGCAGCCGGGTCTTGCGCTTGACGGGAACCGACTGATAGAAAGCATCCATCAGAAAGCTTTTGCCGCGCCCCACGCCGCCCCACAAATAGACGCCGCGCGGTACATCGGGACGCTTGAAGATTTTCTTCAGGGCCGACGAACGGCTTTGCCGGAAAGCCACCCAATCATCAAAATAGGCCTGCAGGCGATCGATGGCTTGCTCTTGAGCCAGATCGGACGTATAGCCGCGATCTTCCAATGCCTGATGGTAATACTGCAGAACATTCATGAGAAATACAGACTCTAATAACAGAAAAAGGGCGAGTCACTGCCCGCCCTTTTTCAGGAGACACTACACGACAAGAATATGCTTAGAAATTTAGCGTGCGCTTGTCAACAGCCAATGCGGCCTCTTTCATGGATTCCGATAAGGTCGGATGAGCATGACAGATACGCGCAATGTCTTCGGCTGCACCACGGAACTCCATGATGGTGACGGCTTCGGCGATCAATTCAGAGGCTTGTGGCCCCACGATATGCACGCCCAGGACTTCGTCGGTTTTGGCATCAGCCAAAATCTTAACGAAACCTGTGGTGTCGCCCAGCGCCCGCGCACGGCCGTTGGCCATGAAAGGGAAGCTGCCCGCTTTGTAGTCCACGCCGTCAGCCTTCAGTTGCTGCTCGTTCCTGCCCACCCAGGAAATTTCTGGAGAGGTGTAAATAACCCAGGGAATGGTGCCAAAATTGACATGGCCATGCTGGCCAGCAATACGTTCAGCCACAGCCACGCCTTCGTGTTCTGCCTTGTGCGCCAGCATAGGACCACGCACTACGTCACCTACCGCCCAGACATTGGGCAAGTTGGTTTTGCAGTCATCATCCACAGCGATAAAACCGCGCTCGTCCAATTTCAGACCTACGGTTTCCACGCCTAGACCGACCACATGAGGCACGCGGCCTATGGAGACGATAAGCTTATCAACCACCAAGCTTAGTTCCTTGCCTGCCGCGTCTGTGTAGGGCACGGTCACGGACTTGTCGTTGGCAACAACCTTGCCAATTTTCACGCCCGTTTGTATGTCCAGACCTTGCTTGACGAAGGCTTTTTGGGCTTCTTTAGCGACCTGCTGATCAACCGCACCCAAAAATTCAGGCATGGCTTCCAGTATGGTGACCTGAGCACCCAGGCGACGCCAAACGCTGCCCATTTCCAGGCCGATGACGCCAGCGCCGATCACGCCCAGCGTTTTCGGTACGGCAGGAATACGCAATGCCCCATCGTTGGACAAAACCTGAGTTTCATCGAAAGGCAGATCGGGCAAGGCACGCGCCGAGGAACCCGTGGCAACAATCACATGCTTAGCCACCAGATCTTCGTCGGACGAACCAGATACCTTAATGGCCCAACCGCCATCCACCTGAGCTACAAACGAACCGGTGCCATGGAAGAAAGACACTTTGTTCTTTTTGAACAAATATAGGATGCCGTCGTTGTTTTGCTTGACCACGGTGTTCTTGCGGCCCAGCAAGGTATCCAGCTTAAGCGTTACGCCCTGCACTTCTATGCCGTGTTCGGCGAAGTGCGTGTTGACCTGTTCGTAGTGTTCTGACGACTGCAACAAGGCCTTGGAGGGTATGCACCCTACGTTGGTGCAAGTACCGCCTAATGCGGGCTTGCCATCGGCATTGGTGGCGGCGTCTACACATGCCACCGACATGCCTAGCTGTGCGGCGCGTATCGCCGCGATATAGCCGCCTGGGCCTGCGCCCAGGACGACAACGTCAAATTGTTTAGCCATAGTAATTACCTAAATCAGAGTGGAAGCGGACTTTAGACGTCTAGCAACAAACGTTGTGGGTCTTCCAGCGCTTCTTTGATGGCCACCAACGCCAACACGGCTTCACGACCATCAATAATGCGGTGGTCGTAGGACATAGCCAAGTAATTCATAGGACGAATAACGATTTGACCATTCTCGACAACAGCACGGTCTTTAGTGGCATGTATGCCCAGTATGGCTGACTGGGGAGGGTTAATAATTGGCGTCGACAGCATGGAACCAAACACGCCACCATTCGAGATAGAGAAGGTGCCGCCTGTCAGTTCTTCCAGGGTCAACTTGCCGTCGCGAGCACGAGTGCCAAAGTCGGCAATTTGCTTTTCGATGTCGGCGATGGACATTTGGTCGGCATTGCGCAAAATAGGCACGACCAGACCACGTGGGCTGCCCACTGCGATACCGATATCAAAGTAGCCGTGGTAAATGATGTCTTTGCCATCTACCGACGCATTGACGACCGGGTATTTCTTCAGGGCCGCAACGGCAGCCTTGACGAAGAAAGACGTGAAGCCCAGCTTGACGCCATGTTCTTTTTCGAACTGGTCTTTGTATTTTTTGCGCAGATCCAGTATGCCCTGCATATTGACTTCGTTAAACGTAGTCAATATGGCGTTATCAGCTTGGGATTGCAGCAAGCGCTCTGCGACACGAGCACGCAGACGGCTCATGGGCACGCGCTGTTCTGGACGACCATCCAAGGACATCGTGGGCGGAGCAACTGGTGCGACTGCCTTTTTGGCGGGCGCGTTGCCAGCCTGCTGAGCGTCATCTTTAGTGATACGACCGCCACGGCCAGTACCTTCGACAGTCGCGGGATCTACGCCTTTTTCAGTCAGAATTTTACCGGCGGCGGGCGAAGCAATGACTGTCGTGGACGACACAGCAGCGGCAGCGGCTGCCACAGGGGCTGCCTGCGCGGCTGGCGCCGCTGCTACCGTGGCCTTGCCTTCGGTATCTATACGCGCCAGTACTTCACCCGAAGTGACGGTGCTGCCGTCACCCTTGACGATTTCCTTAAGCACACCAGAGACGGGTGCAGGTACTTCAAGCACCACTTTATCGGTTTCGACGTCGATCAGGATCTCGTCGGCTTCGATGGCGTCGCCAGGTTGTTTCTTCCAGTTGAGCAGCGTTGCCTCGGACACCGACTCGGACAACTGGGGAACGAGAACATCAATAATAGCCATAATATGTATTCCGTTATAAAAATATTCGTTACTTGGTCAGCATAGCGCTTTTGAACTTGACGGCAAATGCCTGATCCAGCAAAGCACGTTGCTGTTCCAGGTGTTTAGCCAGGTAACCAACCGCTGGAGAAGCCGACGGCGCGCGTCCTGCATAGCCCAACTTTTGGCCCTCGGTCATGTTTTCATAGAGATGATGCTGTATATAGAACCACGGCCCTTGGTTTTGCGGCTCGTCCTGGACCCACACAATTTCCACGGCATTGCTGTACTTTTGCAATTCGGCCTGGAATGCCTTGTGGGCAAAGGGATAAAGCTGCTCGACACGCAAAATGGCCACGTCCTTGCGGGCAACGTCTGTTCTGGCATGCACCAGATCGAAATAGACCTTGCCTGAACACACCAATATGCGTTTAACGTCGTCGGGATTGATGGTCGCGTCTTGTTCACCAATGACAGGCAGGAACTGGCCGGTCGCCAAATCAGATAGTGGCGACGAAGCATCCTTGTTGCGCAGCAACGACTTGGGCGTGAAGATAACCAGCGGCTTGCGGAAAGGCCGTATCATCTGGCGGCGCAAAACGTGGAAAATCTGCGAACTGTTGGTCGGCTGCACGGCCTGTATGTTGTTGTCAGCACACAGCTGCAAGAAGCGTTCTATACGGGCGGAAGAGTGTTCCGGACCCTGGCCTTCATAACCGTGTGGCAACATCAGGGTCAAACCGCAATGACGACCCCACTTGGCTTCGCCAGACGTAATGAACTGATCTATGACGACTTGGGCGCCGTTGACGAAGTCACCAAACTGACCTTCCCAGATGGTCAAGGTATTAGGTTCGGTGGTGGCATAACCGTATTCAAACGCCAACACTGCTTCTTCGGATAAGACCGAGTCTATGACCGTAAATGGTGCCTGGGTATCCGAGACATTTTGCAGCGGAATATAGGTACCGTCATCCCAGCGTTCGCGCTTCTGGTCGTGCAGCACGGCATGGCGGTGTGTAAACGTACCGCGCCCCGAGTCCTGACCGGTAATCCGTATGGCATAACCACTGGCTACCAATGTGGCAAAAGCCAGGTGTTCGCCCATACCCCAGTCCAGGTTTTGTTCGCCCTGAGCCATCTTGCGACGCTCGTTAAGTAGACGATTGACCAAACTGTGGGGGGTAAAATCTTCGGGAACTGTGCAAAGCTTTTCGCCGATGCGAGTCAGTTCGGCCGCTGCCACAGCAGTGTCCGCCTGATCCGTCCATTTAGCGTTCAAGAATGGCGACCAGTCGGTGGCGTACTTGTTTTTGTAGTCGGTCAGTACAGGTTCGATAGTGCGCTGGCCGTCTTCCATAAGCTGGCGGTAGTCCTTGACCATTTGGTCCGGTTCGCCTTCGGTCAGCACATTCTGAGCAATCAGCTTGTCAGCATAAAGCTTACGTGTGCCGGGGTGCTTGCCTATGCTTTTGTACATCAGGGGCTGAGTAAGCGACGGCGTGTCCTGTTCGTTATGGCCCAGCTTGCGGAAGCAGACAATATCGACGACCACATCGTGACCGAATTTCTGACGATAATCCAAAGCCAGCTGAGTGGCATAAACCACCGCTTCTGGGTCGTCGCCATTAACGTGAAATACCGGGGCTTCTATCATCTTGACCACGTCGGTGCAATACAGTGTGGAACGTGTATCGCGTGGGTCTGAGGTGGTGAAACCAATTTGGTTGTTGATGACGATGTGCAGCGTGCCACCGGTGCCATAACCACGCGTTTGCGCCAGGTTAAGGGTTTCCATGACCACGCCCTGCCCTGCAAAGGCGGCGTCGCCATGCACCAGCACAGGCAGTACTTGCACGCCTTCGGTGTCGCCACGGCGATCTTGGCGAGCACGCACGCTACCTTCAACCACAGGGTTGACGATTTCCAGGTGCGAGGGGTTGAAAGCCAGCGACAGGTGAACGGGTCCACCTGCCGTGGACAGATCGCTGGAAAAACCATTGTGGTATTTCACGTCGCCATCGGTCAGGCCTTCGATGTGTTTGCCTTCAAATTCAGCAAACAATTCACCTGGCATCTTGCCCATGATGTTGACCAGCATGTTCAGGCGCCCACGATGAGCCATGCCCACGATGATTTCCTGCACGCCGTTTTCCCCGGCATGGTTAACCACCACGTCCATGCTGGCAATAAAGCTTTCACCGCCTTCCAGCGAGAAACGCTTCTGACCTACGTATTTAGTGTGCAGGAAACGTTCCAGGCCTTCGGCCTCGGTTAGTTGCTGCAGAATATTACGTTTGTGCTCTGCGGTATACGATGGTACTCCTGATGTGGATTCCAGCCTTTCCTGTATCCAGCGCTTCGCAGCGGGATCGGACATGTGCATGAATTCCACACCGACGCTTTGGCAGTAGGTATCGCGCAACGCCTTGAGCATGTCGCGCATGGTCATGGTGTCGGCTTTGGTGAAATAGGTATTGGTGGCTGAGTACACCAGGTCCAGATCGGCCTCGGTCAACCCGTAGAAACTGGGGTCCAGTTCTGGGATTAATGGCCTATCTTGACGCTTTAGCGGATCCAGCTGTGCAAAGCGCGCGCCCAGTGAACGATAGGCGGCAATAATGGACTGCACATAGACCTGCTTGCCAGCCACAGCCAGGTCAGGTTTATGGGCCTGCTGCACGAAAGCATTGGCTTTAGCGCGCTGGGCGAAAGATTCAACGATGGGAGCGTGGGCCTGGTCACGCGTGCCTTCGGCACCATCCGTGGCAGGCTGGTGCTGCAACTGGTCGAAATAATCTCGCCATTTTTCCGATACGGACCCGGGATCGTCAAGGTAGGACTCGTAGAGTTCCTCGACGTAGGGGGCATTGCTGCCAAACAGGTAGGAGTTGGATAAAAGTTCTATTTCCGATGACATATAAACGCTTCACCTATCCGAGTGTCTCACTCGTTATGATGCAGGGGACAACCTTCCGCGACACGGCCAGACCGGTTAGCGGATAGCGGGGCAGAAGGCAACAGTACGACGCCTTGATAAGCCGTATTCATACTAGTATACCCTTGAAGGTATCCGTTCTTGGCCCAGCCTTGGCTAAACACCAAGCAAAAGAACAAAAGCGTTGGCATTAACAAACACCCTGCCAGCCCAGCATGTGATAGCGTACGGCCTTACACTACGGAAATCAGACTTCCAAACAATCATCATCTCCAAGGAGCCCCTCCATCATGGACGCCAACGCCGATTTCGCTAAACTTGCCCTGGATTATCACGCCTACCCTACGCCAGGCAAAATCTCGGTCATGCCAACCAAACCACTCGCCCACCAAGACGATCTGTCCCTGGCCTATTCGCCTGGCGTCGCGGTGGCCTGTATGGCCATCTATGCCGACGGTGAAGACGCAGCGGCCAAATACACCTCACGTTCCAATCTGGTTGGCGTTATTACCAACGGCACGGCGGTACTGGGCCTGGGCAATATAGGCCCGCTGGCTGCGAAACCTGTGATGGAAGGCAAAGGTTGTTTATTTAAAAAATTCGCCGGCATAGACGTGTTTGATATAGAGCTGGCCGAAACCGACCCCGACAAGCTAGTCGATATTATTGCAGCGCTGGAGCCCACCTTGGGCGGCGTCAATCTGGAAGACATCAAAGCACCCGAGTGTTTCTACATCGAAAAGAAACTTCGCGAGCGCATGAAGATCCCAGTGTTCCACGATGACCAGCATGGCACCGCCATTATTTCCTCGGCCGCAATACTTAACGGCCTGAAAGTGGTGGGTAAAGACATCAGCCAGGTCAAATTAGTCTGCTCTGGCGCAGGCGCAGCCGCCATCGCCTGCTTGGACTTGCTGGTCTCATTGGGTCTGGAACGCAAAAATACCTATGTGGTGGATTCGCGTGGCGTCATCTGGGATGGCCGCGACGCCAACATGGAAACCAACAAGGCGCGCTATGCCCAAACCACCGACAGCCGCACACTGGCTGACGTGTGCCAGGACGCCGACGTATTCCTAGGCTGCTCGACCGCTGGCGTACTCACCGCCGAGATGGTCACCAGCATGGGCAGGCAGCCGCTTATTCTCGCATTAGCCAACCCCGAGCCTGAAATTCGCCCAGAAATCGCCAAGGCAGCACGCCCCGACTGCATTATTGCCACCGGGCGTTCCGATTACCCCAATCAGGTCAATAACGTCCTGTGCTTCCCGTTTATTTTCCGTGGTGCCCTGGATGTGGGCGCCACCGTCATTAACGAAGAAATGAAGCGTGCTTGCGTTCAGGCAATCGCGGAATTAGCCCAAGCCGAGCAAAACGACGAAGTCGCCCTGGCCTACCCCGGCGAAGAACTGTCCTTCGGACCAGACTACATTATTCCTAAGCCTTTTGACCCCAGACTGATCGTTAAGATCGCGCCTGCAGTCGCAGAAGCCGCCATGAAATCCGGCGTGGCCGCCAGGCCCATTACCGATATGGAGGCCTATCGCCAGAAACTGATGGCCTTGGTGTATCACTCTGGGCAGTTGATGCGGCCGCTGTTCGCACAGGCCAAAAGCGCACCCAAGCGTGTAATCTACGCCGATGGCGAAGACGAGCGCGTGTTACGTGCCGTGCAAACCGTGGTTGACGAAAAAATCGCTATGCCCATATTGGTGGGTAGGCCGTCCGTGATAGAAATGCGCCTGAAGAAGTTTGGTCTGCGTTTGGTCATAGGTACAGACATAGAAATTGTTAACCCTGAAGGCGATGACCGTTTCCATGAGACCTGGACGGCCTATTACAAACTGATGGCCCGCGAAGGAGTCACCCCGGACATTGCCAAGGCGATGGTGCGCAAGCACAACTCGCTAATCGCCGCCATGTTGCTGCAACGTGGCGACGCCGACGCCATGCTGTGTGGCGTCGCCAGCCGTTTTGATAACCAGCTAAAGCACGTACACGACATCATAGGCCTCAAAGAAGGGGCAAAAACCTATGCGGCTATGAATGTCTTGATGCTGCCCACCCAGACGCTATTCATTTGCGACACCCACGTCAATCAGGATCCCACAGCAGAACAGATCGCTGACATGACCATACAGGCAGCAGCTGAAGTGTTGCGTTTTGGCGTAATTCCCAAGGTAGCCCTGCTATCGCACTCTAACTTTGGTAGCCAATTGTCGCCGTCATCCCTGAAAATGGCCGAAGCCAGACGGTTGATCAATGAACGCGCGCCACAACTAGAAGTCGATGGTGAAATGCATGCCGACTCGGCGTTGTCGGAAAAAATTCGCCTTAAGGCTTTCCCCGACTCGCCGCTTAAAGGTCCTGCCAATCTGCTGATCATGCCCAATCTGGATACCGGCAACATCACCTACAACATGCTGAAAATGACGGGTAGTAATGGCGTGGCCATGGGCCCCGTGCTGCTGGGCGCAGCACGCCCGGCACACGTACTGACTACCAGCGCAACCGTCAGGCGCATTGTGAACATGACGGCCCTGGCCGTGGTGGATGCTCAGCAAGAAGTCGGCGAAGCCATCTAAGCTAAACCTCGGTAGTAAACAGCAAAAAGCCCTGATTCATGGATTATGAACCAGGGCTTTTTCTATAAGATCTTAGCAAGCAGCACACACAAAAAAAGGAAGCTGGGCTTCCCTTTTTGATCGTGCTTACTTGGTGTCGACACCAGGTACGTTACGCGTGTCCTTGCCGGTATACAACTGGCGTGGACGGCCAATTTTGTATTCTGGATCGGAAAGCATTTCGTTCCACTGAGCGATCCAGCCCACGGTCCGCGCCAAGGCAAAGATTGCCGTGAACAGCTCGGTGGGTATGCCTATGGCGCGCTGTACTATGCCCGAGTAGAAGTCTACGTTGGGATACAGCTTGCGCTCGACAAAGTATGGGTCTTCCAATGCAATGCGCTCGACTTCCATGGCCAGCTTGAACAAGGGGTCGTCATGCAAGCCCAAAGCATCCAGAACTTCACGACAAGTTTCTTGCATCAGCTTGGCGCGCGGATCGTAGTTTTTGTAGACCCGATGACCAAAACCCATCAGGCGCACGCCAGAGTTCTTGTCCTTGACCTTTTCCATGAACTCGCCGACTTTGGAAATGCCACCGCTAGCCTGAATGTCTTCCAACATTTTCAGGCAAGCTTCATTGGCACCGCCATGAGCCGGACCCCACAAACAACCCACGCCAGCGGCAATAGCCGCAAAAGGATTGGTCCCTGACGAACCGCACAGACGCACTGTAGAGGTGGACGCATTCTGTTCGTGGTCAGCGTGCAGGATAAAGATGCGATCTAAAGCGCGCTCTACTACGTCGTTAACTACATAGTCTTCGCACGGGGTGGCAAACATCATGCGCAAGAAATTGCCGGTGTACGACAGATTGTTTTGCGGATAGATAAAAGGTTGGCCTTGCGAGTATTTGTATGCCATCGCCACCAGCGTAGGCATCTTGGCAATTAAGCGTATGGCCGACACATGGCGATGATGTGGGTTGGTGACGTCGGTAGAGTCATGATAGAACGCCGACAATGCACCGACCAGACCAGTAAGGACGGCCATGGGGTGAGCATCGCGACGGAAGCCACGCAGGAAAAAATGCAACTGCTCGTTCACCATGGTGTGATGAGTCACCAGCTGATCGAAGTCATACTTCTGCGTTTCGTCAGGCAGTTCACCATTCAGGATCAAATAGCAAATATCCAGGAACTGGTAGTTTTCCGCCAGTTGAGCGATAGGGTAACCACGATACTGCAGCTTGCCCTGGTCGCCGTCAATGTATGTAATGCCGGACTCGCAGGATGCAGTAGACAAAAAGCCCGGATCGTAGGTGAACATGCCGGTTTGGCCATACAGCTTGCGGATGTCTATCACCTCTGGACCCGTTGTACCCCGATAGACGGGGAATTCAATCGGTGCGCTACCATCAGAAAACGATAGCGTGGCTTTTTTATCAGACAATTGCATCACTTTTTTCCTTAAAAATTACAGTGCTTGCATCTGGGAGACCAGTCGCCGGATATCGGGCGTGTCATACACGCCTTGAACTTCATCTCGGCCCAGCAACACAGTAAGCAAATCGGTATCGTCCATCTCGAACAGCAAAGTAAGGGCGGACACATCTTGGTCGGTTAATTCTGCTTCGTAATGATCCAAAAACCGCGTGATAATCAGGTCATTTTCCAGCAGCCCGCGGCGTGCGCGCCACCGTAGACGCGCACGTTCTAGTTCTGAGAGTTTCCCCATGAGCTTAGACTGTACGCCTTACCAGGAGTTCTTTGATTTTCCCGATAGCATGTGAAGGGTTCAAGCCCTTAGGACAGACATCGGTACAGTTCATGATGGTATGGCAACGGAATAACCTGTAAGGATCTTCCAGATTATCCAGACGCTCGGCAGTAGCTTCGTCACGCGAATCCACAATAAAACGGTAGGCCTGCAACAAACCAGCAGGGCCGACGAACTTATCAGGGTTCCACCAGAATGAAGGACATGATGTGGAACAACAGGCGCACAGTATGCATTCATACAGGCCATCCAGTTGTTCGCGTGCTTCAGGCGACTGAAGACGTTCTTTTTCGGGTGGTGGCTGGTCGTTGATCAGGAAAGGCTTGATAGAGTGGTACTGATCGAAGAAATGGGTCATGTCGACGATCAGATCACGCACTACCGGCAGGCCAGGCAAAGGCCTAAGCACTATGGGTTGCTTCAGATCAAGCAAGTTCGTGGTGCATGCCAGTCCATTCTTGCCATTGATATTCATGGCATCCGAACCGCACACGCCTTCACGGCAAGAACGGCGTATAGCCAGGCTATCGTCCACATCGTTTTTCAAACGCAATATGGCGTCCAGCAACATCTTGTCGTGGGGCTGAAGCTCGACCTCGATTTTTTGCATGTAAGGGCGCTCGTCCTTGTCAGGATCATAGCGGTAAATTTCAAACTTAACGATACGTTTTGTGCTCATTTTGAAGTCCTGATCAGAAAGTGCGCGGCATGGGCGGGAAGCTGTCTACGGTGAACGGCTTCATTTGCACTGGTTTGTATTCCAGACGACTGCCCTCGGAGAACCACAAGCTGTGACGCAACCAGTTCTCGTCATCACGTTCTGGATAGTCATTCAGAGCGTGGGCTCCGCGACTTTCCGTACGTGCTGCTGCCGACTTGGTGGTAGCCCGTGCAACTTCTATCATATTGGCGACTTCCAGCGCCTCGATACGCGCTGTGTTAAAGACTTTGGACTTGTCTTTAAAGTAAATATTGTCCACTTGTGGCGCTATGCTTTCTATGGCTTCTACGCCCTTATTGAGCAAGTCCATAGTACGGAAAACGCCGCAGTGATGCTGCATGGCCATGCGCATGGAATCGGCGACATCTTGAGTTTTCTCGCCGCTGGTACGAGTTTCAAGCTTGTTGACCCGATCCAACGAATAGTCGATCGCCGACTGTGGGATATCCTGATGAGCATGCTGACGCTCGGGGTGCGACTGGACGATATGGTTGCCTGCAGAGCGACCAAAAACAATCAAATCCAGCAGGGAGTTGGTGCCCAGGCGGTTGGCGCCGTGTACTGATGTGGCGGCACATTCACCAATGGCATACAAGCCATTGACGGTGCTGTTTTCACCATTTTTAGTGGTTACCACCTGACCATAGATGTTGGTGGGTATGCCACCCATTTGGTAGTGAATTGTGGGAACGACGGGTATCGGATCCTTGATGGGATCAACGTTGGCGAACTTGATGGCAATTTCGCGTATGGAAGGCAGACGTTTTTTAATAACGTCGGCGCCCAGGTGATCCAGCTTCAACACCACGTAGCTACCATCGCCACAACCACGGCCTTCTTTAATTTCCTGGTCCATAGAACGTGATACGAAGTCACGCGGCGCCAAGTCTTTCAGCGTAGGCGCGTAGCGCTCCATGAAGCGTTCGCCATCTTTGTTCAGCAGTATGCCGCCTTCGCCGCGTACACCTTCAGTGATCAACACGCCTGCGCCAGCAACCCCTGTGGGGTGAAACTGCCAGAATTCCAGATCCTGCAGTGGCAGGCCAGCACGAGCGGCCATGCCCAGCCCGTCGCCGGTATTGATAAAGGCGTTGGTGGATGCTGCCCAGATACGTCCGGCGCCACCGGTAGCCAGCACGGTTTGCTTGGCTTCCAGAACGAAGATTTCACCTGTTTCCATTTCCAGCGCGGTCACGCCCAAGACGTCGCCCGCTTCGTTGCGCAGCAAGTCCAGCGCCATCCATTCGACGAAGAACTGGGTACGCGCAGCGACGTTACGCTGGTACAGCGTATGCAACATGGCATGACCAGTACGGTCAGCCGCAGCGCAAGCCCGCTGTACGGGCTTCTCGCCGAAGTTAGCTGTGTGGCCGCCAAATGGGCGCTGATAGATAGTGCCGTTGGCATTACGGTCAAAAGGCATGCCGTAATGTTCAAGTTCGTATACGGCATTGGGCGCTTCGCGACACATAAATTCGATGGCGTCTTGGTCACCCAACCAGTCTGACCCCTTGACGGTGTCGTACATATGCCAGTACCAATCGTCTTCGCTCATGTTGCCCAGCGAGGCGCTAACCCCGCCCTGGGCCGCGACTGTGTGCGAACGGGTAGGAAACACCTTGGAGAGCACAGCAACCGATAAGCCGGCTTCAGCCAATTGCAAGGAACAACGCATACCGGCCCCGCCGGCTCCGACAACCACCACATCAAACTGGCGGCGCGGTATAGAATTTTTGACAGCAGCCACGGCTTATAAGCTCCAGAGAATTTTTGCGAAATAAATGACAGAACCCAGCAGCCACAAGATGGTCAGCACCTGTAGAAACAGTCGCAGACCAGTAGCACGAACGTAGTCCATCCAGATATCGCGTACACCTATCCAGGCATGCCAGGCCAATGACAAGAAAGCCAAGGTTGCCAGCAACTGCCCCACGGGCAGGGTTAGACAGGTAAAGGTAAATAGATAGCGCCAGCTATCAAAATTCATATCGGCGCTGAACAAGATACCGAAGAACAAAACCAGTGTATAAACCGCCATGATCACGGCCGTGACACGCTGAACGATAAAGTCGATGGTGCCGTAATGCGCGCCAACCACCAGACGCTGAGTACCGAGACGTTCCTTGTTAGCCATTACCAGACCCCATACAGTTTAAGACCGAAAACCAGCGTCAAGGCCAGGCTAATACCGAATACGACACGGGCTGACCGTTGCGACGCTTCCCTGCTGTTACCTATATGCAGATCCAGGGTCAGATAACGTATGCCCGCACAGAAGTGGTGCATATACCCCCAGATCAGGACCAGCAGGATCAGCTTCATCAGTGGATGGGCTACCCAGCTCTGGATGGTGGCGTAGCTTTCCGGAGAAGTGACGCTAAGAGCAAAAAGCGGCAATAGAACCAGCGGCAGGCAAAGGAACAACAATGCCCCGCTGATGCGGTGCATGATAGATGCCTTGGCTGCCGGGGGCAGACGGTAGCTGAGTAGCTGCGGCACGCCTAAGTTGCGAAACTGCGGACGCGGCTTTGAAGCTGTATCGGACATGATGGCCTCGAGGTGATGACAAATAATTATTGTGAAACGCTAGCTATTTTCGCCCATTTCGCGGATACCCACCAAATTGGCCAAAAAACTGTATTAATTCAAACTGTTTCTGTAATGAAACCGTTCTGTAACGTACAAGCCCCTGCGCACTTCCATGGGCCTATCGCCGTAGGTATAAGAGACTCGCTCAACCTGCAACAAAGGACTGGCGGGTGGGACCTGCAGCAAGTCCGCCTGTTCAGGCTGGGCCAGAACAGCACGAATTTTTTCGTCGGCACGTACCATGCTGACACCGAACTCGGATTCAAACAAACCGTACAAAGGACCGCGATAGCGTGCAATAGAATCGGCGGTCAGACCGCGAAACACCGAACCAGGCAACCAGATATCATCCAAAATGGTGGGTGCCTGATCAAAGGACAGCAAGCGCCGCATGTTGATAACCATATCTGCGGTACGCAGCTCCAGCAAAGCAGCAATGTCAGCGGGTGCGCGCACCCGACGGCATTCCAGCACTTTGCTGCCGGTAACCGGCAGCTTGCCATCGTCGGGCGTCAGTCGCAAAAACCGGTAACGCACTTTGGCTTCGCTGTGGGTTGCTACAAATGTACCCTTGCCCTGACGTCTGAGCAATAGGTTTTCCGCGGCAAGCTCGTCTATGGCCTTGCGCACTGTGCCCTGGCTGACCTGAAAACGGGCAGCCAAATCAAATTCGCTGGGGATGGATTCGCCGGGTTTCCATTCGCCTCTGTCCAGGCTTTGCAACAACAGCCCTTTGATCTGCTGATACAGCGGACTGAAAGCGGCACTGCCAGCAGAACGGTCCGGGTCATTGCTGACCCGATCAGACGAAACGGTATCGGACATAGAAACGTGTCAATTAATGATTAAAAGTGAACATAGCATTTTCGCATGGACAGGAGTTTCTGTCTAACACTCTTCTGTCTTATATAAGATATAAGATGTTTGACGTCTGGAAATTATTCCGATATTCTTCGCCGCAATACTTACGCGCCTGCGCTGCTACTTAGCGATCAAAAGATTTACACTAGCAACTGTTTGCACCTCATTTTTGTTTTACCTCTTAGGGGAGATTCATCCATGTCCAAACCCGCCATGCGTGTAGCCGTCACCGGCGCTGCCGGCCAAATCGGCTATGCCTTGCTATTCCGTATCGCCTCCGGCGAAAT